>JAGVYO010000030.1 GCA_018303225.1 Candidatus Woesearchaeota archaeon
CTTTCGCGGATGGCTTTGTTTATCATGGTATGAGGATTTCATACTATTGGTAGATGTGATGGTATATAAATATTTCTATTCTAGTGACTATATACTCGGGAAAACAAAGGTTTTTAAACTTCATACTCTTTCATACTTTTATGGAGAAACCGAAGGTTGCCATCTCGCTGGACAAGGGGTTATTGGACGAGATTGACCGGAAGGTGGACGGCAGCGTCATCCGCTCCCGGAGCCAGGCCATTGAATTCTTTCTCCGGAAGGGCCTGCAGGACCAGTCCATCACCACCGCTGTGCTGCTGCTGAAGGGCGAGCACCAATCGTATGCCCTGAAAAAAATAAAAGGTCAGTCATTGATCAAGCACCAGCTGGCTTTCTTTAAGAAGTACGGAATTCAGAATGTATATGTGATTACCCAATACACCTCCTCTATGAATGATCTTCTCTCGGAAATTGCCGATGCTTCCTTGAATGTTGAAGTTATTGAAAAGGACGTGAAAGGAACGGCCCAGGCGCTGTTTTCCATCAAGGACAAACTGCAGAAGTCCTTCCTGGTGATGAGCGGGGATACCTTCAATAACTTTGACCTGGGTGGCATGGTCAAGAAGCACTTTACACTGAACAAACTGGCGACCATGGGGCTGATGACCCGGGAAAAGCCCTCGGGTTACGGCATCGCGATCCTGGACGGTGACCTGATTGTCGATTTCCAGGAAAAGCCAAAATCATTCTCCACACATATCGTCAATGCAGGCATCTACCTCTTCAAGCCCGAGGTGTTTGAACTGTTTGAGCATTCTGTCTCGCTGGAGAAGGATGTCTTTCCAAAACTGGCGAAGATCAAGCAGGCAGCCGGCTATTTCACCTATGGGGAATACCTGCACGTCTCGGATTAACTTTTCTGCATGATTTTCTCTACGGCCTTCCCTACATCCGCTATTGAAATATTTTTCATGCACTTCTGGTAATCGGGGCTGTTCTTCTTGAACAGGCAGTCCGGTGTCCGGCCGAGATGGACATTGATGCAGGGGCTGAAGGTGCAGTTGTCCCCTTTATAGATGGAGGTGTTACTCTTTCCATAGGGCCCAAAACGCAGCGGGATATTCGGCCCGAACAATCCGATGGTCGGCACTTTTTGCGCTGCCGCGATGTGCATCGGCCCGGTATCATTGCTGATGAACAGCCGGCACCTCTTCACCAGCGTGAAAAGGTCGCTGAGGCTTACTTTTCCGGCGGCATTTATGCTTTGGCCTTTATTCTGCATTTGATCCCGTATATCCTCAATCAACGGCGATTCGTTGGCCGAGCCTATGAAAAGGACCTTCACTTTGTAGAGTTCGATCAGCCCATCGGCCATCTTGGCGAAATTCTCTTGGGGCCACATCCGGCATTTTGACGATTCGGCAGCTCCGGGCGTGATGCCGACCACGTTGTCGCTTTCAACGACTCCACTCTCTTTTAGAAAAAAGGACACCCGCTGCTTGGCAAACTCAGTGACTGGCAGTTCCACCAGCTCAGACACGGTATTTTTCTCCCCGTCCATGCTAACCAAATCCAGGAATGTCTGGGCCGCATGCTGCCTGTCGTTGTAGACTGTTCTCCGGGTGTACAGCCTTGCCCGCTGCCCGTGGCCGTATCCCCATCGCTCTTTTCCCACGTAAAATGCAATCAGGGCGGAGATATTCAGGTATTCTTCCATATCGATGGCCAGGTCAAAGGCATTCTTATTCTTCCGGATGAACCGGAGGATGCCCGTGGGCTTTAGGGGAATGGTCTTTATCTCGCTGATGTCCTTGTTTCCCTGAAACACATCCCGGTTTCTTTCGGTGGCTAAAATGCTGATCTGCGCCTTTGGGAATGCTTTGCGGACGGCATGGACGGCCGGCAGGGTCAATATGGTTTCGCCGATCCCCCACAACTGGATGATTAAAATGCTGCTGGTCCGATCCGGCTTCTGCTCTTTTTTAGAGGCGATCCTGCAAAGAAAACCGCCTGCCCATCTGTCCAGCCTCTTTATGGTCTCTACCGATAACATGCTGCTGAGAACCCGTTTCCTGTTTAATTTATTTTCTATTTAGGGACTATCCATAAGCGAAACATTATGAAATAATCTTTTTGTGGCGGTAGGGAAAGACCAAAAATTTCGGCACGAAATTTTTGTTATGGTCACTATCATAAATAAATTCTTTTGTCATAATGGTTGATTGGGTAGTAGGTATCGTGAGAAAATGATGTTTGGTGTATCAATTATTTTTATTTTCTTTTACTTCTTTTCCATGGCCATCCTGCGGACGATATCCTCCAGCTTGCGCTGGTTCTTCCGGACCAGGGTGTAGGTGTAGAACGATATGCCGATGAAGAACATGAACCCCAGGATGATGAGAAAGTCCAGGGTACGGACAAACCCAAGTGCTTCCACCACGGGCTTGAAGAACGGCGAGAAGATGGACACGATGACGAAGACGACCCATACTCCCAGCCAGACGCTGTACTCTTTCACCGTAAATTCGGCCCTTTTGTACTTTAGGAAGGTGTAATACACCATAAAAATCCCGAAAAGAACACCGATAATCTGGATTCCAAGGATATCCGCTACCATCTCATTTACTCCATCGCCACCAGAGCAGGTTGAAGACGATCTTTATGCCATCCAGAACGGTCGTCCCTTTATATTTGTTTCCGTAGATGGTCTCGATGGGAACCTCGGCATAGCTGAGCTTATTTTTTCCTGCCCGTGTGATCATCTCGCTCTCCATGCTGTAGTCCGAGGCCTGCCAGCGGATCTTCCGGTAGGCTTCTGCTGTGAATGCGCGGTAGCCGCACTGGGTATCCTGCAGTCGGATGCCATACAGGATCCGGGTGGCGCTGTTGATTGCCTTATTGCCGAACTTCAATATCCACGGCATGGCTTTGTTGTACTTCCGGTAGCCAAACACGATGTCGTGCGCCTCTAACTGCGCTACGAATTTCGGAATCTCAGAAGGGTCATGCTGCGCATCCGCGTCCAGCACCACCATGGCTTCTGCGCCCTGCCTGAGCGCGTAATCGCATCCGGTCTTCAGCGCAGCTCCTTTTCCCAGATTTACGACATGCTTCAGCACGTGCGCCTTTGTCTTTCCGGCCGCAAGGCTTGTCTTGTCCGCAGAGCCGTCATCCACCACGATGATATTCTCCGCATAGTCCATGGCCTTTTCAATGACCTGCCGGATGCTTGCTTCCTCATTATACGCGGGAATGATGGCCCATACTTTACTGGCTTTCATCGGATATGCTGTTTATCGGGGTTCCGTTAAGAATTTCCGCTGCCTCCGGGACAACCGCAGGCTGCGCATAGGCCTCTACACTATTCTTTTCCTTTCCTTCCCAGTCTACCTTCCATACAATGATGCGGTTTCCGAAGATGCTGCGCTGGTCGTCGAATTTCTTGAAGTACGACAGGCCGTGGCCGTCCATGTAGAACAGCCGGGTGAACATGCCCGCTGTCAAATCCGCGTCCATCAGCACAATGTTGTACGAATTCCCGGATGGGATCAATGCAGCGCCCAACGGTCTCCCGTTCTGGAGCGCAACCACATTGCTTGTATATTCTTTCACGAAGATGCCGTCCGGGGTCGGGAAGGCGATGGATTTCGGATGCTGCTCGCCTGTCGGCGCCGCGATGGAAGCTTCCCTACCCTCAACGTTCACCAGCATCTCGCTGCCGCCGACAGGGCATGCGAATATGCCTTCCTCTTTTGGCGTGCATCCCTGCACTCCGGATGCATAACTGGGCCACGGTGCAATCCATGTGTTCACCTGGTCCGGTGTCAATGATTCGATCTCAAAATAGCGGTCAGAGGCCTGCTTGTCATCCATGCCAAAGCGCTCTTTGAGGTAGGCGATGCTTTTTTCCCGGTTGCCCTTATACTCTTTTTTCTGCAGGGTGTTGTACATCTGCGCCCGGTCAAAGTCCCACGCGCCGAAATGGCCCCAGACGCCGGATTTCGAGACCATGTCTTCGGATGTGATGAAATAATCCTCGGGCGGGGTGCAATGGGTGTTTTTCAGGACAGTCGCTCTCTCTTCATCGTTTAGGCCTTCTTTTTCCAATCGTTTGTCGGCATCGGCCTTGCTCATCACTATAATATCATACAAAATATCCACAGATTTCTCCGTGTCCTGCACTTTTTTGTCCAATGCGTCGAAAGCCGTGTTGGCCCCGCAATCCAGCATGCGCAAAATGCCCACAGCGGTCTTCTCATCGGAGGTGCGCAGCGCATTCCCTATCCAGTGGGCCTGGGGCGTGTCCTGCGAAGTCCCGTCAAAGGTGACTCTTCTGTTTCCAATAGCCTTGAACCAGTGGCCGAAGTCCCACCAGGAGTTTATGATCGCATCCGGGGCAGCTTCCTGGTCTATCTTGACCAGCGCGTTGTACCATGCATCGTTGATGATGGGAACTTCGCTGCGGGCGATGCTTTTTGCCGAGTCGAATGTACTCACCAGCAAAAACAACAGCGCCACCATCATCAAAGGCTTTGTGATATAGCCGGGGATTTTCAGCCCCTTTGAAATTGCGTTGGTAGCGTAGCTGTTTATCCTTCCCAGCGCGATGCCGAAGGCGAGCGAAAATGCCGGCGTCAGCAGCAGGATCCAGCGGATGCCTTTGGTGCTTGCATAGATCGTGGCCAGGAACCATAGGACCAGCAGCAGGGCCAGCTTTATGTCGATGTGGTGCTCTTTCCGGGCAATGGCCCATCCGGTCTTGAAGACAACGGGAAGGGAAATCAAGGCCATGAAGCTGAGGATGTCCAGGTTATTGAAATTCAGCACCACCAGGAACCACACCGCCGATCCCAGCGCGTAGCCGATATCGCTCCATTCGTACTTATCTTTCCGGATCATGAGGGAGACAATCCCCATCAGTCCGATGAAGACCATGAATTTGCCCCCTATCTGCGAGAGGATCCCCTGCAGCGAGGCTTCGTTCTGCTCCGCTACGGTCGTAAGGACATTGGGCCATATCTTGGAAACACCCACCTCCTTGATTTTGGTGAAGCCGAACGGCTGGCTCGGAGCTACCTGGAATTCTTTGAAATCCCTGAAGATGGTCACGAACAATCCGGATGAGACGATAAATACGGCAATGACGATGAGCGCGTTCCGTATCTCCGGCTTCCGGATGAACGCTTTCATCCCTTTCTTCCATTCATCCCGGTGCACCAGGAAATGGTACGGGAGGAACAGGATCGATGCGATCAAAATGAAATCGAAGATGTACCACCAGCCGCCCCAGGCGAAGGAAAAGAGGCCGACGAAAAATCCGGCCAGCGTTACGGTCATGATGCTCTTTTTCCAGTTCTCCGCCTCAAACCCTTCCAGGAAAAGCCAGACGATCATCAATGGGAAGAAGACGTTGTATCCGTCGGTATCGGTCACTCCCCATAAGGTCCTGTTCAGGAACGAGGGATGGATGGCCAATAATGCAGCTGCCACAAAGCCGCTGAAATTCCCCCCCAGGCGCCTTCCGATGAAGAAGGCCGGTATCACCGAAAGGGCGGCGATGAGGACGGGTATGATAAAGACCGACTGCCTCAGCGTCAGGTCCGGATTGAAGATGCGCTCAATCTTGTAGAGATAGGCTTCCGCATAGGCGTGGAACATATCCGGCGGCAAACCGCGTCCCAAAGGAGCGAGCATGAAGGTGTCCCATTTCCTGCCGTTGATGATGGCGTCTCCGGGATGGCCGTTCTCCAGCACGTTCTGCCCATGGCGCAGCCAGAAATACGGATCGATGTCCGGCAGGTAGCTATGGCCCTGCTCGTCCCTGAAATGGTCCTTGAACTGCTGCGAGGTCGCCTCGATCTGCTGCCCGATGGTGTCTGCCTGGGTCTCCAGCAATTTCTGGAACTCGGCGTTCACGAAGTTTTCCCGGTTTTGCTCGGGAAGATTCGGATATTGCTGGTTGACCTGCGTCCTTATCTGACTGCGGTAGAAATCATAGACCGTGCTCTGGGCCCATTGGTCGGTGGCGGGCCAATCCGCGGATTGCAGGCGCACATGGATGGCCAGCGACATCGCGATGAGTATCAGGACGATGGGAACGATTACCTTCTGATATTTCTTAATGGCGGTAAGCGTTTTTTCTACGTCAACGTTTACATCGTCTTTGCTTTCCCCGGCCTCTTCTTTCTTCCCTTTAAAGAACGACTTTATTTTTGAGAAATCAAGGGAAATCTCGTCCTCTTTCTCATCCAGTGGGCGCTTTTCTTCCTTTTTCTCTGGGTGCCGCCCCTCTTTTCTGGTTTCTGTAGGGGTTTCTGCCTTTTCCTTCTTTTTGAACCAGCTTTTTATCTTTCCGAAATCCAATTCGATCTCGTCTCCGGCCTTTTCTGATGCATGAGTTTCATTCTTTTCTTTTTCTGGCATGATTTTCTCTTCTTTTTTGATGGGCGTTTTATCTTCGGAATGGGACTCCTTATTCGCTCCCGGTTCAGAACTCTCTTTATCCTCCTCTTTCTTTTTCCTTCTGAAGAAGTCTTTTATCTTCCCCACATCAATAGAAATCTCGTCGTCTTCCATTCTCTCCCCGAAGAAAAAGGATTTCTATTAAAAGCTTTCTATAAATTAAAGATGTCCTGGATTGGCACGGAACATTGGAAATAATAACATTTTTTTGGCGGTTGGGAAAAGTGGCAAAAATTTCGTGCCGAAATTTTTGTACTTGCCTTTTCGTTAAGAAATTTATTGTCCAATACGCACAAAAATGACTTGGCGCAAGGGGTTTTATCGGAAGAGCGTCTTGGCAAATCCCATATAGCGTGGCTGCTTCATTATTAGTTTTAAGACCAATGCAGAGGGCCTGTCGCGGCTGTGGGTCTCCAGAATGTCCCTCACTTTCTGCGTGTTGGTCATCTTTACCAGTCTTATATAATCATCATCCGTGAATTTGTCCAGGGTTTTCCTCATTCT
>JAGVYO010000008.1 GCA_018303225.1 Candidatus Woesearchaeota archaeon
CTGGACCCGAAAAAGACCGTCTTCTATTTCCAGTCCGAGAATAAGGAAGTCGTCCATCTGACCTATGAATTCTCCAAAAAAATCACCCTCAACGAGTTCCGCGCCATCTACGGCACGGCAGACCCGGGCAGGATCCTTTCCGCGCTGACGCAGGCCGCCGACATACTTTTCCCGCAGCTGAAGGAGCCCATGCCGGGCATCATCCCGGTCGGCATCGACCAGGATCCCCATATCCGCCTGACGCGGGATATTGTGAGGAGGTCCAAAGAGAAGAGGTTCTTCCTTCCCTCTTCCATCTACCATAAGTTCATGCCCTCCCTGGACGGCTCGATGAAGATGTCAAAATCCAACCCGGAATCCTATATCGAGCTTCCCGAGGAGCTTGAAAGCGTGAAGCGGAAAATCCTGCGGGCCCTGAGCGGCGGCAGAGACACCTTGGAAGAGCATAGGCGCTTGGGCGCCATGGTGGAGAAAGACATGGTCTTTGAGCTCCTGAAGCAGCACCTGATCGAGGATGATAAGGAACTGGAAAATATCTACAACGACTACAAGTCCGGAAAGATGACCAGCGGCGAATTAAAGCAGTTGGCCATCGAAAAGATGGCTGTTTTCATGGATGATTTCACCAAAAAGCTGGAGAAAGCCAGGAAAAATGTCTCCAAACTGAATTTCATTGAATTCTAGGTGGGCGGTATTTAACACGCCAATTAATCAGCCATTAACTAAAAATCATTTTCTCTGCGGTTAGGCTCATCCCAAAAATTTCGTGCCAAAATTTTTGCTGATTTTCCCTGCCGCCGCAAAAATAAGGAAATTCCAAATTGTTCATTGGCTTTCTTTTTTCCTATCCCGAAACATTTAAATACCATCAGACACAAAAAGCCACTATGAAAAAGAGGCCTGTGGTCGTTTCAAAGATAGCTCCCTTGTCCGGCGGCTTCATGCTGACCAGCATCGTCGGCTTCATCATCTCGGCCGTCTACCTGTATCCGCGTTCTGCCACGTGGGGATTCGCGTTTGTGCTGCTCTTTATCCTGATGTTCGTTGCCTCGTTGATCTCGATGACTTATTCGCCCGTGGCGCCAAAATATTAAAATACATTATCCCTTTCTCAGGCCGTGATCGTCTTTTTCCTCTTCTTTTACAGCCGTACCTTCGAACCCTAGAAATCGAACAGCTTCTTCTTCTCGTGGATCGCGACCGGCGCTTCGCCGCCATGCCACGTGAACCGCGGCCTCACCTGCATCGGATAGATGCGTTCGTTGGTGTCGTCAAATACCAGCGCAGAGCCTGTTGTCCGCGGCAGATTATTCAATTGTACATCCAACCCTTCCCGCATGTAGCTCTGCATCAGCATCCCCAATGCATCCGTGTCCACCTTGGCCGTGATCCGGTGCGATATCACGATGTCCGACTGCGTCATCACGTCCGTATGGATCTTTCCGGGCTGCTGCGATGCCAATATCAACGAAATGCCCGGCTGCCGGCCTTCCCGTAAAATAGTGATCAGCGCATCCGTAGCGGCCGTCTTCTCATCCCGGGGAAGGAATTCGTGGGCCTCGTCCACGATGAGCCATACCAGCGGATTCTCCTGTTTTCCGGTCTGCTCCTGCTCGCTCATGAAATGCGTCTCGATCTTGATGGCCTTGTGCTCCTCGGCCTTCCGTGCAATCATGCGCTGGATGAACAGTTTCTGCGAAATCAGCCCGATCACCAGCGCCCGCAATCCTTCCGCGCCCGGCGTCACGGCATAGCAGCTCACGTCCACCACTGTGACTTGTCCGCTTTTTACGATATCCTCGATGCGCGTGCCGTTCTCGCTGAAGATTCCCCAGTTCTTGGCCATGATAAAGCGGTTGATGACGCCGAACTTTATGTCCTCGGACGTGTGCTCGATGCCTTTTACCGCTTCAATGACATCATCCATGGTGAAGTTCGGCTCTTTCTGCTTCAGGTCTTCGACGACTTTCTCGATCACAACCCCCATGGAGTCATTCAGAGAGATCCCGAAGGTCAATGCCCAATCATAGGGGCTTAAATCCGAAGGCTTGATGGAGAACGGGAAATCCGTGGGAATGCCCTCCTCCTTGTACCGGTGGTAATAACCGACCGGCGTATAGAGCACCACATTCAGTGGCTTTCCCTCCAGCTTCCATTCTTTCAGGATATCCGCGTCCTTGTCGTTCGGGTATTTCATGGTCCAGTAGATGCCCATGGTATCGAGCATCACCACCGCCATGTTCTGGAAGATGTCCTGCGGGAGGTCCGCCATCCCTTCGGCGATGACGCCCATGGTGTAGCTATTATGTACAATGATATCCCCTGCTACAAAATTATGGTGCTCAGGTACGGATATATCATATACCGTGAAATTCCCTTCTTCCATCTCCATGGCCACAATCTCGTCCCAAAAGATGTCTGACGTAGCCAGTTTCTGAAGAAGTTCGTTTTCATCCGCCCGGGCGATCTGCAGCAGTTTTTGGCGGGACGGGCTATACCTTGTTGCCTCACGCATGCTTTTGGGAGGGCTGTAGTGCAGTCTTCTTCCAATCTCCGCCCAACTGTCCGGATGGTAGAGCTCCCATAACTCTTTAGGAATCGTGTCTAAATTTGGATTTCTTATGATCTGGGGAACCTGCTGCATGGCATCGGCTGCTTTTTTTTCCTTGACGCCAAAGAAACCTATCTGGTCTAAAAACGTATGTACAAATTCGCCGCGGATAGTTATTTCATAGGCATCTCTCCTTTTTGTAGGCTTTTTGCGAAGAACCGATACGATCCCAAACTTCAGCAGTAGATGTTGTACCTGCCTGGCCAGCATAAACGAACTGGAGCCGTAAGCCACTTTCCAATAGGCCTGGCCTTCTTTGTAAATAGTGCCGTCGCACGAAAAAAGTCGGTTCAGCAACAACGCGGTTTTATTTCGCGGAAGCGTAAAGGCCATCTCCGGCAGCGTGCGTTCGTAGGACAACTTGCCGTACATGCCAATATCTTCCAGCCACTTCCGGAGCGAGGAGCGGGTATCGGATATCTCGGGCTTCCCTATGAACCTCCCATATCCATCCCGCTCAGCTTGCCGCAGAACAACTCTTTTTTTCCCTTCTATGACTCGCCAGCATCCTTCTTTCTCATGCACTTTTACCTGCAGCACCTTGTCGAAGCCATGTACAGCGCTCTTGAAATCCTCTAAAATAACGGGATCCGCATTGCTAAAAAGCACGAAATGGTTGCCGAGATGGCCTTCTGTCGTCAAATAAGCCAGCAGCTTTAAGCGGCATTCCGGCAAATCCGATCTTCCAAACGCCTCTAATTTGCGGGGGGTGGCTATCCTTGATCCCATATGCAGTTGTTCGGCAGGCATCCATCCTTTGACTGTGAGGAGCGGGTGCTCCGGCGTAAGGCGTATTTCCTTGCCGCTGCGCAGCCCTATCCTCACCAATCGTTGCACCTCTCTCTTATAAAAATGCGATTTGATGGCCGGTTGGATTCTGAAATCCGCATTAAGTGAAAAAATGCCCCGATTGTTCTTTTCTGCATCTTTTATGGGCATCTGGGATCCGTCTTCCAATGTAATCAACGTATCTCCATGAAGGCATTTTCCGCCGCCTCTCTTCCCACACACGAACACCACGTGCGACCGGATCACGTCCATGAAGATTTCATTGGACAACGAAGTCGTCTGGCCCATCTTTACATAGTGCCTTCCCAGAAAAACAGAGCCCTCTTTGCCGAATTTCTCTTTGTCCTTGGCGCTTCGGCCGATGATGATGTCATAAGCCATGCTTCCCTCTCCCTTTGGAACCAATATAAACGTTTGTAGGAACTAGTAGGTGGTAAAGCAATAGTCGAAAGGTTTATTTAGGGCAACTTTAATCTCTACTCAAAAAGAGGTGGTAGCGTGAAAGAGACCTATCATGACTACACATCGCAACCCCCACTTCTTTTCAGGAAAGCGTTCTGCGGCATCCAGCATTAGCCGTACGGTGATTGTTCTGGAGAAAAGCGAAGAACCCAAGTGACAGCAATAATGTAGCGAACCCCCATGGATTCCGAAGAAAGAGCACGGTTGGAGAAGGAATTGCGGCTGCTGGACGAGAGTCTGGAAGCCGATATCATCTCGCGGGATGAATACGAACAGCAGAAGCAGCGCATCGAGCGGCAGCTGAGCGAAGATACCTCTTCCAAAGAGCTTGCCGACATCCCGGACGAGCCTTCCAAGCCGAAAAAAGAAAAGAAGCGGCCGAGGAAGGCCGCAAAAAAGCAGCCAAAGGAAGAGCCGGAAAAAAAGGCCGTTGAAGAGAAAGAAGAGGCCGTCCCAGAAGCACCGGCCGAAGAGCCGGAAGAAACACTTGCCGAAGAGAAAGAGTCTGCCGGCAGCGAAGTGGGCCTGGTAGATGAGGGCGGCGAAATGCATCCGCTGGAAGTCTACGAAGAAAAGAACGAAGCGAAAAAGCCGTCTTCCGAAGCGGAAGAGGCAGACATGCCCGAAGCAGGGAAAGAGCCGGAAGACAAAGGCGAAGAAACCGGTGAAGAAGAGCCCGAAGAGGAGATCCGCGAAGACGACCTGAGGGAACTCCACGGGAAATCAAGAAAGAATATCGGAAAATCAAAAGGAAAGGGATGGAAAGCCCTCCTGACCCAAGGGATGGAAAGCCCTCCTGACCCTCATCGGCATCGTCCTTCTTATCCTCATTTTCTACCAGTGGATGTTCAAAGGTGATGCGGTCGCCCCTTCTTTTGCATGCATGGCCGACACCGATTGTGCTAAAACAGGGTTCATCGGCACCTGCATCAGTCCCAATACATCCGGGGCCGAGTGCCAATTCGAGACCGTCGTGCCTGTCAATCTGACCCTCATCGGGGATCCTTCGTGCACGGTCTGCGACAGCGCACGGATGGAGAACGTGCTTGCGCAGCTGTTTCCCGGCATACGGATCCAGCGGCTTTCCATTGACAGCGAAGAGGGTCGGCAGCTCGCCCAGAAGGCCGGTGTAGATGCATTGCCTGCTTATCTGCTGGGAAAAGAGGCCGAACAGGCGCTGCGCTTTGGGGAATTTCAGCGGGCGCTGATCCCGACTGAAGAAGGCGATTATCTTGTTTCACCGTCCGCTTCCGGCGCCTCCTACTTCTTCAGGCGTGAGCAGGATAAGGGTCGCTTGGACCTGTACCTTACGGAACTGCATCCCGTGGAGAAAAACGTGTGGGAAGTTCTCGAGCTGCTGGGGAGCAGCATGCGGTATGAGTCCCGCATCGTGAGCGAAGAGGATAAAGAAAAACTAAAGGACGAGATGGCCATCACCAGCTATCCAACGTTTGTCGTGAACAACCAATTCAAGTTCTCCGGCCTTCAGTCCGCCGAATCCATAAAAGAAAAATTCTGCGCATTCAACCCTCTGGATGAATGCGCCACGGTGCTGTCCGTTTCTTAAAGGCCGTTGACCGTAATCACGTTCACGCTGGTCTCGTTCGGCCGGATCTCGGAATCCATCGCGACAAGGTATTTTACCTTGGCTTTTTCCGCGGCCCTGACCATGTCCCGGTCCGCATTCCCGTCGAAAACAATCGCATAGACGTCCTGGCCGAGATTTCCCAGCGTAGACGGCAGTTCGCTGATGGGCACCCTTCCGAGGATGTTCAGGTGGTTGTCCAGCACCTGGGCAGCCCGCGTCCCGATCAGGCTCTCGATCATTTCCTTGAATACTTTCCGCTCCTCGCCCTGCATCTCTACCTTTCGCGGCTGAAACCGCGGCGGCGGTTGCTGCTGCATGGGCGGCCGCTGCGGCCCCCGGAACGGGCGGAACCCTTGCCGCTGCTTCAGGCCCACTTCATTGATGCGGTCGCTTTCCTTGCTCAGCTCGAGCTTGGCCTGCTCGCCGGAGATGCGGCTCCGCAGTGCCTTGTGGATCTCCTTCTTGGTGATCTCTTCCACTTCTTTTCCGGCCGGGGCTCTCGTTACAAAATCAACGTCCGCCACGCCGGTCAGTTCCTTGATGATGAGGTCTCCGCCCCTGTCGCCGTCCACGAACAGCGTGACCACTTTCTTCTGGCACAGCTCGATCATGGTTTCCGGAACAGAGGTCCCGTTCATCGCCACCGCGTTCTTGAAGCCGTGCTTCAGCAGGTTGACCACATCCGCGCGGCCTTCTACTACAATCACGTCATCCGATTCGTTGATGGCCGGTCCCGACGGCAGCCGGTCTTTCCCGTACTCCTGGATTTCCATGACGCGGACGCTGTGCGCCACCTCATCCGCCAATTCCTGGCTGTCCGGGGTGCTCTCGATCATGTTGCGCAGCAATACCTTGGCCCGCTCGATCACGAAGCTTCGCTTGCTGACCCGCACGTCCTCGATGTTCTGGATCAGCAGTTTCGCGTTGCATGGTCCGATGCGCTGGATGATCTCCAGAGCGGCTGCGATGATGGACGTCTCTGCCTTGTCCAGACTGGACGGGATCACAATAGTGCCTTTTGACTTTCCGGTTCGCGTGTCGATGTTCACCTCGATCCGGCCGATCCGGCCCGATCGCTGCAGCTCCCTTAGCTCCAGCTCTGCTCCCAGCAGGCCTTCGGTCTGGCCGAAGATGGCGCCGATGACATCCGGCTTGTCTACCACGCCGTCAATTTCAATGCTGGCATGGACGATGTACTTTGAAGATACAGGACTGATTTTTCCCATTTTATTTCCTCCAGACAGAAGAAGAGCTATTCGATGTCGGACATCCTGATGCTACCTAAATGGCATAATCGGGGGATGAACATGATGCAGCTCTCTTCCATTCTTCTTTGGTTTTTTCCCAGAACAAGCTACTGATTCAATCGGGCCCTTTTAGGGGCTCTCTTTCCATTTTATCGCAAATGATGAATGAATAAACGAAATGGATGCTTGTTCTGCCTGTTCTGGGTCTTTCCGTAATTATAAAAGTATTGAAGCCCGTAACACTAACTCCCAAGCTCATTGCTTGGCATTGCCGTCAGCTCCATTGAGTACTCTCGTGACGGGCCGCATTAAAGGCTTTTCAAGCCTGGAAAAGGCCAAAAAACCCTTAACACTCTGAATAAAAGAGAAGATACCGAAGTATAAAAACATTTGCTTTGGAAAGAAGGCGGTTTATAAACCCCGGCAAAGGCCCCTTGCGGAGCCCTTACCAAGGAAAAAGAGGTGATTATAAAACCCCGGCAAACGCCCGAAAGCGCCTACCGGGGAAAAGAGGTGTTTAGATAAGCGTTAGGTTTCCCCAACACTGTTACTATTGGATGGTAGAGCTAATATATAAACCTTTCGATATGATACTATTCTAAAGTAGCAAAAACACTCTCGAAAGCATTTAAAAGCCCCGCTCTCTTTCCTGCGCATATGCCGAAAATCAACCGCGAGAAGTTCAAGGTATGGGGGAATGTGTTTGATGAGTTCACCTCCCGGACCATCTTCAAGCTGATCAGCGAAGGCTACTTCGAGGGCCTGGAAAGCCCCATCTCCATCGGCAAGGAGTCCAACCTGTTTTCCGCATTGGGCCGGAGCGGCCGTGTCATGGTGAAGATTTACCGCCTGGAGGCATGCGATTTCAACAAGATGTACGATTACCTCAAGGACGATCCGCGGTATACGGCCCTGAAGGGGAAGAAGCGGCAGATTATTCTCACATGGGTGCAGCGCGAATACCGCAACCTCATGAAGGCCCGCGAAGCGAACGTCCGTGTCCCTACGCCGCTGACGATCAAGAACAACGTGCTGGTGCTGGAATTCATCGGGGAGGAGGAGAACGCGCCCAAGCTGAAGGACCAATGGCCCGAAGACCCGAAAAAATTCTTCGATGAAATCGTGGAGAACATATCGCGCTTTTACCGCGCCGGCCTTGTGCATGCCGATCTGTCCGCCTTCAACATCCTGAACTTCAACGAGCATCCTGTCCTCATTGATTTTTCGCAGGCGACCCCGCTGAACAACCCGCGGGCCGAAGAATTTCTGGAGCGGGACATAAAAAACCTATGCACTTTTTTTGAAAAAAAGGGAATGGATGTAAGCAGGGAAAAGGTCCTGGCGAAAATAAGGAACAAAAAGTTTTAAAAGTGAAGGGCCGTTTCGGAGAAGCATGATGACAGAATTCATCTACGAACTGAAAATTCCGAGGGAGCGCATCGCGGTGCTCATCGGAAAGGAAGGGGACATCAAGAAGGAGATTGAGTCCGCCACCAAGACCTCCCTGAACGTGGATTCCAAGGAAGGCGACGTCTTCATCAAGGGCGAGGACGGGCTGGGGATGTATACGGCGCGGGAAGTGGTGCAGGCCATCGGCCGCGGCTTCAATCCCAACACCGCGATGCTCCTGCTGAAGAACGATTACGTGTTTGATACCCTGTCTATGAATGATTTCATAGGCAAATCAAAAGACACCATGATCCGCCTGAAGGGCCGCGTGATCGGAAAAGAGGGGAAATGCCGCACCACGATCGAAGAGCTGACCGAATGCTACGTTTCGGTCTACGGAAAAACCATCGGCATTATCGGCGCAGCCGACCACGTTCCTATGGCGCGGCAGGCCATCGAATCATTGCTCCGCGGCTCGCCGCATGCAAACGTTTATAAATGGCTGGAGAAAAAAAGAAGGGAGCTAAAGAAATCCCGGCTACTGGGTTCTTTATAAATTTCTGGGAAACATGGCAGACACTCCCATTGCATACGGGTTGGCTAAAAAGCAGCGTGACATCGGCGTAGCTGAATTCTTCAGCCGGAACCGCCATTTATTGGGGTTCGACAACAAGCGGAAAGCGCTGCTGACCACCATCAAGGAGGCCGTGGACAATTCGCTGGATGCCTGCGAAGAGGCCGGCATCCTTCCCGAAGTCTCCGTAGAGATCATCGACCTGCAGAACGACCGCTTTCGCGTGATTGTGGAGGACAACGGCCCGGGCATCATCAAGAAGCAGATCCCGCAGGTCTTCGCGAAATTATTGTACGGCAGCAAGTTCTTCAAGCTTTCCCAGACCCGGGGCCAGCAGGGCATCGGCATCTCGGCATCCGTGATGTACGGCCAGTTGACCACGGGCAAGCCTGCCAAGATCACCTCGAAGATTGATCCCACGCATCCCTCTCATTATTACGAGCTGACCATCAACACCCAGAAGAATGCGCCCGAGATTGTGGTGGAAAAAGAGGTTGACTGGAAAAAAGATCGCGGCACGCGCATCGAGATTGACCTGGAAGGCGCCTACCAGGCGGGCTTTCAGTCCGTAGACCAATACCTCAAGCAGACCGCCATTGTCAATCCGCACGTCACCATCACCTACGTCAATCCGAAATCCGAGCAGATCCTTTTCCAGCGCGCCACCGAGATCATGCCCCACAAGCCGGTCGAGATCAAGCCGCATCCGTACGGCGTGGAGCTGGGCGTGATGATGAACATGCTCAAAAATACAGAGGCGCGCAGCCTGCAGAGCTTCCTGACCAATGAGTTTTCAAGGGTCGGTCCGGGAACAGCCAAAGAGATCTGCAAGAATGCCTCGCTGCTGCCCAACACCAAGCCCGCTGAACTGAGCCGGGACATGGCCGAGAAGCTGGTCCAGGGCATCCAGAAGACCAGGATCATCGCTCCGCCCGCGGACTGCATCAGCCCCATCGGCGCCGAACTGCTCGAAAAAGGCCTGCGCAAGGAGATCAACGCTGAATTTTATGCCGCAACCAGCAGACCACCTTCCGTATACAGAGGAAATCCCTTCATCGTGGAAGCAGGCATTGCCTACGGCGGTGAGCAGGAGGTGGAGGCTGCGGCCCGTATCTTAAGGTTCGCGAACCGCGTTCCGCTGCTCTACCAGCAGAGCGCCTGCGCGGTCACCCGTTCGATCATCAACACGGCCTGGCGGAACTACGGCCTGAGCCAGAGCGCCGGCGCACTGCCCGTCGGTCCCTTGACCATCATTGTCCACATTGCTTCGGTCTGGGTGCCGTTCACTTCGGAAAGCAAAGAGGCCATTGCCCATTACCCGGAGATCGTCAAGGAAATCAAGCTGGCCCTGCAGGACTGCGGCCGGAAATTGTCATCTTATATCCATAAGAAGCACCGCATTTTGTCCGAATCAAAAAAAAGGAGCTATATCGAGACCTACATCCCCCATATCGGCGACGCGCTCCGCGAGCTGCTGAAGCTCAAGAAAGAGGAGCAGGAAAAGGTGGAGAAGCTGCTGAAGGAGCTTCTTGAGAAGCACCGCGGCGAACTGGAAAAGATCGGCGTGGACAACCCGGAGTACGACGAAGAGCTGGCCAAGATCGGGAAGGGAGACACAAGCGAAGAAGCCGAAGGCAATGAAAACGCAGGAGAGAAGGAAAATGACTAAAGTCGTTACAAAGATAACGGACGTCGCAGAAGATGTGTACAGGACCATCCTGAAGAAGAAGCAGCCGAAATTGGTCGCTCCGCTGCGGGCGCTGTCCAACGTAAAATACGACCCGAAGGAAGGCTTCTTTGAGCTGGTCGGGAAGAAGAAATCCCGCACCTTGACAGCGAGCAGCGTCAGGACCTTTGCCCAGACGCTGCGCATGATGGCCCTTTCAAAGGAATTGATCGAGCAGGATGATATTGCTACCAAGAGGGAAGCGTACTACGTTAGCAAGAACTGGGCCGAGGCCCGTTTCCACGAGCAGCCCGAGTCTGATACAGTCATGGACGACATCGAGGCCATGCTGATGGTCAACCGCGAGCAAATAGGGTTCATTCCCGAGGAGAAGGGCGGCGAGATCGCGGGCAATTTAATTGTGATTGACAAGGATCCGACCACGGGAAAAGAGATCCGGATCGACTGCACAAAATTCGGCTCCGGCGCCTACTCCATCCCCAGCTCGGTCGAGGACTTGAAATTCGAGACCAAGGCCCGGTTCGTTCTGGCCATCGAGACTGCAGGTATGTTCCAGCGGCTGGTCAAGCACAATTTCTGGAAAAAAG
>JAGVYO010000029.1 GCA_018303225.1 Candidatus Woesearchaeota archaeon
CTCCGTCTCACGACGGAAAAGAGCACTTCGGGCCGGCCAAATTCCGTCTGATGTTCTCGAGCGTATCCATCCCGCTTGCCGAAATTTTTGAAGGCAAAAAAAATATTGAAATAGTTTTCGGCGAGGCCTCGGGCGTGGATTCGGTCAAAAATGAGCTTATTCTTTCTTCGGGTTCGCGCGTAAAATACGATTGGCTGATTTTGGCCGTGGGCTCGGCCACCAATTTCTACGGCATCCCTGGCCTCGCGAGCCGCGCTATTGAGTTTAAAACCACCGAGGATTCTTTGAATTTGCGTAACGCCGTGGACGAAGCGTTTGGACGCAAGGGTAAGCGCGAAAGCGTGAGCATTATTGTCGGCGGCGGCGGGTTTACGGGCTCGGAGGTGGCCTCTGAACTTGTCGGATTCGTCCAGAGCGTCGCTAAACTCCACGGCCATCCGGCCGAAAAAGTTTCAATATCCATAGTGGAGGCCTCGCCGGTGCTCTTGGCCTCGGCGGGCGACTGGGTTTCCAAAAAAGCGGTTTTACGTTTAAAAAAACTGGGAGTGGAGGTTTTATTGGGCGATCCATTAATTGACGTGAAAGATAATGTCGTTGACTTAAAAAGCGGCAAAAGCATTAATTTTGATGTTCTGGTTTGGACCGCGGGCGTAAAAGCAAACCCTTTGGCTGAAAAAATCGCGGGCCTTAATTTGAGCAAGGGGTCTTGTGTCACGGTGGACGAATATTTAAGAACTAATTTAGCCGAAAACATTTTTGCGATTGGAGACGTGGCGTTTTGCATGGATAAAGATAAGCCAATGCCAATGACTTCGCAGACCGCGATTTCGCAAGGCAGGTACGTTGCCCACTACATAAAGAAAAAACTCCATGGCCGCGGAATTTTTAAATATCATCCGAAAAAATCAAACTTTATAGTGCCGCTTGGCGGCCGTTACGCGCTTATTGACTTTGGGAAATTAAAACTGGAGGGTTTTATTCCGTGGGCTTTAAAAAGGGTTGTGGCTCTTAAGTACTTTTTGAGCATTCTCTCGTTTAGGAAGGCGCTTAAGGCCTGGTTTTTTGGCGTAAGATTTTAGTTTTTGCGCCTCATTTTCGGCCGTGCTAGGCTGGACTTACTATGCCGGCCGTTTTGGAAATAAAAAATTTAGACGTCAGTGTTGAGGGCAGAAAAATTCTGCAAAAAGCCAATTTGGATGTGTACGATGGCGAAGCCCACGTGATTATGGGGCCGAACGGTTCGGGCAAAAGCACCCTGGCTTTCTGCATTCTTGGCCACCCTGCCTACAAGGTTGAAGGCGGGGAAATAATCTTTAAGGGCAGCGTTCTTAACGATTTAAAAACCGACGAGCGGGCGCGGCTCGGAATTTTTCTTGGTTTTCAAAACCCGTTAGCGCTGGAAGGCGTCAGTTTTTTTTCGCTGATGCAGGCGGCCAGGGAAGCGCAAAACGCAAAACGAAAAGCGCAAAATATGGACATTTTTGAGCTGCATAATGAGCTTGGCGAAAAAGTAAGTTCGCTCGGTTTGGACAAAGATTTTGTGATGCGCGGGTTAAACGACGGCGCCTCGGGAGGCGAAAGAAAAAAACTGGAGATGGCGCAAGCCAAAACGCTCAAGCCGCGGCTGGCCATTTTTGACGAAATAGACACGGGGCTCGACGTGGACGCTTTAAAAAAAATGGGAGAAGAAATCTCGGAGTTAAAAAAGAGCGGGGTTTCCGTGATTTTAATTACGCACTATCAAAGAATTTTGAATTACGTCCGGCCGGACAAAGTCCATATCATGGTTGACGGGAGTATTGTGCAGAGCGGCGGAGCAGAGCTCGCCGAAAAAATAAACGAGTCCGGCTATTCATACTTAAAATGTCCGGTTCAAACTTAAATTTCAAATACAAATACGGGTTTTTTGACAGCGACGCTCCAGTGGCGGCTTTTCCGAAAGGGCTTTCGGAAAACGTCGCGCGCGAACTCTCCGCCATAAAAGGAGAGGATTCTTGGATGCGTGATTTCCGTTTGAAGTCGTTTAAAATTTTTAACGAGAAAAAAATGCCCGATGGGGGCGCGGATTTGTCGGGAATAAATTTTGACGAAGTCGTTTATTTCGTGCGCCCCGCGGAGCGCCAGAGCGTGAGCTGGGATGAAGTGCCTTCCTACATAAAAAACACTTTTGAAAAACTCGGCATACCCGAAGCCGAAAGAAAATATCTCGCCGGAGTGTCGGCCCAATACGATTCGGAGGTGGTCTATCACAACATAAAAAGCGATTGGGAGAGTAAGGGCGTTATTTTTTGCGACACGGATACTGGCTACAAAAAATATCCGGAAATATTCAGAAAATATTTCGGCATGATTATTCCTCCGGCCGACAACAAATTGGCCGCGCTTAATTCGGCTGTCTGGTCTGGCGGCAGTTTTGTTTATATCCCAAAGGGCGTCAAAGTGGAGATTCCTCTGCAGGCCTATTTCAGGATTAACGCAAAAAACATGGGCCAGTTTGAGCGCACGCTCATTATCGCCGAAGAGGGAGCGTCCGTTCACTATATTGAAGGATGCACCGCGCCGAATTATTCCACCGCTTCTTTGCACGCGGCCGTGGTTGAGATAATCGCGAAAAAAGGTTCGTCGGTTCGCTACACCACGGTTCAAAACTGGTCCAAAAACGTCTACAATCTTGTAACCAAGCGCGCCTTTGTGGAAGAAGAGGCCAACGTTGAGTGGATTGACGGCAATATCGGCTCAAAGGCGACCATGAAATATCCCAGTATTTTTTTGCGGGGGCCGAAAGCGCGCGGTTCGGTTTTGTCTTTGGCTTACGCCGGTTCGGGCCAGCACCAGGACGCCGGAGCGAAGGCGATTCACCTCGCGCCCGAAACCTCCAGCCGGATAATTTCAAAATCAGTGGCCAAGGACGGCGGACGCGCGAGCTATCGCGGCATGGTCAAAGTCATAAAAGGCGCCAAAAACTCCAAAAGCAAAGTGGTCTGCGACGCTTTGCTTTTGGATAACGAGTCGCGTTCGGACACCTATCCGACCATGGACATTAAAGAATCAAGTTCAACGGTTGAGCACGAGGCCTCGGTTTCAAAAGTCGGCGAAGACAAGATTTTTTATCTGGGTTCGCGGGGGATTAAAGAATCGGACGCGCTCGGCCTTCTGGTTTCTGGTTTTCTGAGCGACCTGACCCGCGAATTGCCCATGGAATACGCGGCGGAGCTGAATCATTTATTAAGACTGGAGATGGAAGGGAGCATCGGCTGATATGGAAATTTTAGACTTGAATAAAAGCGTTGACAGGGAAATAGAGCTTGCCGAAGGCGAAGAGAAAATTTTTATTTGGCGGCTTTTTGCTCCCGAGAAACTTTCGGCAAACATTTTTTTTCTCCTGAAGGAGGGAGCGAAGCTCAAAAACGTTTTTCTTTTTTTGGCTCGCGGGGAAAACGATTACAGCGTAAACATGCGCGTGGTTCACGCGGGCGGGCATTCTTTGTCGGACACTTTCATTCGCGGGGTTGGCCGTCAAAAATCGCAAGTCAGGATTTCGGGCGATGCCAGGGCGGACGCGGAAGCGAAGCACGCGGGCATCTGGCTTGACGGCCGCGCGCTTTTGTTTGAAGACGCGAACTGCCGCATTGACCCGCGGCTTGAAATTCTGACAAGCGAAGTGGAAAGAGCGGGGCACGCCGCGGCCGTATCCAAAATAAACGACGACGACATTTTTTACATGGCAACACGGGGGGTCGCCAAAGAAGAAGCCGAGAAGCTGAAAAGCAGAGGATTTTTGCTCGCGCCCCTTTTGCGGGTCGGCCTTGGAACAGCCGAAGCCGAGGCAATAACAGAGCCGATGCTAAATGGCGCTTGATTCCAAAAAAATCAGAAAAGACTTCCCGATACTTTCGCGTAAAATTAACGGCCGTTCCTTGGTTTATTTGGACAATGCCGCGACCACCCAGAAACCAAAAGCGATTTTGGAAAAGCTGAAAAAACATTACGAACAGTCACACGCGAACGTGCACCGGGGGGTTTACGCGCTCGCCGAAGAGGCGACCAGCGAATTTGAAGGGGCGAGAAAAAAAATCGCGGATTTTGTGGGCGCAAAATCGCCAAATGAAATTATTTTCACCAGAAACGCCACCGAGGCCGTTAATTTGGTTGCTTATTCATTGGCAAAAAAACTGAAAAAAGGGGACAGGATTTTGACAGCCGTTTCGGAGCACCATTCCAATTTCGTGCCGTGGCTTCGCTTGGCTAAAGAAAGCGGACTAAAACTAGATATTGTAAAATTAACACCTACGCGAGATTTTAATATCAGGGATTTTAAGAGTAAATTGACCAGAAAAACAAAACTGGTTGCCGTGGCGCACGTCTCAAACGTTTCGGGGTATATTTATCCGGTGCAAAAAATCGCGCGCGAAGCGCACAAGGCCGGCGCTTTGGTTTTGGTTGACGGCGCGCAGTCGGCCGGGCACATGCCGGTTGATGTTAAAAAAATAGATTGCGATTTTTTCGCGTTTTCGGCCCACAAAATGGGCGGGCCTTCGGGCGCGGGCGCTTTGTACGGCAAAAAAGAAATTCTTGAAAAACTTGAGCCATTTTTGTCAGGAGGGGAGATGGTACGCGAAGTTTCAACAAAAGACGCGAGCTGGAACGACGCGCCGTGGAAGTTTGAAGCAGGCACCCCGAACATTGAAGGCGCTATCTTGTGGGGCGAGGCCATTGATTATTTAAAAAAAATAGGCATGAAAAACATTGAAAGGCACGAAAAAGAGCTTTTGAAATACGCGCTTGGTAAATTAAAAAATTTATCATTCATTAATCTTCACGGCATGACCGGTTCGATTAATCGAACTAGTATAATTTCCTTTAACACAAAAGGGGTTCATCCTCACGATGCCGCGACGCTTCTGGATAGGTACGGCATTTGCGTCCGCGCGGGCCACCACTGCGCCCAGCCGTTCATGCGTGAGCTCGGCGTGCCGGCCACGCTCCGCGCGAGCCTCTGGCTCTATAACACCCGCAGGGAAATTGATATACTGATATCGGCGCTTAGAAAAGTGCATCGCGAGCTCGCATGATAAAAGTATAAATATATTGATATATCGGCATATATGGATATTTATCAGGAGTTGATAATGGAGCACGCGAGGAATCCGAGAAACGCGGGGCGGATTAAGGGCGTGCGCGCGATACGGGCCAAAAATCCTTTTTGCGGGGATGAGGCGGAAATTTACTTAAAAACCAACAATACGCCACACGGGTGGCGTATTGCCGATATTAAATATGAAATTCAGGGCTGTATTTTGTCCAAAGCGGCCATGTCAATTTTTTCAGAACACATCAAGGGTAAATCAACTCGCGAGGTTGCTAAAATAAAAGACGAAGATATTTTCAAAATGGTCGGCGGCATGCCGAGTCCCTCGCGCCAGAATTGCGCGACTTTCGGCTTTGAGGCGTTTAAACTTGCTCTTCCAAAAGAGGGGATATAAAATTAGGGAATGGCCGAAGAGAAAAAAATCGCCAAAATCGTGATTGACCGCGAGCTTTGCATTGGCGCGGCGAGCTGTGTGGCCATAGCGCCAGGGGTTTTCGCGCTGGACGAAGAAAACAAGGCCTATGTTGTGGATAATCCGCCAGCCGGCGGAGGAGCTGATAACGAAACCATCTTAAACGCGGCCATGTCCTGCCCGACCAAAGCCATAACTTTATACGATAAAGACGGAAACCAAATATTATGAAACACGAACTACCCAAACTGCCATACGACTATAAAGCCCTTGAGCCGTACATTGACGCCGAAACCATGGAGCTTCATCACGGCAAACACCACGCCGGCTACGTTTTCAAGTTGAACGCGGCGCTTGA
>JAGVYO010000015.1 GCA_018303225.1 Candidatus Woesearchaeota archaeon
GCAAGCGAGGCATTGTTCCAGTGATAGGTATAGCGGGGATGCAGCGGAACATGCAGATGCACAGACCATTGAATGGCCGTAAGCGCATCTGGTTTAGTATAGAACGGATCCGCAAGCATTTTTTTCAAAAACGCTTCATCGGTTTTTGCAAGTGAAGCTGCTTTCCCAAGATCCAAAGAGCCAAAAATATCTAAAATAGCTTTTTCCAGCTCCAGCGCATACCACTCCTCGCAATAGCCTGCCGGAGCCAGGGGATGGGCGCGGTTGAAGAAATCGCCGTAATTGAACAGGATATCCCCCATGAAGAGGATCTCTTCCACCTCATCGGCATGCTGGCGGGCCTGCACAGCATCTTCAATATGCAGGACAGACTGGTTCTTCAGCTTGATGATCGGCCCTTCAATGCTGTCGCAGCACGATAAAGAAGTCGCTTTGCCCGGCCGCTCCACTTTCAGCTGGGTGCCGATGGCGATATAACGATTGAGAAGGTAGGTGGTGGCAGGATGCAAACAAGCCGAAGAATAGCCGGAATTCCGGCTACGACCATACCGCAGCCGAAACCCTCCCTGCCGTAAAGGATGTGTAAGTACCGGACGGCCCGCGACAAGATCCTGGATGTACGTGTAGATGGGGGAGATTTTGGCCTTGGTCTCGGTGCCTTTGGCCTTCATCTTTTTCTGCAGCGCCGCAAATTCCTTCAGGAATTCCCAGTTCTGGAGATCAAAATCTTTCCCCCATTTGTTCAGCTGCGCCAGCAGCTTTTGGGCTTTTTGCGCCAGACACTCGCCGATGACCAGGCACGCGCCGTTCCGGATCCGGTTGGTCTCGATGCGCGGCAGATCTTTATGATTGGAGACCTCGATGCGCTCCGACGGATCGCCGTCGATCTGCAGCGGAAGGTGCTTTACCAGAAAACGGATCTCCTCTTCGCTGGGCAGGTATTGGAGATTGGTGACGCGGTCATGGTAGTCATACAGTTCCGTGACCATCCGCTCCACCTCGTCCGGGGTCGGGTCATATGGTTCAATGCCAAATTTCTTCCGGAGATGATCAGCCAGGATGACCGATACAGCCGCAGCAGTCCCGCCGGCGCTCCGGATCGGGCCCGAATAAAAGATCGCCCAGTAAGGCTTCTGGTCCTTGCGTTTCATCTCTTTGATCTTTACAAATCCCTCCAGCGGAGAAGATACGGTGCCTAAAGTAAGGTACGCAAATCCGACACGGATCCCGACCTCGGCAGCCTCGTGCCGGGAAGAAAACCGGACAAATTTCCCGTCGGCAATCTCAGCGGCGATGGTCAGCGCGATCCGCCAGTCCAGGACGCTGTATTTTTCTTCCAGCTCCTTGATGCGTTCGGATACACCGGATCCCTTGATCTGCGGCGCTGTCACTGAAATGAGGCTCTCTACCCGCTCGGCCATGTCTTTGGCCAGCGGAATCTCCACCTTGGGCTCCGGGTCATAGCCTTTCTCGCGCGCAAGGCCCGATAGGTCATAGGCTTTTTTTGTATAGGAATCGATGTAGTCAAAATAGGCAGACATGGTTTTGCTGAGGTTCATTTTCCGAAGCGGAGGATTTTGACCTCCCGGGTTTTCAGGTTCACGATGGGCACGCGGCTGGGCTCGGGATGGTGGCCTACCTTTTCCTGGAATTTGGTCTTGGCCTGCCAGCAGCTCCCCGAGATGAGCGTGACATTGCGGTAATTCGAGACCGAGGATTTGTGGATGTGGCCGGAAATGAAGAAATCCGGCACATGCTCGATGACCAGGGGATCTTTCTCGGTCTCCGGAAGGTAAAGAGAAGAGGTATGCGTAGGCGCCAGATGCCGGCGCTGCAGCAGGAATTTCATGATAAGATCCGCCCTATCATATCCACCGCTGTTCCGGATGCCGTCCACGTTGGCCACGAAATAATCGAACGAATAGCCATGGTACATCAGCACGTCAAATCCGGGAAAGGAAGGGCTGGAGTGGATGTTCACCAGCGCCGGGTTGGATACCATGTATACGTTGGGGAGGTCGTAGAGGGCCTGGGAAAAATCACGGTAGAGGGCCGGCTGCGGCTCGGCAAGGCGCATGGCATCGTGGTTGCCCGGGCAGATGATGAGCGGGATACGGGAAGGAATCTGCCGCAGCAGCTCTGCGCATTCGTTGTATTGCGCGTAGATGTCCGGGATCTGGAGTTCGCTTTCCTGGCCCGGATAGATGCCGCATCCATCCACCAGGTCGCCGGCGATGAAGATGTATTTCACTTTTTTGGCAAGCTCCCGCTGCTGATCATTTCCGAATTCCCCCTGGATCCATTTGATGAATTTCTTGAAGTCCTCTCCGAGAAAATAATTGGAGCCCACGTGGAGGTCAGAGAGGAAAAGGGCATGGGCATCGTCCGGCGACTTCTTTCGCTCGTAATGGGGGATGTCCGGCCATAAGATGTTATTGGCGAAAACGATATTGGAGCCGTTCACGCCCGTGACCCCGATGACCTCGTCCAGGACGATATCCTTGGCCGGATTGTACAGGTCAGGCTTGTTCTTGTTGACCAGCACCTTGATGACCCCTGTAGGGTCCTCGAGCGCGAGGATAAGATTGCCGTTCTTCGTGGTCTCCTTGTTCTGTACGATGCCGATGAGGGCGACATTCTCCCGGTCGCGTTTTTTCGCGATGCGGTTGATGGAAAGCACGTTCTTCAGGTCGATCCGGCTGCGCAGCATCCGTTCCAGGGCATGGTAGCGGGCATTGAAATAGAGCACAAAATCCTGGATCTCGCGCTTCTTGGACGGCTTGTCGTAAGAAAAGAGTATCTTGACAGGGGTGGAAGGGATAGGGGCGATTTCCTTTTTGTGGGTGTCCAGGTAGGAAAGAAAGCGCTGGTAGATGTGTGGATTTTTTCCCTTCTCCCAGGCGGCCCGCGCGTTTTCGAATTCCTGCCAATTGACAGGGACGCCGGATTCGTGCTCCAGGAGCTGCTGCGCATCTCCGTTGATGACCAGCAGGTTCTTTTCAGCGCGGCCGAAAAGAGAAGAAAGCCTGTTTTCCCATCCTGGCTCTGAAGAAAGCGCGTCAAGGACATCCCTCGTGATGAAAATACCGCGTTCCATGAAACGCTTAATAATTTCCTTGCTTCTCAAAACGTTCTCGGATCCCATAAGGCTAAGGTAAGAAGCGCTCTTCCGGTGGTTAGGATAAGTCGAGCCCTTCCTCTAATAGTTGCTTGATGCGCGGCACTGTCGGAGAGGGAAGATTCAGCGTGATCTCCCGGGTCCGGCCGTACCGTCCCTTGGATATGACCTTGGCGTTGATAATGCCCAGCATGTCCAGCTCCGCGATGACGCCCGATACGCGGCGCTGGGTCAGCGGCTGAAGGCCGGTGCGGAGGCACACGCCCTTGTACCGCTCGTAAATTTCCCCGGTAAAGAGAGGATCGTTCCGTTTGGATAGGAGGGTAAGCGAAGCATAGAGGACAGCCTGGAACTGCTTGGGCTGCACAGCCAGGATATCAAAGACCCGGTCGCGCTCGATCTTCTCCTCGGCCTCGTCGATGTGGGGTAAGAGGAGGGAGGGGCTGTTCTGGCGCTCTGCGACTTCCCCGGCTACCCGCAGCAGCTCCAATGCCCGGCGCGCATCCCCGTGCTCGCGCGCGGCATACGCCGAGCATTTCTCGATGACACCCATCTCCAGCACCCCATCACGGAATGCTATATTGGTGCGCTCCTTAAGGATCTCCTGTATCTGGAGCGCGTTATAGGGCGGAAAAACAATCTCCTCTTCCGAGAGCGACGATCTGACCCGGGGATCAAGCAGGTCCATGAACATCAGGTCGTTGGAGATGCCGATGACCGTCACTTGCGTATTCTTCAGCTCTTCGTTGATGCGGGTGAGGTTGTAAAGGATGCCGTCTCCGGTCTTCTTGATCAGCTGGTCAACCTCGTCCAAAATCAGAAGCACCTGCCTTTTCTCTTCTTCCAGTGCCTTGAAAAAAATGCTGTACACTTCATCCGTGGGAAGGCCCGTAACCGGGATGCTCCTCCCGACATCACGGGCAAGCTGGGCAATGAGACGGTATTCGGTGTCAGCTGCTTTTTTGAGTTTGCAGTTGATGTATAAGACAACCAGAGGCACATGGCGTTCGTAGGCAGTCCTCTCGAGCTGCTGGGTAACATACCGCACCGTCAGTGTCTTTCCGACACCGGGCTTTCCATAGATAAAGAGGTTGGAAGGACGTTCAAGACGCAGGGAAGGCGCCAGGATGTTAGCGACCTGGCTTATCTGCTTATCACGATGAGAGATATTTTCCGGGATGAATGTGCTCTGCAGGGCCTTCTTATCCTTGAAAAGGGATGTTTTTTCAAGATAACTCTCAAAGAATCCTGACAGCTCTTTCTGGATCATAATGACCTTCCATAGGAAACAGGGGGTTTAAATGTCTTTTGATTTTACACCACCCCTTCATTTCCGATGGAAACCCTGTGTTTGTTTTTTGGTTATATAAATATATTATATTTCAATATAGAAAATAATAATATAGCAAAGATTATAATTAAAAAAAAGAAAAAAACAACACAACAACACACCCAACTCCACAGGAAATCAAGGGGTAGGTTTATAAATCTTCAATGGTTTTCCGGCACCATGCCTACTATCATCCGATACGCAGAAATCGGGACAAAAGGGAAGAACCGAAGCCAGTTTGAGAACCGGCTAATCTTCAATCTACGGGATTGCTTAAAGAAAAACCACACCATCCCCTCAAAGATTGTAAGGGAAAGGGGTCGCATTCTGGTTTATTCAGACTCTTTCCTGAGAGTGCTGAAAGATGTCTTTGGGGTCGCTTCCTTAAGCGAGAGTGTTGAATGTCCTTTGGATTTGGAAAGCATCCAACAGACCGCATTGTCATTAGCAACTGCCGCCCCTTTTCAGACCTTTAAGGTGGATGCACAGCGAATGAACAAATCCTTTCCTCTCACTTCTCTGGAGCTTAATCAACAAATCGGTAAACATATCCAGGAAAAAACAGGCGCAACAGTCCTGCTTTCAAACCCAGATCTGACCATCGGCATCGAGATTCTTGGAAACGCTGCCTTCCTGTTCACCAACCGGGTGGAAGGCAGAGGCGGCCTCCCCATCGGAACCCAAGGAAAAGTCCTTTCCTCAATCGACAGCAAAGCCTCTCTCCTTGCAGCCTATCTGCTCATGCGCAGGGGCAGCGAAGTGGTTTTTTGGGCAGACGACGCAAAAGCCATAGCGCCGCTGGAAAGGTATTCCTACGGCCAAAGGAACCTCGTTTTTCTCAAAAAAGAAAAGAAAAGCCTGGACGAACTGCTTAGGAAAGAAAAAATAAAGGCCGTCTCATTGCCAGGAAATCACGATCCTAAAAAAACACTTCCGGGAATTTTATGCCTGGATCCATTAATCGGTTTCAGCGAAGAAGAAATTCATGAAAGATGCGAGGCGCTGTTTTAAGATGAAGGTCTTCATTGAACGGACGAAAGAAAAGAAAGACCTGCGCTTCAG
>JAGVYO010000033.1 GCA_018303225.1 Candidatus Woesearchaeota archaeon
AAGGCTATCTGTATGTGGATGTAACTAGGCTTATCAGGAAATACAGGCTGTCTGAAGGGTACGATAAAAAAAGGAAAACGAAGCTCATTGATGTGAAAAAATTGAATGCGGCTTTGGTGAAGGAGATACGATTGCATAGCAAAGAGAAGGGCATGGTCATCGATTCGCATCTTTCGCATTACCTGCCTAGGAAATTGGTGGATGTCTGCGTGGTTACCAAATGCGCCCTGCCGGTGCTTCAAAGACGGCTGAAAAAAAGGCATTATTCCTCTTCAAAGATCCGTGAGAACCTGGACAGCGAGATATTCGGTATCTGCCTGAACGAAGCCAAGGAAAAAGGGCATCGTGTAAACGTCGTGGACACAACAAAAGGTATAAAAAGGGCATCCCTTTCTCCCTTTTTTTAATATGGCGCTGAACCCGCAGGCCGAGGAGCTGAACACAGTCATTCTGGAGAATTGTCCGGCGGTACTGGAGATGCTTTCCGAAAAGGGCAGCGGCATCTTTTTCCCGAAAGAGGGCATTTTGGCGCAAACGGCGGAAGCCAAAGGGAAGAAATTCAACGCCACCATCGGCATCGCCACTGAAGACGACGGAAGCCCGATGCGCCTGGCGAGCATTGCGAAGCATTTTGACATCCCTCCGGCGAATGCCTTTTCCTACGCTTCCAGCTACGGCAAGCCGGAATTGCGGGAAAAATGGAAGCAGCTCATCGTCCAAAAGAACCCTTCGCTGAAAGGGAAGGCCGTCAGCACGCCGGTGGTGACCAATGCGCTGACGCACGGCCTGACCATGGCTGCCTACCTGTTCATGGATCCTGACGATGCCATCATCCAGCCGGACCTGTTCTGGGGCAACTACAAGCTCATGTTCCTGAACGGCTACGGCACAAAATTCGATATGTTTCCTACGTTCACCGAGAAGGGCTTCAACGTGAAAGCCTTTGAGGAGAAGCTGCTGACCGGCCTGGGAAAGAAGATCGTGCTGCTGAATTTTCCCAACAACCCGACAGGCTATACGCCCACGGAAGAGGAGGCCCGGCAGATTGTCGCTGCCATCAAAAAAGCTGCGGAGAAGGACAGCACGATCGTTGTGCTGATCGATGATGCGTATTTCGGCCTGGTGTATGAGAAAGGCATCGAACGGCAGTCGTTGTTCGCGTATCTGGCCGATCTGCATCCCAATGTGCTGGCCGTGAAGCTGGACGGGGCCACGAAAGAGGATTATGTGTGGGGCTTCAGGGTGGGCTTTGTCACGTTCGGCATCAAGGGCGGGAATGAGGCGTTCTATAAGGCCATGGAAGCCAAGACTGCAGGAGCTATCCGGGGATCCATCTCGAACGCTTCCCATCTGTCGCAGTCGCTGGTGTTAAGCGCGTATGATTCTTCCACGTATGCTTCGGAGAAGAAGCAGAAATACGAATTGCTGAAATCCCGGTACGAGGAAGTTAAAAGCGTGCTGAAAGCGCATCCGGAATATGCGGAATGCTTTACAGCGCTGCCGTTCAATTCCGGCTATTTCATGTGCGTCCGGGTCGCTAAAGGCATTGACGCGGAGAAGGTCCGGAAAAAGCTGCTGGACAGGTATGACACCGGCGTGATCTCCACCGGAGACCTTTTGCGCATCGCCTTCTCTTCCATAAAAAAAGAGTCTATCCTTCCATTGTTCAAAAATATTTTTAATGCTTGTAAGGATGTCAGGGGTTAACCACATAGCATAGGAGGGGGGTGTTTTCAGTATGGGCATTTCGGAATCGATTTTGGATGAAGCGAGCCTGGAGAAATTAGAGGCGCTGAATAACGAGCATGTTGTTTCTATTGTAAAAAAGTATATCGAGCTGTGCAAGCCTGCCAAGGTCACGGTCCTGGACGGCTCTGATGAATCGCTGCAGTATGTGCGCTCGCTGGCTAAAAAGAACGGCGAGGAAAAAGCGCTGAAGACCAACGGCCATACGATCCATTTTGACGGCCCCCAGGATCAGGGCCGGGACCTGGAAAATACGCGAATCCTATTATCTCCGGGCCAGAAGCTGGCCAAGTCCATCGTGACCCAGGACCGGGAAGCAGGATTGAAAGAGATTTTCGGCCTGATGGACGGCATCATGTCCGGGAAGGAGATGCTGGTGAAATTCTACTGTTTGGGCCCGAACAATTCACGGTTTTCACTGTTGGCTTTGCAGCTGACGGATTCGGCGTATGTGGTGCATAGCGAGGACATCCTCTACCGGCAGGGGTATGAGGACTTCAAACGGCTGGACGGATCTTCCTCTTTTTTCCATTTCGTGCATTCTGCCGGCCGTTTGGAGAACAACGTAGCTGCCGATGTCTCCAAGCGCAGGGTGTTCATGGATATGAAGGAGAACCGGGTGTTCACGATCAACAATCAGTATGCGGGCAATTCCGTCGGCCTGAAGAAACTGGCGCTGCGCCTCGCCATCGCGAAAGCGAACCATGAAGACTGGCTGTGCGAGCACATGTTCCTCATGGGCGCGCATCCTCCTGGAAAAGACAGGGTCACTTACTTCACCGGCGCTTTCCCCAGCGCCTGCGGAAAGACGTCTACGGCGATGATCCCCGGGCAGACGATCATCGGGGATGACATCGCGTACCTCCGTCCTGATAAAGAGGGAAATGCCATGGCGGTGAATGTCGAGCAGGGCATCTTCGGCATCATCGAGGATGTGAATCCGAAGGACGATGCCTTGATCTATAGGGCCCTCACGACGCTCCGGGAGCTGATCTTCTCCAATATCCTGGTGAAAGACAGCGTTCCGTATTGGATGGGGATGGGCAAGGAACTGCCGAAAGAAGGCATCGGCTTTATGGGCTCCTGGAAAGCAGGCATGAAGGATAAGGCCGGAAAGGATGTGCTGCCTGCCCACAAGAATGCCCGTTATACGATCCGCATCGGTGAATTGGAGAATATCGATCCGAAGGCAGAGGATCCTAACGGAGTGCCTGTCCGCGGGTTCATCTACGGCGGCAGGGATTCGGATACGTCCGTGCCTGTGCTGCAGTCGCTTGCCTGGGCGCACGGGGTTTTCCTTGGGGCTACGATTGAATCGGAGACTACTGCGGCTGCCTTGGGGCAGGTCGGTGTCCGGAAGCACAACCCCATGTCCAATATTGAGTTTTTGACCGTTCCTTTAGGCGTCTATATCAAGAATCATCTGGCGTTCGGGAAAAAGCTGAAGCATGCGCCCAGGATATTTGCCACCAATTATTTCCTGAAAAAAGACGGCCGTTTTTTGAATGAGAAAGTCGATAAGAAGGTATGGCTGTTATGGATGGAGGGCCGGATCCATGGCGAGTACGATGCGATCGAGACTCCTATCGGGTTCATCCCGAAATACGACGATCTTCAGGGCCTGTTCCAGAAGGTGTTCTCCCGGAATTATACCCAAGAGGAGTACGAGGCGGAGTTCTCCATCCGGGTCGTGCAGCTGCTGGAGAAGATGGACCGGATGGAAGCTGTTTTCAGGCAGGAAGAGGGGATCCCTTCCCAATTCTTTTCCGAGCTGAATTCGCAGCGGGACAGACTGAAGGAAGCTTTGGGAAAATTCCAGAAGGATTCGATAACGCCGAGTGAGTTTGAGTGAAGGTTGTTTTCCTACTCTTCCAATTCTATCAGGATATGCCTCTTGTCCGGCACAGAAATATAAATCTCTTCCCCTTTTTTCAGGCCTAGGCTTCTGACCACATTGCTGTTAAAATAGATTCCCAGCCTATCCTGGGACAATTTCACCACTTTCTGCTTTATCTTTAACGGGGCCTCTCTTAGCTCTTCAATTACTTTCCGGGATGAGTCCTGCTCGAATTCAAAATAATCGCACTTGGGACATTGATAACCAATCGCTTTGTTTTTAGCTCCCTCTACATTAACTTCCACTTTTTTCAGGCTTGCATCGCATTTGGGGCATCTCATTTTCCATCACGCTCTTTTGGCATTAATCACATACAATGTCTTTTCCTTTATCTCGAACAAAACATAATATCCTTTTTTCTCAATCTCGAATTTATTTCCTTTCTTTCTCGGGTCCTTTGTTGTAAGGATGATCTCTACGACCTCGGCCCATGGCACGTCTTTGGCATGCTCTTCTAGGTAATGGTCTGTGGGCCTGATATCGGTGAAGTAAACCATCTCTTATCAACTGCTACATAAATGTAGTCTTTTTGACTATATAAACTTTTCTGTTATTTTCTCAACCTTTATATAGACTTCCTTGCTTGTTTACCTTATGAAAACGCAATTAAGTTCTCTGGATATCCATTTTTTGCTTAAGGAATTGCAGGTGCTTATCGGCGGGAAGGTGGATACGGTGTATCATCCTGCCAAGAAGGAGCTGTTATTATTGTTCCATGTGCCTAGGGCTGGTAAGTTCATGCTGCGGTTGGTTGCGGGCAAAGCGCTGTTTTTGACAAGTTCTAAAGAGGACCAATCGGCGCCTTCCTCTTTCTGCATGTTCTTGCGGAAGCATATCGGGAATTCAAAACTGGTGAATCTACACCAGATGGAGGCGGAACGTATTGTCTGTTTCGAGTTCGATACGAAGGCCGGGAAGGAGAAGCTGTATGTCGAATTCTTCGCGAAAGGGAATTTTGTGTTCTGCGATGCTTCGGATACCATCCTGGTGGCCGAGGAATATGTCGCTTTCAAGGATAGATCGATTAAATCCAAACTGACGTATGCGTATCCGCATCTGGGGGCCAATCTTTTTTTAGCGCGGGAGAAAGAATTGGCTGCCCTCTTTAAGGGCTCTTCCAGGGATTCTATCGTGAAGTCGCTGGCTGTTGAACTGGGTTTAGGGGGGCCTTTTGCGGAGGAGGTTTGTTTATTGGCTTCTATTGAGAAGACGCAAAAGCCGTTCGAGCTGGAGAAGAAGGAGATTCTCTCGTTGCATAGGGTCCTGGTTGGGCTGCTGCATACGCCTATATCCGCCCGGATCGTGTTCGATGGTTCTCCTTTGGACGTGGTGCCTTTCGCATTGACGTCTTATTCTTCTCTTCGGTTTGAAGGGTATGATTCCTTTAACCTGGCCTTTGACCATTATTTTACTCATCTAACTGTTGAGAAGAAAAGCCCATCTGAGAAGAAGAAGGATTCTTTATTGAGATTGCTTGAGCAGCAGTCGGAGCATATCCGGGAGCTGGAATCCGAGGTTGCCGAGAACACCTCCAAGGCTGAACTGATCTACGCCGCATTCCTGGAAAGAGATTTCTGATAAATTGAAAAACCACAAATTAGTGAAAGAAGTCGATGGGAAGGAGAAAAGGGTGACGGTGGAGGTTTAGGTCGGTTTGGCGTTAGATTTTATCATATTTACTAGTTCGTTATAATCCCTTTCTGAGATCTCTTGCATTGATGTGTTTAGCCAAGGGCCTAGGCTTGTTTTATTCTTTACAACTCCTATATCATATAAATAACTAGGATAAAATTTTTTATATCTTATGCTATTATCCAATAATCTAATATTAACTCTAAATGGGTATAGGCCGTCTTCCCACAACGATTCTCTCTCCTCAAGGTCCATTT
>JAGVYO010000011.1 GCA_018303225.1 Candidatus Woesearchaeota archaeon
CCATCCATCCTTTTCCTTATGGCACAGGACAAGATATCAATGCCCTCCGGAATGGGCGGTTTAGTCAGATACTTTGACGAATACAAGAGCAAGATCACCTTCCAGCCCGGCCATATCATCGTCATGGCCATTGTATTGATCATCATCATGCTGCTTCTTTACACCTACGGACATCGCATGTTGGGAGTGTAAAAACTTTTCTTTTGATATGGACAGTTGGCACCTATCTCTGCAGCTTCCTTCAACCGGAAGGTTTAAATATGATAATCATATTTATATGATCTGGTGATGCCGTATGGAATTTGAAGTAACCAAATTGGGCGAACGGGGCCAAGTTGTTATACCGCAAGGATTCAGGAAACATATGGGCCTGAATGCCGGGGAAAAGTTCATCGTATTGGAACGCGGAGACATGTTGATCCTTAAGAGACTGAAAGCCCCAACGTTGGAAGAATTTGATGCCATGGTTAAGAAAGGGCACGAGCATGCAAAGAAGAACGGCTTAACAGAAAAAGATCTGCAAGAGGCCGTTACCAAAGCACGATCTAAAAGATGAGAGCTGTTCTGGACACGAATATTTTTGTTTCAGGCATCCATTGGTCCGGTGCCTCGGAAAAAGTGCTGAGAGCATGGTTTCTGGATAATTTTAAGTTGATTTCTTCTACTGATATCGTGGACGAGTTTGTAAAAACCATGATTTCATTCAAGGTTCCCATGAAGATTGAAGATATCTTATGGTGGGAAAGCCTTATTCTGGAAAAGTCCGAATTGGTGATGCCAAGGAAGAAAGTTAACGCAGTAAAAGATGATCCCGACGACGATAAATTCATCGAAGCGGCGCTGGAAGGCAAGGCGGATTATGTGGTTACCCAGGACCGGCATCTGCTGCGTGTTAAGGAATTTGGAGGCGTAAAAATCGTAACCCCGGAAGAATTCCTGAAAATGCAGCTTTTGAAAAGCTAGTCCCCCTTCGCCAATAAGCCCGTTCTCTTGGAATGCCTGAATGAAATGACCAGGAAATAAGCCGTGGCAATAAAGAGCGCCAGACTCGCGATAAACGCGTACCATAGGCCCCGGACATTCACCGGCGTCCCGTAGATCAGCGCCCGCAGGGCCTCAAAAACATGCGCGGGAGGCAAAGCTAGAGCTATCTTGGCAGCCCACGGGGGCAATGCCGAGACCGGATAATAAATCGCTGCAAACGGGGACAATACGAACGTGACGCTCCATGCGATGATCTGGATGCGCTGCCCATATCGGAACAGGAATGCCGCAATGAGCAATCCGATGGCCCATCCGAACAGCGTAAGCAAAAAGACCGATAGTGCCACCAGCAGAGGCGATATCTGCAGGATATTGAACGAATACATCAAAATCCCCAGCGGCCATAGGATCACGAACGTGGCCAGTGACCGGATAAAGCCCATCACAATGATGGACGTGAGATGCTCGCTCAGCCGGATAGGCGAGCTGAAGAGGTGGTACAGGTTCCGTGACCAGAAGTCCTCCAGGATAAAAACCGCGATATCCTGCGAAGAGCGCCATACGAACACCCACAATATCACGCCGCCCAGCAGCATGCTCAGCACGTTCACATCCGACAGTCCCTGGATGTAGAATCCCGTAAAGCCCCATATGAACAGGTCGATGACCGGCCAGTAAACTATATCGAACAGCCGGTCTATCCGGCTCACAGTCAGGTAATAGTATTTCAGCAATAGGGCATTGATCCGGTAGAGCTTCATTTCTTCCTCGAGATCTTGATGAAAATATCGTCCAGCGTAGGGCCCTGGATATGTAGATTACTGAGCATGAAGCCCTGGTGGAAGATCTTGCTGATGACCTTGTACATCTTGTCCTTTTCCGTGGTGACCTCAAAGCGCAGGTTATTGCCCTTTCCGAACCATACATCCACCCCCTCGGTTTTGAGGAAATTCTTTAGCGCTCCGACATCTTTCTTGACCGCAATCTCCACCGTGCGCTTCTTGATCATCCTCTTCAGATTGTCGCTCGTGTCGATGCGCACGATCTTCCCCTCCGACATGAACGCGATCCGGTCGCAGAGCTGCTCGACCTCGTACATGTAATGGGAGGTGAACAGGATCGTGCAGTCATTCTTCTTCTGGTAGTCCTTGATCAGCGTCCTGGTCTTGTCGGCAATATCCGGATCCAATCCCACGGTGCACTCGTCCAGGAACAGCACTTTCGGGTCGTTGATCAGCCCTTTGCACAATACCGTCCGGGTGTTCTCCCCGGAGCTCAGTCGTACCACTTTCCGGTCTGCAATCTCCTTGAGCTCAAACAGCTCCAGCAGCTCGTTGATCTTTTGCTCATGGTTTTTGACGCCGTACAGCCTCGCATACACCTTGAGGTTCTGCCGGATTGTCAAAACATCCGAGAGCCATGAATAGGCCGTGGCCACGTTGCAATGGTTCTTGACATACTCCCAGTTTTTCTCCGGCTCGAAGCCGAGCAGCTTGATGGTTCCGGAATCCTTTTCCAGCAGTCCCGTAAGGATGTTGATGGTGGTGCTCTTGCCGGCCCCGTTCGGCCCCAACAGGCCGAAAATCTCCCCTTTTTTCGCGCTGAAGGAGATGCCATCTACCGCAGTGAGGGTCTTTCCCCTCTCTTTGAATGTCTTTACGAGGTTGCGGACTTCAATGTAGTTCATACCGCAGGAAAAAGGATGCAGGAATTTAAAGATTTGCCTCATGCAGCGTTTCTGATTTGCAGAAAGGCGATTCAGGAATTCAACCGGCTCTGTCCTGAATCTCGATAAAAAGATAAACCCGCGCAGCCATTGGGCTGCTGCGGGGGTGGGGAGTACAGCCCCACCATGGACAAAGAAACAAAGCTGGTTAAAAAACTTAAGCGTATTCTGAGGCGACTTCGATGCCCAAGATGGTTGCACCATTTTGGCCCTAAGACTTATCAGTTTGTGGAACACCTTTCCGCACTGTTAATGCGAGCGTATTGCAGGCTCTCTTATCGTCGTGTAAAAAGATTTTTTGATTTGTTGGGCATTCATTGCCCAACAAAGTCTGCTTTGCAGGCAACATCAAAAAAACTTGATTCCTGCTTTTGGGATAAGGTGCTTGCCGTGACCAGCGGCAAGCCCTACCTCATTGCGGTGGATAGCACCTGCTTCTCCCGTTCAAACCCAAGCTACCACTACCTCCGCCGCATCGATGGCGCCCTGCCCAAGGTGCCCATCAAGGCAAGCCTTGCCTACGACACGAAGAAAAAGAAGGTTGTTGCAGCAAAGATCCGTGTGCTTCCAGCACACGACATTCGGGACGTTGAGCCGTTGCTTAAGCGTTCAAAGCCAAAGATTCTTGTCGCCGACAAAGCATACGATGCTGCATGGCTGCATGACTATTGCAAGGAGGGGGGTATCAAAGCGCATATCCCCCTTCGTGCGTATGGAAAGCCGAGGTTTCATCGCTGGGATGCAAGGCAAACGGCTGCAAAGCACTTTCGGAAACGCATATATCATCGAAGAGAAATGGCAGAGTCAGGGAATCATAGCATCAAGCAAACGATGGGAGCAAGCATTAGCTCCAAAAAAGCACGAACCATACGGACCGAGGTATATGGCAGACTAGTCTGCCACAACCTCTTTTCTTTGCTTTTTTGGAGATTCAGGACAGAGCCAATTCAACCGCAACGTTTTTATAATAACTTTCTACTCTCCAGCCTATGATACCCGGATTGAACCCGAGAAAGATGGCTCAGGCCATGAAGCGGATGGGCATCCAGCAGACTGAAATAGAAGCCAAGGAAGTCATCATCAAGCTGGAAGACAAAGAATTGGTCTTCCAGAATCCGCAGGTCTCCAGGGTCAACATGATGGGCCAGGAAACCTTCCAGATCATCGGCAACCCCGAAGAGCGTTCGTTATCAACAGCGCCGGAAATCAGCGAAGACGACATAAAAACAGTCATGGATCAAACACAGTGTTCTGAAGAAGAAGCCAAAACTGCCATTGAAGAGGCCGAAGGCGATTTGGCCCAGGCCATTCTCAATCTGAAGAAGTAATTTAGAATCGAAATCTTTATATACTATAGCGCTCTATAGGTAGCTATGGCAACTACCATACAAATCAGCGGGCAATTGCATCAGGAATTGGCGAAACGGAAGCTTTTTGATAGGGAATCCTATGAAGAGGTCATCTGGGACATTCTGGAAGATACGCAGGAACTGAGCGAGCAGACCAAAAAGGAAATCGCGGAAGCCCGAAAAGAAGTCAAAGAGGGCAGGGTGAAACCCCTGGAGCAGATAAAGAAAGAGCTGGGTCTGTAAATGTATCAGATCTTTTTCTCTGACAGGGCCGAGAAGCAACTGAAAAAATTAGAGAAAACCCTCCAGCAGCGCATCCTTGCCGGATTGGAGCGCATCCGTGTCCGCCCTGAAATCCATGTAACAAGGCTCGTAGGGGAACAAGGATACAAGCTGCGCGCAGGCGATTACCGGATCATCATGGACATCGACAGGGGAAAACTAATCATTCTGGTCATAAAGGTCGGTCATCGTAAAGATATCTACAAGAAACCTTAGCCGCTTTTTCCGAACAAACTATTTAAACTTCATCGGCTTATTCTCCTTAAAATGGAGCGATTCCAGGAGTTGAGGCTCTCGGCCCAGTCCAAGATAAGCACCGCTGATCATTTGATCACGCAGACCTACAAACTGGTCCAGGACCCCAAGCTATTAATTCTGGCCGTGGAGAACATCTTCCTGGCCATGAGCTATGCCATGGGCGCCCTCCTCCATTACGAGCAGACCTTCAAGCGCGTATCGGCATTCACCGACACCTTCAACGCCAAGCTCATGCTCTACCGCGAGGCCTGCGAAAAAAGGTACAATTTCGATCCCAATTACGCCAGTCTGATGCTCGAGCTCAAGGACACCATCCTGCAGCACAAGACAAGCCCCATTGAATTTGTGAGGCATGGTCAGTTTGTCATCTGCAACCCGGACTACAGCACAAAAATCCTGTCGCTCGAGATCCTGAAGCGCCACATCCACAAGGCAAAGGTATTTATACAACAGATAAGTAAAATAACGGAAAAAAATGAGGCAATATTTGGAAGAAGCGAAGGAAGAGCTGAAGCGCGTTGACCACCTGGTCTTTGTCAGTTTAAAATACACCAGGACCGTGGACGTCATCAAGAGCGTATTAGAACGATTAATCGCAGCCTATGAGTTCATCGTGATGGAATTGCTGGAATACATTAAAGAACAAAAAAAAGTCCAGGTTTTTCCCCAGAGCCCGGTGGAAAGGGTGGGAGTCATCCAGAACGCCTTTCCGGACCACCTGGAGCTGAACGAGACCCTGAACTTCTATCTTAAACTGCGGAAACTCAGCAGGGCCCCTTACGGGAAAAGGGAAGAATTCAGGCGCCACGTCACGATGATTGCCACGTTGGAGAATGAGGAGGTCGTGGAGGTCGACATCGACAGGGTCAAGGAATATTACGATAAGACAAAGGAATTTGTGGGGAAAGTATATGTCATGATCGAAGGCGAAAAAGAATGACGCGCTTCATCACCATCGCTTCGGCAAAAGGCGGGGTCGGAAAGACAACCACCGCGGTCAATACCGCATTGGCCCTGAGCCATGCCGGAAAGAATGTGATCCTTCTCGATGCGGACATGACCGTTCCCGCCACTACCTACCATCTCGGCGTCGAGACGCCGGAACATACGCTGCACGACGTGCTGGAAGGAAAGAAGTCCATCCAGGATGTCCTCTATGCCCATTCCTCCGGTTTAAGGCTGATCCCTTCCAGCAACGCCCTGAAATGGCAGAGCACCCATAAAAAGAAGCTGAGCGAGGCCCTCCTCGATCTTGTAGGGAAGGCAGAGATTGTGATCATCGACTCTTCGGCCACCCTGGGTGAGCATACCCTGGCCGCGTTAAAGCCAACCGACGAAACCATCATCGTCACCAACCCGGATCTGCCGTCGGTGATGGCCGCCAAAAAGACCGTCCTTCTGGCCCAGGAGACCGGCTCGGTCGTGGCCGGCATTGTGGTCAACCGTCTTCAGAACAGGTCGTACGAGATCCCGATTGAAGAGATCGCCTCATTGACGAGAAAGCCCGTCCTGGCAGCCGTACCGGAAGACAGGAACATCCCGAAGGCCATCTCCATGAGAAAGCCGCTATTGCAGGCCTTCCCCTCCTCCAAGGCATCCAAAGAATTCAGGCACCTGGCGGATCTGCTGAACATATGAAGCCGATGTACGACGACCGGAAATGGACCCCCGAGCATGTCCAGAAGGCATTGGACATCATCAGCAGGGCGCACCACAAGAAGACCTCCTTTGTCAGGGCGCTGGACAAATCCGTCTATTGGATAGCCCTGTTCATCGCCATCATCGGCAATTTTGCAGTCTCCATTATCCTGATCCCTTTTTTGATGGTCCTCTCGGGGGTTTTCCTCTACACCATCATTGTAATCCTTGGGCTGGCGATCGGGTTTCTCTTTGAGATCATCATCCGCGACATTGAGCATCTTGAAATCCACCACCACCTGATCATCGCGCTGATTATCCCGTTCATCGTGGTGTTCAATCTGGTGATTATTACCCAACTGGCGGATTATTGGGAGAACCTCCTCCAGATCAGCAATCCCCAATCCCCCCTCATCGTGGGCATCGTCTACGGCGTTTCCTTTATCGTCCCCTACTTCTACTACCATTTCTTCAGGTTCAGGACGGTGTTCAAATAGAAATTTTTATAAAAGGCGTTACCACAAGAATTGACATGCTGCTTTATTATGGCAAAAAAGGCCAGGGCATTTCCATCACCACGGTTGTCATAGCCGCTCTTGCCTTGGTTGTTCTCGTGGTCATCATTGCTGTATTCACCGGCCGCATTGGCGGCTTCAGCAAAAGCTTGGATCAATGCCCGCAGGCCTGCATTCCAAGATCGCAGTGCGCCCCGCCGAACGCAGTGTTGCCGGGAAAAGACTGCGGCGATAGCGTGAATGTACGCAACGACAAGGCCGGCCAATTTATCTACCTGCCCACAGGATCCTCTGAAATGGTATGCTGTCTGAAACTGAACTAAGATGAACGTAAAAACTAAATTCGTCTATGCGGCCCTTTTCTTGCTAATCACTCCTTTGGCCTATGGACAAACGGTGGAGCCATCTGCGCTTGAGTATCTACTTGAGCATTTTAATCTGGGAAAGGAGAGGCATTCTTCCTTGGAACCTACACCGGCTGAACTTGATGAGTTTACAGAAGAGATACGCCTCCTACAAAAACTAAAGCCTGACAAATGTGCCGTCGGCTTCTGGATAACGGAAAAGGAGATGATACCGGTGGCATCCGGCGAGAAATGCAAGGCGGAACTGATGCAGTTGCTTGCACAAAATTATGAACGATATAAAGGGGCGGACATAAAAATAAGGGGTCTGGGACGTTACGAGGAGGAAACACTCAGCGCAGAGCCTGTCAAAGAGGCTTTGCTTACCCACCGCTTAATCCTTCAAATCGTGGAGAAGGAGCCCCCGCCAGCAGCCTTGGAGGCCCTTCAGGAAGAGGTCAACCGCTATATAGCTCCCCAGGTTACTGGATCGAATACCTGTACGTTTGGAATTCTATACGCCATAGAAACCGGCATTTATCTTCGGGCGAACAGCGTTAAATGCTTCCAGCGCCTCAATGACTATTTTGTGAACAACTACGGTTCTATATCGGCAACCGTTATTAATCTCCAGACAACCAAAGAATATCAGAAAGTGATAGACTACATGAAGCAGCAGATAGCGGCGATGATGGAAGGGAAGAAATCGGTGAAAGGCGGCGGAGGCGAACCGTTTAGGATAGAAGTGGAGAAGAACAAAAACGAGGAGGAATACGTCGGCCTGGTGGGCGATGGAGAAAATACGCTGACTTTTTCTGTCTATTTTCCGCCCGATAAAAAGAATTTCCTGAAGATCCGGCCGCCCTCGGCAGCGGCGCTGTCTGCCGGAAACATAGCACTCGACAAGAGTTTGCTGGAAGAAGGGATATTGAAGGTGACCTATCGCCCCTCTAAATTATGCTCTGCGGGGAACAGCGACCAAGTTTTTCGGGTAGAGCTTTGGGAAGATCCCATGATCGGCAAGGAAAAACTGTTAGATACTGAATTCGTCCGTTTTAAGGTTTTCAGGATGCCGATTTTTATATTGCACGGACTTTGGGGCCCTGCAGAATCAATGGCTCAGATGGAGCAATACCTGGAAGGGAAATACCAAGGTAAAAATAATGAAAATGATCTCATATTCAATTTTGACTATTTTGCGTACAATCTGGAAGATATAGGCTCAAATGGGGAGCGGCTTAAAAAATACGTGGACGATATTTCAGACAGGTACGTGTCCGATTATCTTAAGATAAAGCCCGGAAAGGTGGAACTTGTTGCCTTCAGCGTGGGTGGCATGGCATCAAGAAGCTATATCCAGAATCTGGGAGGTTATGAGAAGGTCAACAAATTAGTCACTTTGGGGACGCCTCATTTAGGAGCGCCCGCCATGCAAATAATCTACGACGGCTGTCCCAGCTTGAATCCGGATGCGGATTTAGTGGCATGCGGGGGCCTTTTGACTTTTGCCCAAAAAGCAAGAAAGGTCCCGGGATTGAGTGAAGATGTTTTCCAAACAGGGCCTGTCATCATCCAGCTTTTGCCATCCAGCAGTTTTTTGGAGCAATTGAACAGAAAGAGCGATTTGCACGAGGATGAGGTGGAATACGTCCTCATAGCGGGCACGAAACAGATGATTCCCCGGTTTGAAGGAGAGGCAGAAGCGCTCAACTGGCTGGCAAGCAAAGCAGGACTATTTGACGATAAATTCAAACCTTATTTCTACAGATATTTGATTGCGCTTTCCGACCCAGAGGGGGACGGCCTGGTTCCGATTGAAAGCGCACGCGGGGAAGGGCTGTTCGAAACTGCAAAGCGTCTGGAAACTCCTGCGTCTCATGCCGACATATTTGTAAAGCCGGAGGTTTTCGATTTGGTCCATGGCCAGCTAAACACCTGCGAAATTGATATCTCCCACTCCCCTCTCTTATTGGAGGAAGACGGAACTCTCGTAATCAAAACATAAAGAATCGATTCTGAGAATAAAAAAGGGCGGTAGGCGAGAATCGAACTCGCTACTGGCGGGCCACAGCCGCCTATTTTGCCATTAAACTACTACCGCCATACCCTCCCAAGGACTCCCAAACCGCTTATAAATATTTTGCTAAATGGAAACGTATCAAAAATAGATGTTCTGAAGCGCCGTCTATGGCGGTGCGTCGGTCTTTTGCCTCATTTCATTCAGCAAAAGCCCTGCTCGGGCTTCCCGGATGGAGCGTCCCCTCCCTCGCCGCACGCCACGACGGCGCTGGCGAGGCTGGGGATGCGCCCTTCGGGCTGCCGAGCGAGGACATGCGAAGCATGTCCGACAGCCGCCGTCAAGGTGGCGTGCTGGAAAAAGGGCATTTTTGATTATTACCCAAAAGCTTTATAAACACCCTATTAGTCCTATAGCCAAACAGCCCGAGTTTAGGCTTCAGTGCCTGAGCGTGTCTAGGGTTAATATCGATTTAATTCTAGACAGTTGTTTGCATTCAAAAATGGCAGAACAAACCGTCCGGCATTTGGTACGAATCGTAAACACCGACCTAGATGGCAGTAAACCCCTGTGCAAGGCGCTGACCAAGATCAAAGGCGTCGGGTTCATGTTTGCCAATGCAGCCTGTATCTTGGCCCAGATGGACAAGTACAAGAAGGTCGGCCTTCTCACCGACGAGGAAATAAAAAAGATAAGCGACGTGCTGAAGGAACCGGCAAAGTTCAGCGTCCCTTCCTGGCTGCTGAACCGGAGAAAGGATCCCGAGGACGGAACCGACAAGCACCTCGTGTCTGCCAACGTCTCGTTCGTAAGCGAAAACGACATCAAGTACATGAAGAAGATGCGTTCGTACAAGGGCATGCGGCACTCACTGGGCCAGCCGGTCCGCGGCCAGAGAACCCGTTCCAACTTCCGAAAGAACAAGGGCAAGGTCTCGTTGGGCGTCAAGAAGCGCGCCGACGCAAAGGCCGGAAGACCATAAAATGGGCGACCCGAAACACCCGAAGAAAAAATACTCAACGCCATCCCATCCGTGGCAGAAGGCGCGGATTGAGGAAGAGAAAGTCCTGCTGAAAGAGTACGGGCTGGTCAACAAGAAAGAGATCTGGAAGATGAACTCCCTCCTGAAGGGCTTCACCCAGCAGGCCAAGCAGCTCATCACACTCACCACGGCGCAGGCCGACAAGGAGCAGAAGCAGTTCCTGAAGCGCCTCCACCGGATGGGCATACTGTCCGAGGGCACGCAGCTGGAAGATGTACTGTCATTGAAGCTTCACGATGTCATGAAGCGGCGCCTGCAGAGCCAGGTGTTCCAGAGAAGCCTCTCCCGTTCCATGAAGCAGGCACGGCAGTTCATCACCCATAAGCACATCCGCGTCCGGGACACTGCCGTCACGTCCCCTTCCTACATCGTGATGCGCGACGAAGAATCATTAATCTCATTCGTCCCGAACTCCTCCTTGGCGAGCCCGGAACATCCCGAGCGCGCCATCCCTGAGAAGAAGGCGGAGCCCAAAAAAGCCGCTCCGGCGAGGCCCGAGGAAAGGTATCGGGGGGAAAGAAAAAGGTTCAGGAAAGAAAGAAGGCGGGAACCCAGAAAACCGATGAAGAGGAAAGAATAAGATGATCAGGGACAACATACGCTGGGGCATTGCGCATATCTTCTCCTCATATAACAACACGTTCATCCATATCACCGACATCACCGGCACCCAGACCATCTCGCTGAGTTCCGGCGGGCAGGTCGTTAAATCCGATCGCATGGAATCTTCGCCGACCGCGGCCATGATTGCCGCCAAAAAAGCAGCCGAAGGCGCCATCGAGAAGGGCATCAACGGCATCCACGTCAAGATCAGGGCACCCGGCGGCCATAACGGGCCTTCGAATCCGGGGCCGGGCGCGCAGGCAGCGGTCCGTGCATTGTCCCGGATGGGGCTGCGCATCGGCATCATCGAGGATGTTACGCCCATGCCGCACGACGGATGCCGGAAAAAAGGGGGCCGAAGGGGCCGAAGGGTATAAAATGGAAGTCCAACTGATGGAAAAGGAGAAGGAGACGGACCGAATCAATTTTGTGCTGAAGGACGCCACGCCGGCGTTTGCCAATGCGCTGCGGCGCGTCATGCTGACCGAAGTGCCGGTCATGGCCATCGACGAGGTGGAGATCTACAGGAACGGTTCCATCCTCTACGACGAGCTCGTGGCCCACCGCCTGGGCTTGGTGCCACTCACCACGGATCTGAAGTCCTACAACCTTCCGGAGAAATGCAAGTGCGAGGGAAAAGGCTGCGCGAGATGCCAGGTGAAGATGGTCCTCAAGGTGAAAGGCCCGGCCATGGTCTATGCGTCCGACCTGAAGAGCAAGGATCCGGCCGTGAAGCCCGTTTTCCCGAAGATCCCGATTGTCAAATTGCTGAAGAACCAGTCGCTGGAGCTGGAGGCGACCGCTGTCCTGGGCACCGGCAAGAAGCATACGAAATGGTCCCCCGGGCACATCTACTACACATACCTTCCGAAGATTGCCGTTCATGACAACTCCGAGAAGCTGGCTAAGTTCGGAGATAAATACCCTCCCCAGATTTTCGGAAAAGACGGAAAGATCGACCGGAGCCTGATCAGCACGCCTGCATTGATCGATGCGTGCGACGGCATCTGCGACGATCTGGTGAAGGTGGAGTATATCCCGAACACCTTCGTCTTTTACGTAGAGCCGTGGGGGCAATTGCCCAGCAAGAAGATTGTGCAGCAGGCTGCTAAGGTCCTTCAGGAAGAATTGGATGAAGTGTCCGAAGCCCTCAAGCAATAAGTAAAGCTTATGCGGGGGTGGCAGAGCCTGGCCAAATGCGCAAGGTTGAGGGCCTTGTCCCTTAGTGGGTGCGCGCGTTCGAATCGCGTCCCCCGCATTCATAGTCAATACAGATCAGGTGGGCTCGAGTGAAACGAGAGCCACCAAGGTGCCAGCTGACTTTTCAGCTGGTGGGAATCGCGTCCCCCGCATTCCTTTATTAATAAAATGGCAAAGCGAACCGGAACCGACAACCCGATTTTGCAGAAGCTCATCGCAGAGCTCAAGAAGAAATCGGCTGAACAGGGCGCCGCGATATGGAAGCGCATCGCGGTTGACCTAGAGAAACCTACGCGCCAGCGCCGCGTGGTGAATCTGTCGCGGCTCAGTGTCCATACCTCAGAAAACGATGTCATCGTCGTTCCGGGCAAGGTGCTCGGCGCCGGCACGCTCAATCACAAGCTGACCATCGCTGCCTACCAGTTTTCCGGCAGCGCCAAGGAAAAGCTCCTGAAGAACGGCTCCAAACTCATACCGTTGGAAGAGCTCTCCGCGCACGATCCAAAGGGAAAGAAGATACGGATTATAGGCTAAAATGATTATCGACGCAACCGATCAGATTGTAGGACGCATGGCCACGCAGGTCGCTAAAAAAGCCCTCTTGGGGGAGCATATCGACATCATCAACTCCGAGAAGGCCGTGATCAGCGGAAAAAAGGAGATGGTCCTCCAGAGATACAAGCAGAGGGTAACCCGCGGGATCCCTTCCAAGGGCCCTTTTTTCTCTCTCCTTCCGGAACGCTTCCTGAAGCGCATCATCCGGGGCATGCTGCCCCATAAGCAGGAGAAGGGCGAGAAGGCGCTGAAGCGCATCATGTGCCACAGGGGGATGCCTGAAAAATTCAAAGACCAAAAAACCGAACCCGTCAAGGACGCGTCCGTTTCGCGGTTGTCAACCATGGATTACATCAGCATAGGGGAGCTTTGCAGGCTCCTGGGTGGAGAATGAGCCAGCCTATTCATGTTTCCGGAAAGCGGAAAAGGGCAGTTGCGCGCGCCGTAGTCCGTGCTGGCAAGGGCGATGTGCGCATCAATAGGGTGCCGTTGGATGTCGTCGAGCCGAAGCTCTTCCGGCTGAAGCTCCGCGAGCCGTTGATGCTGGCGGGCGATGCAGCCCATAAGGTGGATATCGATGTCAATGTCTCCGGCGGCGGAATTTCGTCGCAGGCCGATGCGTCACGGCTGGCCATCGCCAAGGCGCTGGTGGCCTTCACGAAGAACGAAAAGCTCAAAGAGGCCTATCTGAACTACGACCGCAGCCTGCTGGTCGCCGACGTGCGCAGGAAAGAATCCGCGAAGCCGAACCGGCATGGACAGGCGCGGGCCAAGCGGCAGAAATCCTACCGATAAGGGTGAAAAAAAATGATAATTCCAGTGCGATGTTTCAGTTGCGGAAAGCCCGTCGGGCACCTGTGGGAGCCCTATAAGGAGCGCGTGGACAAGGGAGAAGAGCGCAAGAAAGTGATGGACGAGCTCGGCCTGGAGCGCTATTGCTGCCGTGCCCTGTTCCTGGGCCACGTGGACCTCATCGACATTGCCGCACGCTTCAAGAAGATTTGATTTCTTTTTTAATTTTGACAAAGTTTAAATAACAAACTTGAATGACCTATCCTCCATGTTAGACTTCGATGGGATCACGAAGAAATGGCAGAAGCAGTGGGAAAAGGCCGGCATATTCGAGGTCAAAAAAAATCCCAAGAGGAAGAAATACTACGTTCTGGAGATGTACCCTTACCCTTCCGGGAGCGGCCTGCATATGGGCCATGCGCGGAATTACTGCATCGGTGATGCCTTCGCACGGTTCAAGCGGATGAACGGCTTTAACGTCCTCTATCCGATGGGCTACGACAGCTTTGGCCTTCCGGCAGAGAACGCCGCCATCCTGGCAAAATCACATCCGAAGATCTTCACCGAAAAGGCCATCGCCACGTTCATCCAGCAGCAGAAAGGGCTGGGCCTGAGCTACGACTGGAGCCGGATGTTCGCTTCGCATATGCCGGAATATTACCGATGGGACCAGTGGATCTTCCTGAAGATGTACGAAAAAGGATTGGTCTACCGGAAAAAGTCCGTGGTCAACTGGTGTCCAAAATGCAGCACCGTGCTGGCCAACGAGCAGGTGCACAACGGCAAATGCTGGCGCCATGAGGACACCCCTGTAGAAGTGAAAGATCTCGAGCAGTGGTTCCTGAAGATCACCGATTATGCAGAAGAGCTATTGAAGGGCATTGACACGCTTGCGGGATGGCCCGAAGACGTGAAGACCATGCAGCGCAACTGGATCGGCCGGAGCGAGGGCGCGGAGATACGGTTCCCGATAGAAAATTCAGAAAAAATACTGACGGTTTTCACGACAAGGCCCGACACCTTCTTCGGCATCACCTTCCTGGTGTACGCACCGGAGCATCCGGATGTGATGGAGCTGGTCAAAGGTACCAAATACGAAAAACCGGTCAGGGAATTTATCCGGAAGGTCGTGGTGGAAGACCGCTTTGCGAGAACCGCGGAAGACAAGGAAAAGGAAGGGATGTTCATCGGGAAATACGCGCTCAATCCGGTAACAAAAGAAAAAATCCCGATATACATCGCGAATTTTGTCCTTTACGAATACGGCACCGGGGCCATCATCGCCGTTCCCGCGCATGACGAACGCGATTTCCAGTTCGCAAAAAAATATAAGATTCCCATCAAGGTCGTCATCAATCCGCCGGACTACGAGCTCAACCCGGAGAAAATGAGCCGGTCGTACATGGGCGACGGCATCATGGTCAATTCGGGCGAATTTGACGGCACCAACAATCGCGACGCGCTGCCGGAATTCATCCGATTCTTTGAAAAAAACAGCTTCGGAAAGGGGACCGTGCAGTACAAACTGAGGGACTGGCTGATCTCACGGCAGCGCTTTTGGGGCTGTCCCATCCCCATGGTCTACTGCAGCACATGCGGCATCGTTCCGGTGCCGGAAAAAGACCTGCCGGTGAAACTGCCCGACGATTTCAAGTTCACGGCAGGAGAAGGGAACCCGCTGGAGCACTGCAAAGAATTTGTCAATGCAAAATGCCCGAAATGCAGTGGCAAGGCAAAACGGGAAACCGACACCATGGACACCTTTGTGGACAGTTCGTGGTACTTCCTGCGGTACTGCGATCCGAAAAACACGAAGCTTCCTTTCGATGCCAGCGAAGCAAATTATTGGATGCCCATCGACACCTACATCGGCGGCAAGGAGCATGCGACCATGCACCTGATCTACTTCCGGTTCTTCACCAAATTCCTGCGCGATCTGGGCCTGCTGAAGGCCGATGAGCCGGCTCCGCGCCTGTTCAACCAGGGCATGCTGCACAAGGGCGGCGTGGTCATGAGCAAGAGCAAGGGAAATGTGGTGGTGCCCGAGGAGATTGCAAAGACGTATGGGATTGATACGGCGCGGTTGTTCCTGTTGTTTGTTGCCTCTCCGGACAAGGACATGGAATGGAGCGACAAGGGCATCGAGGGCAGTTTCCGGTTCCTGAAGAAATTCCATAGCCTGATTTCCGAAAAGAAAATCGTAAAGAAGGCCGGCAAAGAGGAAGAAAGCAAGCTGAACAAGACCGTCAAGGAAGTGACCGGCTATTTTGAGGATATGCTGTTCAACAAGGCCATCATCTGCCTGATGCAGTTCGCCAACTGGTTCAACAACAGGGATTCGATGTCGCAGGAATCCGCGGAAAAATTAGTACTCCTTATGGGCCCCTTCACTCCGCACCTCTGCGAGGAGTTCTGGGAAAAGCTCGGCAACAAAGCATTCTGCTCGCTGCAGAAATGGCCCGCTTACGACGAAAAGAAGATTGACGCAAGGCTGGAGGCGGCCGAAGAGACGATCCATACGGTTATGACAGACATCAGCAGTGTGCTGAAACTGATCAAGGTGGATAAGCCAAAAGCAATCAAATTGATTGTGAGCCCGGGATGGAAATACACATTCATGCAGCTGCTTAAGAAAGAGATGGAAACGACCAAAGACATCCGGTTGTTAATCGCAGCCTGCACAAAGAACAGCGAGCTGAAGCCGCACGGTCAGGACATCTCAAAATTGATCCCTATACTGGTGAAGGACTTCAAGAAGATGCCTGAAACGATCCTGACGCAGGACGAGGAATCCAGAAGCCTGGAGAATGCCAAAAAGTTCTTCGAGGAAGAGTTCAAATGCGCCGTGGAGATTGAAAAGGCCGAGGCCAGCAAAGAAGCGAAAGCCAAACAGGCTTCACCGGGAAAGCCCGCCATTCTGATCCGCTAAAAATGACCCAAGCCCTGTATCTGGAAGACGCCTATCTGAAGGAATTTCAGGCAACGGTGGAAAGTATCAAGGACGGCAAATACGCCGTGCTCAACCAGACTGCGTTCTATGCCCAGGGCGGAGGCCAGCCCTTTGATACGGGAAAATGGGTGCGCCTATCCGACCATAAAGAATTCAGTGTGGTCTTTGTCGGAAAATTCAACAGGGTAATCAGCCACGAGATCAACGGCGACGGATTAAAAGCAGGGGATACCATAAAAGGCATTATCGACTGGGAACGAAGATACAAGCTGATGCGCTCCCATACCGCAGCCCATATTCTCAGCGAAGTATTCCATAGGGAAGCGGGGGCGCTTATTACGGGCAATCAGCTAGACCTCGGGCAATCGCGCATCGATTTCTCGCTGGACAATTTTGACAAGGAAAAGATCAGTGAGTATGTGCAGAAGGCCAATGAGGTCGTTCAGCAAGACATGGCCGTGAAATCCTATTTTGTCTCTAAGGAAGAAGCTGCGAAAATACCTCGGCTCTCTAAACTGGCGATCGGATTGCCCAAAGACATCGAGAACATCCGCATCGTCGCGATTGGGGATTTTGACAGGCAGGGCGACGGCGGCACCCACGTCAAATCCACAAAAGAGATCGGCACCATTGAACTGGTGAAGGCTGAGAACAAGGGAAAAAACAACCGGAGGGTTTATTTCAAATTGAAGGAAAACGGAGATAAACCGGCCATCCGCTTCGACTAATATGATCTACAGCGTCATTGCCCCTATTTTTCTGATTGTCTTAATCGGATTCTTTGTGGGGAAGCTGAAAAAGATAGACATTGATCCGCTTGTTTCGCTGGTCATCTATATCGCAGCCCCTTCACTCATCATCACTTCTATCGCCAATGCCGATATTGCCGCGGGGGAATTCCTTTCCATCTCGCTGGTCGCGTTGGTAATCATGCTCATTGCCAGCATCCTGGCTTTCTTTGTGATAAAGGTTTTCAGGATACCCCACACCGGCCTTTTTCTCCCCATGGTGTTCGGCAACACCGGCAATCTCGGCTTTCCGGTGCTTCTCCTCTCGTTCGGCACCGAAGGCCTTGCGAGGGGCGTTGCCTATGATGTGGTCAGCGGCGTCTTGCTATTCACTATGGGGGTCTACATCATCAACAAAAACCGGGACATCAAAGAAATCTTCAGGATTCCATTGCTCTATGCCGTGGTTGCTGGTTTGTTCCTCAACGCAATGAATCTTCAATTGCCGCCCTTCCTTGCGACCTCGCTGGAATTGATAGGCGGCATCGCGGTTCCGGCCATGCTGCTGATGCTCGGCTACCGCCTGGCCCATGTGAAGATGGAGAGCTGGAAATGGGCTTCCATAGCAGCCGTCTTCAAGATGGGCGTAGGATTCGCATTGGCGTTCCTGGCGCTCCGGCTGTTCCCGTTTCCGGTTATGTCGGCGAATGCCATCCAGCTCGAGGCGGCCATGCCGGCCGCGGTCATGTCCTCCTTGTTATCCGAGAAATACAAGCGCGATTCCGATGTGGTGGCTTCGACGGTTTTGCTGAGCACCGTGCTTTCCCTGGTTACGATTCCGCTGATTTTGTGGTGGTTGGGTGCGTAAGAAGAAAGTGAGAAGGCACCCAAGAATGGACAAACATCCTGCGCAGCGGTTAACCCTGATCGTTCCTCAATGCCGTTACCCCGCAAGCACCGATGCCGAAGCTTAAAGCTGCTGTCTTCCGACCCTGACTTGGTTCGCCAAAGCACCGATCCTGTAGGACAGCATGTCACCGTACAGACCAGGACCGATACACAAAACGAATGCCGCTTCTCAGGCGACACCCTGCCATATAGCCCGTTTGCAGAAGAGGTAGGGGCTGGCTACCCGGTTGCCTTCTCAATGCGAAAGAACGAATGAGCGGTTTTAAAGGTTTCGGCAAATTCTCCGCCCTATGACAACATTTATTAATTCAGCCGCCTTTTTTCTACTTCAGAGGGGGTAATCATTTCAACAACGCTTGTTTTTCTGGGAACTGGAGGAGACAGCTACGTCGTGGGCCGTCAGCTGAAAGCGTCCGGCGGCTTTGTGCTGCAGGTGGGCGAGAACCAGTTCCATATCGATCCGGGCCCCAACGCATTGCAAAGGGCCAGGGACTGCGGCGTCAATCTGCGCGCCACCACGGCTGTTCTTGCCTCCGCCAACACTCTTTTCCACGCGAACGACATTAATGCCGTACTGGATGCGATGACCTACGGAGGTTTCGACAAAAAAGGCGTCCTTATAGCCGCCAAATCCGCGGTTCACGGCACCGAAAAGCAGGCGCCTTACCTCCAACGATTCTATCGCGAATGCGTCGAACGCACCATCGTCATGGAGGCCGGAAAGCGCGTCGCGGTCAATGAGATTGAAATCCAGGCCATGCCCACAAGAAACGACGATCCGACGGCCATCGGCTTCAAATTTTTCACGCCTTATTTCACGCTGGTCTACTCGTCCGACACGAAATACGCGCCTGAAATCGCAGAAGCCTACAAGGGATCGCATATCCTCGTCCTGAATGTCTCCTCTACCAAGAAGGATGTAGCCAATACACTTTCGACCGAAGAGACCGTGAAGCTCCTCCAGAAAGTCCAGCCGAGGCTGGCCGTCATAACCCACTTCGGCATTGACATGGTGAAATCCGATCCGATTTATGAAGCCCGGGAAATCCAGAAGCAGACCGGCATCCAGACCCTTGCGGCCAAAGACGGCATGGTCCTCAACCCGATGTCCTATGCCGTGGATAAAGGGCAAAAAACGCTCCACGCATTTCCGAGAAAGGACATGCCTTCTGAAGCGGTCCAAGAAAAAGCAGCCGGATCCGTGGCGGACCTGCAGGGCTTTACGCCAGATTGATCAGCCATACGATGCCGAGACCGACGAAGCAGCCCGCGCTCAAGAACGGCATGGCCGGATAGAACTTGTTCTTCTGCCCCTTCCAGAACAGAAACGCCAGGGCAACCGTCACTAGGACTGAAATGATCAGGCTTTCCAAAAAGGCTGCGCTTTTCGCCAGCCCCTGGTTCAGGATCAGGTCTTCCATCACCGCCGCCGAGAACATCAGCGGAAATGCCATGTCGCCGCCGCCCAGAATGGCGCTCTTCAGCGGGCCTCCTTTCTTTTCCGGGGACTCTTTCACTTTCCCTTTGTAGCGGAGCATCAGCCCTGCGAACACCTTGCTGTCGGTCTGGAATTTAGCCATCTTCACCATGTGCTTGCTTTTCCACACCGCATACATGTCATAGAGCGAGATGAGGATCAGCAGCACCGATGCGGACAGCACATTCAGGAAAGGAAGCACGATGATGGCGATGCCGGTATAGATGAAAATCTCGGTGAAATTGTGCACGAACGCATTCGGCTTGAACACCTTGATCAATGCCAGTACCAGCCCCAACACGGCCGCAATCAGCTGCGGAATATAGACCTCAAAAGAAAGGGCCAAGGTGGCCCATACGCCCAGAAAGAACCACGCTTTCCAGAACTTGCCCAGTCCGAAGCGGATCAGCAGCAATAGGATGCCTGTCCCGATCAATACTGCGATAACGATCGGCACGAACGAAAACGACTTCTCCTCCACCACCGGTTGCGGCCCCAGTATCGTGTCGGCATGCTCGATGACCACTTCGCCGGTTTCCGGCACGGTTGTAATTTGGATATACTTATTAACGGTCCCCAAACCAACCAGCTGCGTGAGGAAGAAAAGGCCCAGAAGCATAAGCGTGACAGAAGGCGTGTGTTTCATACCCTCTTTTCCATTGCAGCTTTTAAAAATGTTTGGATAAAATCAGGCAGTATTCTAACTATCCTTATCATTGTTCAAGAAGGCCTTTATTATGGCGCATTGGAAAAATCATTTTGTTTGCGACAGCGAACACCCCAAAAATTTGAAGGCCTTTATTATGGCGCATTGGAAAAATCATTTTGTTTGCGACAGCGAACACCCCAAAAATTTTGGCACGAAATTTTTGCTCCTTCCCTTCCAAATAAAAAATTAAATTCGATGATTTTCAATGGAAAAACCTTTTATAATATGGGGGGTTATCCGTTAATATGAAGATTGCACATACCGTAAAGCTCTCTGTGTTTGTTGGGGAAAACGAAGATAGCCAGCATGTCAGGGATCTTTTCCACCGATGGCTTCCGCTGGACTGGGAGAAAGAAAAACTCTCATCGGAAATCCAGAAAGCCACAAGTTTTGAGCAGAAAGTCATCACCATCATGACTCTTACC
>JAGVYO010000034.1 GCA_018303225.1 Candidatus Woesearchaeota archaeon
AGCAGTGGATTCTTACGTTAGAAACCAAGAAGACATCCACCAGCGACGTCTTTCAGACTTCGCCGGAAGCCCCGCACTTTAGTGCGGGGAGGAGGTCACGAAAAAGAATTTGGGTCGTAATGAAATGAAGCCGTTTAATTGGTATACAATTAAGCGATGATGTGTGTTAAGGCAATTTCGGTTTAGTAGCGCGTTTTAACATAGCAGATTAATAGTAGTTTAAAGAATTAAGGACTCATAGACTCTGCTATTTTTAATAATTCTGTAGGCTGTAAAGCCTTCCCTTCCTCTACACCATAGCTAGCATACTTTATCTGAAAGAAATAATCTCCCTTCTTCCAATAGATCCCAATGGACTTATCACTTCCAATGAGTTGGTTGCTCATTATTGCAGGCCCATTATTCAGCATTATTTTCTCAAATTCCAAATTACCCTCTTCTTCTTTTCTAGAAACGAAGCCTTCGTAATCATAGAAAGGGTAGTTCACGAAAAAAGATAATGATTGTTCTATAGTTAATTGTTCGCCACCATATTCGTATTCTTTCTGTTTGGGAAATAATTCTAAAACTGCCACTTCATATGATGGCAGCGATGCTTCTTCTGTTATAGATTTGGTTACAGCAGGGATTCTATGCTTTGCTGCAAAACTTCCCTCATAAGGGTCACAAACATCATAATCAGTAGTTTCTGTCTCTTTAATGCCCCACCCAGCGGGGATATAATCTGGATAAATAACGCTAAACTCAGCCTCGCTAATGTTTCTTTTGTCAAAAGTAAATACTAAATTGCAACGATGTTTACCAGTTGAGTCATAATCAGACCCTTCCAGGTATATGCTGTTAATCACTGTAACGTTGGCGGGTATCATTTCATCAATATTTAGATCCTGTTCTTTATAGCCTTGATTAATTTTTAGGTCTGTATACTCAAAAGTAGTCAGAATACAATCATCTTTTTCTATACCGTAATAATCTTTTAACGCCTGTTTAACATCATCACAATATTCTTCCGAAAAATAATGGTCTTCTCTGATAGGGAAGAGCGTATTCTTATCGATCCAATAAGTCACTGGCATATTATATTTGTATTTTAGGATATACACATTTTTTCCCCCATAAATGCCTTCATTTAATTCAATTTTTTCAAGAAATTTTGTCAATAAATTTGATTTTACAAGATTATTTAATTCACCAAGGAAATCTGGTTTGTTTGAATATTTTGTTATTATCCTATATGGCCCCTCCTGGATGGTACTTGCCACTTTTCTTGGTTCTTTATCAGAAAACTCGATATCATAAACGTAGAGGAGATTATTCTTTCCATCATAGTGTTGACCCTTATTCGCAATTTCGGAGGTTACTCCTTTGTCTGGCAAGATGTATACAACTTTTTCATCAAAAGGCCTTATTTTTATGATGTCTTTCCTTGAATAAACATTCCCAAAAACATCCTTTGAGATGTAAGTAGCCGAATAATCATGAAGCGAATCATAAGCCTTTTCCATTTCATCCGCAAGACTATTAATTTCTGACTCACATCCAGTAATAAATAACGTGAACACTAATAACAAGAAAAAAACTGCTATTTTATTCATAGTAGATGTGTCCTTAATTCCGTTGTTTAAATATTTTCCCATTCTTTACCCAACGCACTACTAAACCCTTGTTTCTCGAAGGAAGAGATTAATTATAATCGAGCTTTTCCGAACTTTGTATGTGCTCAAAAATCGAAGCAGAGGTCACCAAAAACTTATGTGTAACGAAGCCCCAGCTTGCAACTATTCGACCTAGTAGCTCCTGCTGAAATACGTCCAGAACCTTGCTTCCTCTCCGCAGTGGACGCATTTGCCTTTCACATTCTTCTGCTCAAAGGGAATGCAGCGTGAGTTGGCGCCTTCGGTCTTGGCCTTGATGTTGTCTTCGCAATCCACACCGCCGCAGAACAGGGCTTTTGCAATCTTTTTGCTTTTTATGGTTTTTTCAAACTCTTTCCAGCTCTTCACTTCGACAATGCTGTCTTTCAGGAATTTCTGGGCTTTCTTGAACAGGTCGCTCTGGACGGTTTCCAGCAATTCGGCTGCTTTTTCATTCAAATCCGCTATCTTGACCGGCTCTTTCTTTCCGGTGTCCCTCCGTACCAAAATCACCTGATCTTTTTCCACATCTTTGGGCCCTATCTCAATCCGGAGCGGAACGCCTTTCAGCTCCCACTCGTTGAATTTCCAGCCTGAGGTGTACTGGTCTCTGTCATCCAGAAAAACGCGCATGTCCTTCAGCTTGTGCCTGATCTCAATAGCTTTCTTCAGCACTTTCTCCCGTGAATCTTCAAAAATAATCGGGATAATGACCGCCTGATAAGGCGCAATGCTGGGCGGTAACACCAATCCCTTGTCATCGGAATGCTGCATGACCAGCGCACCGATCAATCGCGTCGAAAAGCCCCAGCTGGACTGCCACGGAGTCTGCATCTTTCCGTCTTTTCCCAAAAAAGAGATATTGAACGCTTTCGAAAACCCCTGGCCCAGATTATGGGAGGTTCCGCACTGCAATGCTTTTCCGTCCGGCATGAACGCTTCGATCGTGGTCGTATAATGGGCGCCGGCAAATTTCTCTTTCTCGGTTTTCTTTCCTTTCAGGACCGGCACGGCCAGCAGTTCGTGGCACAGTTTCTCGTATTCGTCCAGCATCATAATCGTTTCGCGGTCGCATTCCTTCTCGCTCTCATAGACGCAATGGCCTTCCTGCCATAGGAATTCGCGGGAGCGCAGGAATAATTTCACATCGGACACTTCCCAGCGGATGATGTTGCACCATTGGTTGATGCGCAGCGGCAGGTCGCGCCAGCTCCTTACCCATCGCGAATAGGAATCGTACATGATGGTCTCGGAGGTTGGCCGTAACGCCAGTTTTTCCTGGCTCTCGTCCCGGTTCATCACCCAGGCCACTTCGGGCTCGAAGCCTTTGGCATGCTCGGCTTCTTTCTTGAAGAAAGATTCCGGGATAAACAGCGGGAAATAGGCGTTCTCCACCCCTAGTTTTCCCATACGGCCGTTAAAGTAATCCATGATGCGCTGCCAGATCGCATATCCATACGGCCGGATGACCATGCAGCCTTTGACCGGCGCATAATCCGCCAAGCCCGATTTTACCACAACCTGCCCATACCATTCGGGCATGTCGTCGGCTTTCTTTACCGTGATGCCGATGCTTTTCTCGTGAGCCATAAGGAAAAATGATTCTTTCGCTTATATAAAATTGCCGGTTTAAACTCTGAACTTTAGTCCGACAATTTTATATTCCGAAAACCGCACGTCGAAAACCTTGCGCTTTAACCTGGAGAATTGGTGCGCTTTTCGTTATTTATAAAAGTAGTGGTTAAACGATTTTATTTCCTGTATCATATTTCTCATTTTTCCATTACCTCTCTTTTATTTTTTCATTGCGGTTAGGTTCATCTCAAAAAGTGAAACATTGTGAAAAATCCTTTTTTATGGCAAGTGCGTTCATCCCAAAAATTTCGTGCCGAAATTTTTGCACCCGCCACATCGTTAAAAAAAGATTTTATCGAATGCGCCAAAACTCCTTTACGGATAGTGGAGAAACATATAGGTGCTACATCTTACAGCAGATTATCCTTAATCAGCTTATTGTAGAACGAGATGTTCACGATCTCTTCCTCAATGTCCACCAGATACCTTACGATGTCCTTCAGGTAGTCCGCTATTTTGCGATCCTTTATCTTTCCGATGGCCAGATGAATCCTCTTGATTTCGCTTAGGCCGGTCTTTTCAAACGATTTCGGGAATTTCTGCATGATGGGGCGGATGCTTTGGTTCAGGATGCTCCGGATGCTGTCCAGCACCTGCTTGTTTTTGCCCAGATCCTCTTTTGCCTGATGCACATATTCTGCCAGATGGTTGATGTTGTCTCCGATGTTTTCCAGGCGCTTTCCGATCAGGAAATAGGCAGGGATGAGGGAAACATGCTGGATTCCGGAGGAATGCAGCACACTGGAATCTATCAATGCCAGGGAGACGATCTTGGCAATCAGGTGGTAATACCTGTCAATCTCATTCTCGTTTATTTTTATCTCGTTGAGGTCCAGTTTTTCAAGCATATTGGTCATGGACAGGTCGATAATGAGGCTGATGCGGTACAGCAGCTGGTCCATGCTTATCTTTGATTTGTCCAGCAGCACTTTGATGGTTATCTTCTGCTTGTCCTCGTAACCAATCACGGTGCCGCTCATGAACGTCAGCGTTTTCCGGATCCTTGCCTTGGTATCCTTCCCCAGCTCTTTCCTGGAGAACAGCGTGATGTTCTCGACGCCGATATAATAGAGGGCAAACAGCACCTGGTCGATGTTTGCACCGTACTCATCTACCTCCAGGGAGATGTCGTTCAGCTTCTTTTCTTCCATGGCAGAAGGCGAAACAACCAGCGTGCGGTCATTTTTCTCATGGAGCAGAACCTCGCTTTTCGCCCTGAGGCGGTTCTTGAGCACCCATTCCTTGGGCAGCGAAACCGAATAGGTGGTGCCTGCAATCAATTGGATCTTTCTCCGGTGCATGCCATGGACGGCGGGGCCAAACTATATAAATATTTCTGTAACTATATAGTATATGTACAATAACTATATAATTTAAAGCGGCTCGTAGACTTCATGAAGGATAAAGGGGTGAGGGCCATGGACGAACTTGAATGGATTGACTGCGGAGATGCAGGAGAAGAGCTGAGCGAGAAGTAGTTTTCATTTGGCAGGACTCCAGAGGATTTTTAAAGGATGCTTTCCAACGGCTCCGTATGGATGGCACCCATCAGTCATGGTTCAGGACGCATAAGCGGCTCGTCATCGCGGTTCTCATCGTACTTGCGGTCCTTTTCATCGCCTTCGGCGCCAAGATATACCTCTATATCAATTTCATTCTCGGCAACGATATCATCGTCCGGCTGAGTGCGGACAAGGAGACGCTGTCTGTGGTGCACGGCCAGGAAGCGCCGGTTACGTTCGAGGCCTCTGTCACCACCAATCCTTTCTGCACGGCTTCCTGCAATTCTGTGTTCACGGACATCGGAAGCAATACCATCATTGAGCAGAACGCCTTTGACCTGAAACCCGGGTTTCCGTTCAGCAAATCCTACCTCCTGCGGTCTGAACAGCGGGGCAGCGGCCAGAAATTATACCGGTTCAGCATGGAATGCCAAAGCGTCTCTACGGTGCTGTGCCACACCGATGGGGAGCCTACCTCGCGAAGCATCCTGGTCACTCTCAACTACTATCTAAGCGAAGAAGAGAAGCAGCTGAAAGGGCAATTAAAAGAGGCCTTAAGGGGATTTGTGCTACGTTCGGGCGAGATGGCAGCGGAGGAAGCAGCCTTCCGGAGCATCACGGGTGCGCTGGCAGCGCATATGCTTGCAGGCGATCGGCAAACCGAAATCACTTCGCTAAATGCATCGCTCGCAAAACATATTGAACAATTGCGCTTGTTGCAGCAACTTTGGCAGGAACAGGATTATGCGCTCCTTGCGGAAAAGGCCGCGGATTTCAACCAGAGCCTTGCTCTCTTAGAGGAGGATTTTGCGGCTGCCGATGCACGCCTTGAAGCGGACTCCCTTGCCTATAATACTCTTCTTGATGTGCTGGAGAAAACAAGAATCCGGCTGGATGATCTTCTGCTGATCCAACCCGGAACGATCAATACTACTGTTGTTGAATTCAATGAGGCGCTTGAACTTTTCGGACGGAAAAGCACCCTGGAAAAGAAATCCCAGTTGGTGGACGAAATCTCCGACGAGGCAGATGAACCCTATCTTGATGCACAGCCGTTTCTCAGGAACGAGACCCTGCAGCGGTCGCTGGAAACAGATATCCTGTACGATGCGCTCTGTACACTGGCCGGAAATTGTGTTGCACGCCCCTCCATTGCGGAACGTTCCAATCAGACCGAATTCTGGTTGCATGCGGCCTGCAAAGAGGCCGATGAACTGCGGGACCTCTTGTCTGCGTTGAACATGTCCATGCAGTCCGCTTATGCCCGTCAGAGTTATCCTGCTACCGAAGCTTTTTTAGCCGATATGCAGCTGACGATCCGCCGTCTGAGGCAAAACATCACGGTCGCCTATCTTTCTCAATTGCCTGCAAACAGCCCGAATGAGGCCTTGCTTCGGGCATTACTGGTTGTGGAGCCCCTTCCCGAACCTACTGCTTATCCTGATCTCAATCTGACACCGGCGCTGGTGATCGATTTGGTGCGTGGACCGCCGGAACCGTGTATGGTCAAAAATTTATCTGTCCTGCAGCCGGCTGCGGTTCCTTTTGAAAAAATCAATTTGTCAGAGCCGGTACATGTCCCGTTAAATATCACCTTTCCAGAGCCATTGCCGCAATGCAATGTGCTTGGAAGACCTCTCGCATGCTGCCTGGACAACGCATGCCGTTCCGATCCTGCCACCTACCCGGTCGTGTTTCTCCACGGCCATGCCTTCAACAAGGATACTTCTGCGGATTACAGCCTGGATGCCTTCAACAAAATCCAGAAAAGGCTGGAGCAAGACGGCTACCTGAACGCGGGCGCCATATCCCTCTATTCGGGCAATGGTGCCGAGTCGGCTGCATGGGACCTCATCAACGCTCCCCTCACCATCAAGGCCAGCTATTATTTTGACATTTTCAAAG
>JAGVYO010000031.1 GCA_018303225.1 Candidatus Woesearchaeota archaeon
ATATAAGAATTGTTCTCGCAAAACGTTTATTAAGCGATTTGGATTCCTTCCTCTTATGAGGGTAGGGGACAAAGAGTTCAGAACCGTATGGATGGAGCACGATTTGGTGAAGATGATTCATCAGCCGCTGCTGCCGCATCAATTCAAAATCTATGTTTCTAAGAATTATCAGGAAACAGCCAATGCCATCAAAAATATGGTGGTGAGGGGTGCGCCGGCCATCGGCGCAACAGGAGCATTTGGAATGGCCCAGGCGGCCCTGCAGTTTAGGGGCACAGATAAAGCAAAATTTGACGCCTACATGGAAAATGTATATCAGACACTGGCTTCCACACGACCCACTGCTTATGAGCTATTCCACGCAATGGGCATAGTTCGAAAGGAAATAAGAAATGCCCCTTTAGTAAAAGAAGCACAGCAAACTGCTGTCCAAAAAGCGCAGGAATATGCAAACGAAAGCGTGGAAAACTGCAGAAAAATCGGCGAATTCGGAGAGAGATTAATCCGGAAGAATTCCAACATCCTGACCCATTGCAATGCGGGCGCATTGGCCTGCGTGGATTACGGCACGGCGCTGGCGCCCATCCGGATCGCGCATCAGAATAATAAGAACATCCATGTGTGGGTGGACGAGACAAGGCCCCGCAACCAGGGCTCCAAGCTTACGGCATGGGAGCTGCAGAACGAGCGCATCCCCCACCATATCATTGCCGACAACGCAGCCGGGCTTTTTATGCAGAAAAAGGAAGTGGACATCGTCATCGTGGGGGCAGATCGGATTGCGACCAATGGCGACACGGCCAATAAGATAGGCACATACGAGAAGGCTGTATTGGCGAAAGAAAATAAAATCCCATTTTATGTGGCGGCGCCACTGGCTACGGTCGATTTCAACTGCAAATCCGGCAGCGATATCCCGATTGAAGAACGGAACGCCATGGAAGTGCAGCATATGTCCGGCTGGAACGAAGGGAAGTGGGTGCGTGTCCGGATTGCTCCGGAAGAGAGCCCTGCCCGGAATCCTGCGTTTGATGTCACACCCGCAAGATACATCACCGGCATCATCACTGAAAAAGGTGTTTTGAAGCCGTCCCAACTGAAGAAATGGAACAGGTTTAAATAATAGTTAAAATTCGTCCAATGGGAAGCAACATGGAATGGGGAATGAAAAACCGGCTGGCACGGATCATCAATCCGAAAAGTCGGCGAAGTGTGATGCTGGCGGTCGATCATGGCTATTTCCAAGGCCCTACCACGGGTCTGCGGAATCTTGGAAAGACCGTGGAGCCGTTATTGCCTTATGCAGACTCGCTCATGATCACACGGGGCGCCCTCCGGAACTGGATCAAACCGGAGATAAACATCCCGATTGTGCTGCGCGTCTCCGGCGGCCAGAGCATCCTGAAAGAGCTATCCAATGAAGTGATAACGACAGCCATTGACGATGCCCTTCGCATAAATGCATCGGCCCTTACGTGTTCTATCTATGTGGGAAGCGAATTTGAAAGGGAGAGCATTTCCAACCTGTCCAAAATCGTCAACGAAGGCCAGCGATACGGGATTCCGGTGCTGGCTGTAACGGCAGTGGGGAAAGAGATGGCCCGGGACGCACGCTATCTCGGATTAGCCTCGAGGATTGCCGTGGAGATAGGAGCGCACATGATAAAAACATATTATTGTGAAAACTTTTCCGAAGTGGTGGGGGCATGTGGAAATGCACCCGTATTCATTGCCGGCGGAAAAAAGATTGAAGAGAAAGCAGCGCTGCAGATGGCACATGATGCTATAAGCAACGGAGCTGTCGGGGTGGATATGGGCCGGAACATCTTCCAGAGCGACAATCCAGTCGGCATGGTCAAGGCTGTAAGAGCGATCGTCCATGAGAATGCGTCGGTGGATGATGGATTTGAGATATATAAATCATAATTTCTTGGAACCATGAACGTGGGCGTTTACTACAAAAACAGCGATGTGCGGATAGAGGAACGGCCCAAACCGGAAATAAAAGAAGGAGAGCTTCTTGTAAAAGTCGTTGCGTGCGGCATCTGCGGGACAGACGTGATGGAATGGTATCGCATCAAAAAAGCGCCGCGCGTGCTGGGCCATGAGATGACCGGCGAGATTGTGGAAAGCAGGAATGATAGATTCAAGGTCGGCTGGCGCGTCTTTGTCAGCCACCATGTCCCCTGCAACGAGTGCAAATACTGCAACGAAGGCAATCCTACTGCCTGCGAAACCCTGCATACCGGCAATTTCGATCCCGGCGGATTTTCCGAGTTTGTGCGCGTGCCTAGAATAAATGTGGAGAACGGGACCTATGTGCTGCCGGGGCAAGTCTCCTATGAAGAAGGGACATTTATTGAACCGCTGGCATGTGCGGTAAGAGGGCAGCATGTCGCGGATGTCAGAAAAGGCCAGACGGTCTTAATTCTCGGAAGCGGGATCTCAGGTTTGCTGCATATCCAATTGGCCAAATTAAGCGGTGCAGAAGTCATTGCAACGGACATTAATGACTTCCGGTTAGGAAAAGCCAAAGCATTCGGCGCCGATAAGGTATTCAACGCAAAAGAGATGCCGAACGTCAGGGCGGATAAGGTAGTTGTATGCACCGGCGCCTACAGTGCGGTAGAGCAGGCCTTTCGCTGCATTGACCGGAAGGGAACGATTCTGCTGTTCGCCATCCCGAATAGGAACATCGAGCTTCCCACGGCCGATTTCTGGAGGAATGAGATCAGCGCTGTTTCCAGCTATGGCGCAGCGCCCGATGACCTGGAAGAAGCGCTGCAATTAATCAAAAACAAAACAATAAACGTGAAGGACATGATCACCCACACGCTGCCGTTGGCAGAGATCCAGAAAGGCTTCTCGCTGATGGCAGAAGCGAAGGATTCTCTAAAAATCATCATTCAGCCGTAGAATTACCTACATTTCAACAAACAGACGGTGCTTCTCTTTTCCGGAGAGCTCTTCCATGATCCGCTTGGCAATGGCCTTTTCCGGATCGGGCATCAGTTTCACCCGTTTGCGGATGTCTTCGAAGGATTCGAAGGGCTTATCACGCCGCGCCTCAATCACTTCCCACATGTGCTTCTTCCCCAGCCCAGGCAGCAGCTCCAGCTGGTGCATCCGCGTGCTCAGGGGTCTGGCTTCGTTGAAGAAATCCACAAAGCGTTTTTCGTTTTTCTTCACCAGGTCCTTGACCACGAAGTCCAGCTCGCTCTTGGCCGTAGGCGTCAGGCGGTCCATCGGCAGCTTGCCCACGATGTGATGGATGTGCTCGCGCTTGCCCTCTCCGATATAGACTTCGGCGTAGGGCTGGAGATGGATGCCCTTTTTCGGAGCCAGTTCCAGCAAAACAAAGCGGCTTTTGCCCAATGCCTGCACAATCGCCGTCTTCATATGGGAAGGTCGGTTGTCGAACGCATAGCCGTTCGGCAGGAAATCAAGCACAACCGCGTTCTCTTCTTTTGCTTGTTCCATGATGATCCTCTATAAATGCAACGAGGCGGCGTACAGATGGCTTATCGCCTGATGTTCCTTATCGATGTTCCGGGCCTGTTCCATCGCCAATAGCCTTTTTTCCTTCAGCCGTAGCAGCCCCCATTGCTCCTGGACCAAATGACGGATCCGGAGGTCCAGCTTTTTGCGGTGCCTCTGGTCTTTCCGCAATTGGTGGACAATGAGCTGCTCTTTTTGATATTCATTTTCGACAGCCGCCAGCAGGGCAAACACCCGTAGGCCCCATTCCCCAAATAAATCTTTCGCAAGCAGCCGCTTGCTGGCATGGCTCGCCGGAGGAAGCTTGGCTTCCAGATGGCACAGCAGGTCTGACTGCTTCCGGAGGACCTTGCTGAAATCCGTGGCGGAAATCTTTTCTTGAGCAACCATCCGCGCCTCTTCGCCCCGGTAGCCCTTCAGCAGCCGCCGATCCACATGAATGACGCGATTGATGAGGTAGCAGATGGACATTTCAAGATGCTCCATCTCCCGGGCGCCAAGTGCGGGCTTTTCCCCACCCAGCATCTCTGTTTTACCCAGGGTTCCCAGCTGCAGCGGTTTTGCAAGCCGCAACGCGCCGAGCATGCCGTGCTCATAATAGTAATTGAGGCTGCGCAGCTTGAGGATCAATTTGCGGAGGGTTTTCAGCCGTGCTGTAAGGCCGGAAAGCAAATCCGAGCTGAGCTTTTCAGCCGGCACGGCAAAGGTGCTTACCGCAAGGCTATGGAGTTTATGAAGCAGCCGCTCTTTCTTGGAGGGCAAGGATAATGATTTGCTTCCGAGGAGCGCCTCGAACGGCTTTTCGTTGAAGCGATAAGCGCCATGCTTAAACCGCTTGGCACTGCGGTTTATCTCGTTGACCAAGCGCCCGTAAATGGTTCTCTGGCTTTCCGAAAGATCCACCCTTTTCACCCCTTCTCCTTTTTCAAGCGCTTTCTATTTATAATTATTTCGCATGAGTTGGCCGTAGCACCTGCAGAATGTTATTTCCCTTCCTCGAACGAATGGACCGTGTCCATGATCTTCTTCATGTTGTCGTTGCTCACGGTCAGCACATAGTACTGCAGAATAACCTTCAGATCGTTAAGCGATTTTGGCATGATATCCACAATCTTGCGTATATGGACATCTTTGAGGCGCGGGATGCCCAGCTTCTCCAGCTTCTCGATAAGGGGCCTGCGGTCCTTGCCGGCCACAAAGTGGTTGAGATACTCCTCGGTCTTCTCGGCGCGGAAATTCAGCTCTTTATCCCGCTTCTTGATATGGGCCAGCTCTTCTTTCAATTCCGGCATGCTGAGGGGCGATTCGCTGAGGACTTTCATGATTTTCACGCTTTTTTCAGATGGATGGGATGCACCAGCAACATTTTCTGCTTTCCGCCGTCTGCGATGGATACCTCATAGCAGCGGCCTTTCTTCCCGCTAACGATGCCGGAGCGGCCCAGGAACTTCGGAAAGTACATGCCTTTCTGGACCGATGAGTTCACATGCAGGTAGACCCTTTCTCCCACTGCAAAGGGCTGGAAATAGGACCTCATGCTGAGTTTCCCGTGTTCACGTACCTCCTTCCGGAACGCGTAACGGGTTTTTCGCCTGAATCCACGGATCCGCCGCATAGGGTATGAAGGATAAATGCTTGATTTAAAAAGCTATCGGAATTCAAAGAATTCCGGAGCTTAGAAAGCCGCGGCTTCCGTAAGTTATCGGAACGTTGCCCGGTTTTTCCCGGGTTGATTTGAAAAACAAAAACTTTAAATAGTTCTTTAGGTAATGAGGCATTTTGTTAGTATTGGACAGTCGTTTTAAATTTAGAAGGGAGGGTTACCATGGGAGGATTTTTCAGCAAGTTAAAGGAAAGATTGACCGTTTCTGATACGCCGGCTGCTACGATGGACGAAGGAAAAGGACAGGATTATGTCGAGCTGGACAGCGGGAGCGGCACGGATGACCGCCGCAGGGTAACGGTACGACCGTTTGTCATTGAAGAATTTGAGCACATCAAGCCTATTCTGGACGCATTGCGCGAAGGAGCCACTGTAGCGCTGATCAACATCAAGCCGCTGAAAGACAAAGATCTGGTGGAGCTGAAGAGGGCCATCAACAAGCTCAAGAACACCTGCGATGCCATTGACGGCGACATTGCCGGATTCGGCGAGGACTGGATTGCGGCTGTGCCAAGCTTTGCGAAAATCCACCGGACCCAGAAAAAGAAAGCGATGGGTGCAGAGCCGCAGGCCGAGATGAGCAAGGTCACGGAATACAGCTAAGTTCATTCTTCTTTATTGTTTTTTCATTAACCTGTTGTCACTCCGCCATCTGGATTTCTCCGTCAAAAAGCTCGCAGCCACCACCGGTCACAGACCGGTGGCATGCTCGCTCCCTTCGGTCGCTCGGGCTGCTCGCTTTTTTTCCGCCTCGAACACCACTCGTTTCCACCACTCCAAGAGTGGTGGTGTACGAGACATTAAAAAACTTATTTTTTCTTTGCGATAGGGAAAAGCAGCAAAAATTCCGGCACGGAATTTTTGGGACTTCCTTTTCGTTAAAAAAGAAAGTTTTCATTGGCGTTTATTTCCCATTCAATGCGTGCTATACGGTTTCTGTATAAAACTCCCGTAATCAAATCTTTCCTTAACGAAAACTATTTATATCCACTTTTAAGCCGTCTTTTCTATGGCCGAAGAAGCTGAACTGAAAAACGAAACGTGCCCAGTGTGCCACAAGAAATCACTGGTCCTTGGCGAACACCAGACCGAAGTGCCGTACTTTGGGAAGGTCCTCCTGTTTTCCATGACCTGCAGCGAATGCAAGTACCACCAGAGCGACGTGGAAGGCATCCAGCCGCACGACCCCGTGAAGTACACCCTGGAGATTTCCAGCGAGGAGGACATGAAGATACGGGTGGTGAAATCTTCCCAGGCGACCATCAAAATCCCGCATATCATCACCATCACGCCCGGTCCTGCTTCCAACGGATTTGTGACCAATGTCGAAGGCATCCTCAACCGCATCAAGTATTCCGTTGAAACAGCGCGGGACCAGGAAGAGGACGACGAGACCAAGAAAAAAGCCAAGAACCTGCTGAAAAAATTGTTGAAGGTGACGTGGGGGCAGGAAAAGATCAAGATGATCATTGAGGATCCTTCCGGAAATTCCGCCATTATTTCTGAGAAAGCGGTGAAGGAGAAGCTGAAAGCTTAGGGGCTAAAGCCGTATCTTACCGCTGTGCCAATCCATCAGGAAATGGATGGCGGCCCGCTGTTCATCCACGATGCTGCCTTTCTGGAGCATGTTCAGCTTTCTTCCGTATGCGATCAATATTTCCTCGGGCTCCTGTTTCGGGTCGATGCCGTAGGTCCTCTCCAGCACCGCCGGATTGGTCTTCTGGAACATCTCAATCAGCTTGTACGCCACCAGATCCGGATCCCTGAGCTTGGCAGGGCTAATGCCCGAGACAAGGCCCAAGCGGATTTCGTCCCGGTCTTCAAACGGCACCACACCCGGGGTGTCCATCAGCATCAGGCCGCCTTTTCCGCCAATCAGCTGAATGCCCCTCGTAAGGCCGGATTCAGGACTGGTGCGCGCTCTCCCACCCCTAGAGAGCTGGTTGATCAGCGAGCTCTTGCCGGTGTTGGGATAGCCGATAAAAGCCACTTTGATAGGGGCGCGCTTTATCTTGTTCTTGATCATGGCCACCAACTCCCTGATGCCTTTGGAATGTGTGGCCGACACCCATACGCAATTCTGCTCCCGATAGGCGTCTTTGATATTCCGCCGCGCGGTATCCGAAATAAGATCGGCCTTGTTGATGACCAGGATGAACGGCTTTCCGAAGCCGGCTCCATATTCCTCCAGCTTCCGGTTTCTCGTGATTTCAGGCATCCGGGCATCCAGTATCTCAAGGATGATGTCGGCTTTCCGGATGATGTCTTTAACAGTTGTCCAGAATCCTTTTTTCATAAGATAGTAGAATGAACCGGTTATTTAAAAATCTACGTGTATGTAAAATCCGTGGCCTCTATTTTACCACCGAAATCTTTACTTTTTTTGACAGTTGGATTTGTCCCAAAAATTTCGGCACGAAATTTTTGATATGTCAGAAATATACCACTGGTTGATAACCAGTGGACAAAGTCCACTACCCTGTTTTGGAAGAGGGTATATTTCTGAGCATGCTCAAGAACCACTGTACGCTGTTACGTTCAGAAACATGCCACCGGTCTGTGACCGTGGTTCTTGACAGGAGCGCTTTCGCTCTAAAAAATATTTTTTCCAAATGTTCCGTTAGTATCTTTATAACATAAAGAACAAAATAACCGGTAAAATCAAACTGCCCATCGCCAGGCTTCTCTTGACGCCCATCAACGCCGGAATCATGCCGACGGCGGTGGAAACGACAAGGATGAGCAGGCCGTACCAGGAAGAGAAATAGAATGCCAACCCCGTGATAAAAAGCATGACGCCGATGACCAGCTTCCGGTAGTTGATTTTCGTAATCAGCCTTGAAAACAGTTTGGCGAGATATAGTGTTAGGAAGGTGGCGATGCCGCCGGCCAGCAAGGCAACGCCCAAGAACAAAACCAGCCCATTAAAGTCGATGCTTTTCAGGATCTCTTTCACGGCCACGATGGCGCCGTTGCGCGCCTTCTCCAGGGTGTATAGCGCAACCAGGCTGAATACGAAGTTTACAGTATTGATGCCGCCGATCAAAACCAGGAAGGCATAATTGCCCAGGTTGCCCACCAGCTGCATGGCGATGATGGCAGCCTGCGCAGACCCCAGCCCGGGCAGAAGGCCTGTCACCGAGCCGGTGACGGTTGCGCCAATGATGGCACGCGCGCTTTTTCCTTTCGGAAGGGAGACGGATTCGGTGACATACTGCTTCGGAATCTGCACGTTGTCTTTCAGGGAGAGCAAGAGCGTACTCAGTCCAAACAGCCCGGAGAGCAGCGCGAACAACGGCTGATTGAGGTTGGGCCACGACAATACAAGAATGCCCAGGATGCCGGAGAGGACGAACACAAAAAATCCCCAGAATTTCTTATCCCAGCCTGTTTCCTTAAGAATCATGAACAGGCATACAACAATCAAAATCCACCCCATATATGCCTGGATATGGAGGTAGATGAAAGGCACTATAGAAAGGGTGAAAGGGATCAGCGCAATGACCACTATCAAACTCAACAGCGACCCGATGATGGTCAGTTTCACGGCTTCAAAGCCTTTCCCTTCCAGCAGCATGCGGTGCCCGGGCAACACACTCAGAACCGTATCCGGATCCGGCGCGCCTAAAAAGATAGAAGGGACGGCATCCAGGAACGTATGCGTAATCGACATGGCAATGATGAAGACGCCCAATACGATGGGCTCTGTAAAGCCGAGCAGGTAGCCGGAAGCGCTGACCAGCAGCAGGGAGACCAGATTGATGTGGACGCCAGGGATCAGGCCGGTAAAGATGCCTGCCAAACAGCCGAGAAGGACAGCGGCCAGTACCTCCAGAAGCATCAGGTCACCCGGATCAGCTCGGCCAGGATTTCGGGCTTGTTCTCGTACTCGTCCACCTTGCCGATGATTTCTACATGCGCCCCTTTGGAAAGGTTCAAGGGCGTGTCTTTGAAGACAACAATGTCCATCTCCTGGGGCTGGGTCACTTTGAGAAAGACCGCGTTTTCCGTATGGGTTATGCCGGTCACCTGTCCCTTTATCTTGACATAATCCTCCAAATTCTCAACACTGATTTTACCGAGCGGCTTTTCTTCCACGTCCAAATTCCCTGAAATGAAAAATAGGATCAGAAGGCCGGCCAGCGAGGTCACCAGGGCCAGTTTTATCAGAAGGGACTCTTTCATTGTATAGGGGGCTCTACAGGTGCTTAAAAGATTTTCTCTGAAGGATAGTAAACGAAATCGTAAACTTTAAATATCAGCGACCCGAGAAAGAGGGGGCATGCCCCCCACCAGCCTCCCTGAATTGATGCAATTTCTGACCGAGAATCCGATGCTGATTGTGGGAACGCTCTTGCTGCTGACCATCATTGTCTACCTGTCCAAAGAGCACAGCCATATCCGCCATAAGACCAAGACCGAAAGGAATACACTGTGGGTCGGGTGGGGCTTGCTGATGATTACGCTGTCCTTATTTTCGCTGTTTACCACGGCCCTTCATCTGGTGGCGGAATCGGCTAATTTGCTGCCGGAAGGCACGCCTACAGGCTATGTGACCCTCTATGAAGGCAATACGCAATGCCAGGACGTGCTGTATGATCCCCAGTCCAACCTTACTGCCGCGCAGCAGAAAGGCTGCCAACAGGTGAATTACGGGTTCTACAGCTTCCTGGGGCTCTTGGTGGTAGGAGTGTTGTTTGCTATCGTAGGCCTTGCGAAGAAGCGCCGGGGCGGAAGCGAAGCAGTGCTTGTTTCGGAAGCCGCACCTGACACTCCTGAAACCCACGAACTGATCGACAAGAAGTACTGCGTAGAGTGCGGAAAGCAGTTGCCAAGAAGCGCCAAGCATTGCTCGGAATGCGGCAGCCAACAGCCGATGCGATAAAAGCGCAATTATTGGTGTAAATTCTGGCTATTTTTTGAAAGCCTTGGGATGGCTGCAATAAAGGGCATATTTGCCCTTTGCTATGTTCCCTTCTTCGATATGATATGAGCAGGTAAAGCAACAGCCCTCGATTTTAATTCTGGGACACCATCTGGGCGGACAGTGTTCATTCTTTCCGATTCTCCTATATTTTCTACTTTCTTGCTTTTTCATGCGGTTCATTTCGGTTAATGTACAATGCTTATCGCTTCTATGTTAATCCTTTTTGAAGAGGTGATTTGCATGCCGAACCATCCTTTTCGGGTAACCAATTGAAAAAAGGTCCAGTTGGTGTCGTATTCCAGGACAAATTGGTTGCCCAATTCGTAGCGGATGGATTCAATGCTCGGTTTATGACCAGTCCTTTCTTTAGTCGTATACGATTTTTCTTTGATAGTATACACATTACCATTAATCTTTAATTTATCTCCGACCTTCAATGTACGGTATCTTTTTGGCAATTCCATCAAATAGAATGATGTGGATTGTCTTATAAATTTGCTCTTTTGATAGGACGCCTAAAAATTGCTTTTCACCGCTTCCGAGTTCCAAAAGCTGATAAGGGACAGCGTATTCATTACAGTAAGTTAGGAGGAAAGATGAAACAATACACAGCTGAAGAATTGGAAGATATGGATGTAGGGGAAATACAGGACTATTTCGAAAAACTGCATAAAGAGAATCGTACATCCTATTGAGGATGAAGGATTCCTGTAGCTTCTTTAAGTATTGCACAAAAGCTTTTTAAAGGGTCTTCTATTTGTCAGAACACCATGGCATTGAGTTATAAGAGTACTGCTGACATCAAGGTACCCAAACGAATCATTGATCAAGTCATCGGACAAGATGATGCAGTTACAGTCATCCGGAAAGCTTCTGAGCAGCGAAGGCACGTTCTTCTGATTGGTGAACCGGGTACTGGAAAGAGCATGCTCGGTTTGGGGCTGGCAGAGATGCTGCCTAAAGAGAAGCTGGTAGATGTCGTCGCGTTCCCAAATCCAAATGATGAGAACATGCCATTAATCCGGAGCGTGCCGGCTTCTGAAGGCCGCGAACTGGTCAACCGCGCCCGAATCCAGAACATCGGCATGTTCAAGAACCAGAACCTGCTGATTTTTGTGCTGGTCATCGTTTCCATGATTGCGCCCTGGTGGGTCAGAAGCCATTACAACAGCGACATCATGTTTGCGGCTTTTTTCCTGGGGGGGATGATATTCCTGGGAGCGTTCGTTGTCTACCTGAATATGGGCAAGCGCATGCCCGACCGGATGCGCATCCCGAAGGTAATCGTGGACAATTACAAGAAAGATCATGCGCCGTTTCTGGACGCAACAGGAACGCATGCCGGTGCATTACTCGGGGATGTACTTCATGACCCGTTCCAAAGCGGAGGATTGGGAACGCCCGCACACGAAAGAGTTGTGGCGGGAATGATCCATAAAGCGAACAAGGGTGTGTTGTTTGTCGATGAGATTGCGACCCTGCAGCCGCACACGCAACAAGAGCTCTTGTCGGCATTGCAGGAAAAGAAATTCGCGATCACCGGCCAGAGCGAGCGGAGCGCCGGAGCGATGGTTCGGACCGAGCCGGTGCCGTGTGATTTTATCCTGATCGCAGCCGGCAACCTGGAGACGGTGAAGAACATGCACCCGGCATTGCGCTCCCGTATCCGCGGTTACGGGTACGAAGTGTATATGACCGATACCATCAAAGACACACCAGAGAACCGTGATAAGATAGCTATTTTTGTGGCCCAGGAAGTGCAGAAGGACGGCACGATCCCCCAATTCTCCAAAACAGCGGTTGAAGCTATCATACAGGAAGCCCGGCGAAGGGCCGACCGCAAGGATCATCTGACCCTGCGGTTGAGGGAATTGGGTGGCTTAATACGGGCTGCCGGCGATCTGGCGAAAGAGCAAAAGGCCAAGCTGGTGGATGATAAGCATGTCATGGCTGCCAAGCGCATTGCGCGGACCCTGGAAAAGCAGCTGGCGGACAAATACATCGAGCAGAAAAAGGAATACCAGGTCATCATCACAACCGGAAATAGGATAGGCCGGGTAAACGGGTTAGCCGTCATTGGCGGCGCACCGCCGTATTCCGGGATTATTTTACCCATTGAATCGCAGGTCACACCGGGCGGAAAAGAGGCGGAGATTATCGCCACGGGAAAACTGGGGGATATCGCCAAAGAGGCGGTGAAGAATGTATCGGCCATCATCAAGAAATATTTTGGCGAGGACATCAAAGAGACGTACGATATCCACGTGCAGTTCTTACAGACGCACGAAGGCGTCGAGGGTGATTCGGCCTCGGTTGCAGTTGCAACATCCATCATTTCCTCGTTCAAAGACATCCCCGTCAAGCAGGATACAGCCATGACCGGCTCGCTTTCCGTGCGCGGCGAAGTGCTCCCCATTGGCGGCGTCACCGCCAAAGTGGAGGCTGCTATCGAAGCAGGCCTGAAGACCGTGATCGTACCAAAAGCCAATTTCAAGGATATCATTGTCCCCCCGGACAAACTGAACAGCATCCGGATCATTCCCGTGGAAACCATCCAGGACGTGCTGAAAGAAGCGCTGGTATGGAAAGGCAAGGAAAGCGTTCTGAAGAAGATTTTGGAGCATAAATAAAAATCAACAATTTCATAAATTTCTATTCAACTTTTTTCTTAGCGATAGCGAATCATACCAAAAATTTCGTGCCGAAATTTTTGTACCTGCCTTTCAAAGAAAAGATAAAGATTTTCGGTTAATGCGCAATTTTTATTTGTGATACGGCTCCTTATGCAGAATCGTATACGCCCTGTAAATCTGTTCCATCAAAACCAATTTAGCCAGATCGTGCTGCAGGGTCATTTTGGAGATGGAGAGCGTGACATCCGCCCATTCCAGGACTTCCGGTGAAACGCCCACGGGGCCGCCGACCACAAACACCACATCCTTGCCCTGGTCTTTTTCCAGCTCAAGGATGCTCGCAAAATCTTCGGAAACCAGCTGTTTCCCATTGGGATCCATCACAATCGTATAATCGTGGTCCATCTTGTCCAGCTTATCTACGATGTGTTTCCCTTCCTTTTCCTTCACAACATCTTCGTTCCTGTCTTTGACTTCTTTCAATTCCACCACATTGATTTTCGTGTACCGCTGGATACGCTTCAGGTACGTGTTGAACATCTCGTTGTACAACTTCAGTTTTCCAATGGATAGGATAGTGATCATCGCCAGGTTACCTCGATATCATCGGTTCTTTCGTAGGGCTTCATATCAATTTTATTTAAAGGTGGAGTGCTTCCTTTTAAAGATTTATATTTTAGCACCCCTAGCCATCCAATCATGGCGCCGTTATCGACCAAAAACTGATTTTCAGGCACAAAACATCTGGCGCCGCGTTCTTTGCACATGATTCGGGCCATTTGCTGCAATCGTGTATTGCACGCAACACCGCCGCCCAGCACCAACTCGTCCTTTTCGCAGTGCGCCATGGCTCTCTCGGAAACTTCGGTCAGCATCGCGAATACGGTTTCCTGCGCAGAGAAAGCCAAATCCTCTTTTGAATATTTTTTACTATCAAATTTCTGTTTTAGATTCGTGAGGATGCCGCCGAAAGAGACGTCCATACCCTTTACCACATAAGGCAGTTCAATGTAATCTTTTCCCTTTTCAGCCAATTTTGAAATTTTCGGCCCGCCGGGAAAGCCCATGCCCATGTATCTGGCAAACGCGTCTAAAAAATTGCCGATTCCCTGGTCCAAGGTTTCCCCAAAAATCCGGTATTTGCCGCCGTCGTAGGCAATGATCTGAGTATTGGCGCCGGAAGCGTATAGTAAAACAGGATCTTTGGCTTTGGACAAAAGTGAACCAATTTCTAAATGAGCAATGCAATGGTTGACACCGATTAACGGAATTTTCAGTTCCTTGCATAATTCTTTGGCTTTTTCCATACCGACCAATAAACACGGCGCTAACCCCGGGCCTTGGGAGAAGGTGATGAAATCAATATTTTTCAGGCTTAATTTTGCCCGGATCAACGCTTCATGAATCACCTTATCGGCTACATTCTGATGATGCTTTTTTGCTTCGGATGGATGAATGCCACCGTGCTCGGTGGTATAGCTGTCTTTAACGTTGGCGAGAATTTTGCCTTTATCGTTAACAATTCCGACACCGAAGGTGTGGGCCGTTGATTCGATGCCTAAAGTGAGCATAAGATTCTGGAAAGAAAAAGGGGTTTATAAAGGTGATTGGGGAGTTTGTTGGTTTTTTATTTTCTCGCCCATCCTGTAGCCTTTTTACCTAAAGAATGGTACCTAGACGACGGCTGAAATCCGAACAGCCCGTAATGGTGCATAGCTGCTAATAGGTTCTCTTCCGGAAGATCAATACGCGGATGGTGGTTCCCTCTTTCCTTGTGATAATAATGTGAAATTAATCCAGGATGAAGCCCCATTTTTGGATAAACGGCATTGAACATACCGATCACCTGTTGCGCCAAACGCCTGGCAATGTCTTCGCTCTCTGCATTGGCAGGGAGGTCCAGATAATGCTGATTCCGATACTTCCTAAACCTAGCCAACAGCAGTATCTTACAATGATCCACCAACAACTTAGTGGCAATCTTCCTGTCCTCCCCGTGCATTACGTGATAATTTGAGAAGTGTTCGGCAAGAAATCGAATATAAGGGAGGACTTGGATGTTGTGCTTTGCTTTTGTGTCCTGTGCCTTTAGCGACCCTTGGCTGTTATGGATGCCCATCGATTCAAGGACGCGGGCATACCACGTTCCGTTCTCAAACGCCAGCTCCGTGGGACTTTTATCTCTTAATTTAAGGTCTAGGTTTTCTGCTGCTTGTTTGATATTTCCCTTCTGTTCTGGTTGCGCATGAATCCGGCCTTCGTTCCTCCATATGCTTCCGCTCCAGTGCAGCCAGGCAGCCAAGATGTTGAGGTCTGGCAAATGGGCGTTATGATAAGTGAGCGGAAGAACGCCTTTAGGCTCAAGAAACGCTACTCCGCGTCTTGCACGGTAATCATTCGGATCCCTATACGTGTTCACAAAATCATCTATCGTGACCAGCGGCGGCTGTTGGGATAGGAAGGTGGGCGGCATGTGCATTTACCTAGCTGCACCATACTTCTTGTTCAATGTCATCAAGTGTTCGCGCACGGCAGTTTCCAACCTCGTTCTGTCAGCATTTGGTTGAAAGGTATAAACAACGCCCCCAGTATTATCTACATTAATAAAAGAGGTACCGGGTGTGAGTCTCTTATGGTATTGATTTCTATAGCGACGTTGGGCTTCTTGTTCGGTTAGGACAACAACCTGATAACCTAGGATTCTGGTCTCGTTAGCCCTTTTCTGGGCTTCAATATTATACGCTTCGATTTTATCCTGAAGAAGCTTTCCGTCTTCATGAACAAACGTTTCACATCTCTGCTTAGAAGGCGCACCCCATTCTTTCCGGTGTCCACGTGTCCCTTTTACTTCTTTCCGGCTGTAGAGGAAGTCATTAGGGTCGATATCTTCACTGGGCTCTCCTATTTTTTGCGCTACTGCGATAAACGCTTCAAAATGGCCCTCTTCCCCTTTATACGAACCCGATATTTCAGCCACCCTGCCACCCAAGCGCTCCACACCGGATAAGTATCGTTTCTTTTGTTCGGTTGTTAGATAATCGTCCTTCTGTGCAATGATCACATAACCTCCATGTTTGACAATCCTGAAAGCCTCTTTTAAACTGGTGACCCTTTCATCCAAGTTCTGTTTGTCCAATGACAAGGAAGCAACAACATAATCAAAACTACCGCTTCGTAAGGAAGCTGCTCCCATATCGGAAAGAATGTATCCTTGCTTAAGCCCTTTTTCCGCTGCTTTCTCTTTTCCATGTGCCAATGCATCATGGTTAATATCTAGATTAACCACCTTCATATCTAATTCGTATTCTGCAAGGCCCCTTCCCAAGAAACCAGTTCCGGCGCCGAGATCGGCAAGTTTTCCTTTGCCACCCAAACCTTCTACAACCTGGCTGATTAAACGGGACATGTTGCCCGGCAAACTGTTTTCGATGATAGATTCGTACACGCGGGCAAAGAATTTCGAAGCCTTTTCGCCATGAATCAGGGTTTCTTGCAATAACCTGTAATTCTCTCTGAAACCTTTATCGCGCATGGCACCCATAAATTTCAATAAAAGCTCCAGGTCTGATTGGATATAAGGGCCGATGTCTTTTTCTTCCGATGTAGTTCGCTCTACCAGATTTTCCAGAATTTCTTCAGTAGTTAACTCTGCCGTTCCCTTAAGAAATCGATCTCCGACCCTTCTCCTATAGTTAATAAGATTGATGATGCCCTGATCTACTCTGGTCTTCTCATTTATAATATAAACATTAATATCGCGCGTTTGACCGGGCCCCTCCAAGCGCCCAATCATCTGCTTGATATCGTCCCACGTGTAAGGCAATTCGAATAGAATTATGTTTCTGACGCGATCCAAGCGGATGCCCTCTCCTGCTGTTTGTTGCGTGGCAACCGCTGCTTTGATTCCTTCGTTAACTTGTAGCTTTAGCATAGCTAATTCTCTATCGCTAAAGTACCTGCCTGGCCCTATGTCTGTGCTTACATCACCAGTTATCTGCACACTGGTATTAGCCCCGTAATGGGCGTTTAGAACACCTTCTATCTTATCAACGACCTTTTCTTTTTTGTCGGTGAACACAACCACTTCTTCAGCTAAGGGTATCTGTTGAAGCACATTTTCCAATGCTTTATACCGTGAAGATTGGATTTGCCCCAGATTGCGCATCTCGGGATGTGCATGGAAAATCTTTTCCAATGTGGTATAGATGCTACTATATTCGTTGCCTTTCTTCCTTGCCTTATCCCTTTTTTCAGCTATTTTTTCCTGGACAAATTCAGGGGTTAGAACAGATACATCTCTTAGTACATGCCTTAATAGATCTAATTTTTCGGTTCCTGTGAGGGTTACATCAGGAAATTGGGTGTCTGCGTTTCTGAACCGCCAGTAGATTTCGGCTTCTGCCTCGGATAGATCGTAAGCACCGGCTCCGTAATTGACGGTTATCTTTCTTCCGGTCAATTCTTCAGTGGATTGCCGTATACCATGTCTTTTGACCCTTCCATATTGGCTTCGCAACGGCCCTACATCCGGAACGCCTTCTCCCCGAATATATTTACCGATAATAAACCGGCTCAAATCTTCTTTCTCTTCATCCGTCATATTTGTATATTCTGCCGCATATGCCGGATTGTGTCCCCTCTCTTCTCGTTGCTCTTTTTCATAAAATTCAGGGTCAAGAATAGCCAACAAATTGGCAGGATCTTTTAGGCTTTTTCGATAAGGAGAAGCCGTAGTGGCCATCCGGTAGTCTATTCCTTTCGTAGCTTTCTTTAGATTCCTTGATGTCTTGCCCTTATCGTTCTTTGCCCGCTGGAATTCATCAAAATTTACAAAATCAAATCCTGCCTCTTGAAGAATTTGGATTAATGTTGGGTCGGCAGCTATCCGCTCGTAATTGACGATAATGCCCCTGGCACCTGGGATGGCAGCATACCCGTTACCGTTTCCATTTTCCCCACCAATGACGACAATTTCATCGGGATGGATGTACCCTTCCGGCAAATAGCTCAAGACTCTCCGTTTCCATTGGGATTTGATGGTATTGGGCGAGAAAAAAAGAAATTTCACCGGCCTTCCAAGCTGATCTTCAAGATATTGGACCGCTTTCACGGCAATGACGGTTTTTCCGCTGCCGGTATCGTCATCAATAAAAACGCGCTTGCTATCCGCCAATTGGACAAGGGCCAATTTCTGATTTTCCCTTAGTTCAAAATCATGCTCATCTACTTCGTATTCCCTCAATTCTTGGGCTTGCCCGCTATTAATAACGTCAAAACGCAATAGCTCCTGAATCTCTTCTTCCCTTGGTTTTCGGACAAGGTATTGGACAATTTTTTCGATTCCCATTTTACGCCTTTATTATTGTGAATCCTGGGGACATCTGCCCCATCCTTTCAATATACATCTTCGCGGTTTGGAGAACTTGCTGCATGACTTTGTTCTCCGTAGAGTTTTGTAATTGAGCATCGATAGCACCGATGGCAATTTGATAAGTCCGGGCATCTGCCTGATGAGTCCTAGAGAGATACATATTCAACGCCATATTCAGTAATTGTCTTTGCACTACCTCTTCTCGTTGGTACGTTTCAAAGGGGATAATGCTGGTTACCCTTTCCAAAGGCGGGAGACCGCCGCCATTCACAGCAGCTCCGCTACCCTGTCCTGAATCACTTGTCAAATGCTGTTGGAGGTAGCTTCTAAGCTCCCTTCTGCCTATTTTCCTCCATTCCAAAGCTTGGATCTCTCGCGGTCTGACTGTATAGAGCAATTCAACTAGATCATTAACACGGCCTTCAAATAAGGATGTTAATTCAGATAAAGATCGGGCGTCGGTGGGGATGTTTAATTGGCTTAACGCAGTGGCTACTAGTCTGTCTGGAGAATGGTGGTTTCGTGTTCGGGCATATAATGCTTGGAGTTCGAGGGCTCTGGTTACTAGATCGGGATTGCCCGTGTTTTCTTTTAGCCAGTCGTAGAGGGATTTTTTGGTTTTGCCTTTCTGTTTTTGAGTAGCATATCTGCCCACTACGAAATTCAAATCCCCTCCTTTTCCCCTACCCGCAAACTTTAGTTCCCCATTTTCATCTTTGTAGGCGGTTGTCAAATAGACATGTAACGTTCTCGCTTCCTTCTCTTGCGCGATGCAATTATCAGCGTAAGCAATATAGCCATTTACAGCCCTGTCGATGCTTTGGCCGAGGGGTTCGGTTTTAGGTAGGGGAGGTTGTTTAAATTTCGTCAGCGCTTCATCGACTTTATCGGGGTGGCAGGCTTTTTCCCTAAGCCAGTCGTAGAAGGATTTTTTGGTTTTGCCTTTCTGTTTTTGAGTATAATAGTATTTGTCCGCTATGAAATGCAAATCCCCTGTTCTTCGGTTGTCTGCAAACTTTAGTTCCCCGTTTTTGTCTTTGTAGGCGGTTCTTAGGTAGGCACGTAACGCTATCG
>JAGVYO010000035.1 GCA_018303225.1 Candidatus Woesearchaeota archaeon
GCAGCCGCGCGACGTCATGATGGTGGTAGCTGGCATTCTTCTAAAATTGGCCGGTGACGGCCTGTAGATATCCATTTTCAGCAGATGACGCGCGGGCATGGGCACCTGGTCCAAGTCAACAATGACTTTCGGCTTCAGGAACTTCACCTGGCCGTTCTCGCGCCACATCAGCCCTTCGGTGCCTTCCAGTTTCTCGCCTTTTTCTATCTTCTTGACAATGACCGAGAACGTAAGGTCGGCTTCCCCATACACGCCATAATCCACGTCCTTTAATTTGAGCAGCATGCGCGGGTCTGCGCTGATCAAGGTTCCTCCGAGAATAATCTTACATTTAGGATTAAACGCTCGCACCATTTCCATAACCTTCTTGGCATGGTCGACCTGAGACGTATTTGCGCTTAACCCGACCAGTTCGGGGTTGAATTCTTTGATATCTTTCTCCAGCTCTTCAAAGCCGTATCCCAATATGGTGGCTTCTGCCGGGCCGTCAATGATCTTCACGGTATGGCCTTCCTTCTCCAGGGTTGAGGCGATATAGGCAATTCCCAAGGGCGGCAAAACAGCCCCTAAATGCTTCATGGATTTCCGGAATATCTTATCCTTCGGGTACGGCGGGCTTAATAGCAGAATTCTCATGGTACTTAACAATCGTTTAGGTGTTTATATAATTTGCTATCACTTTGCCCGCTCAAAATCGGGCGTGCCGGGGTAGGGGGTATAGATGTTGAACTGGGCTGCAAAGGTGTTCAGACGCTTTGCGTAGTTGATGGTGCCTTCGATGGTCTCTTTGGTATCGGACAACAGGCCGAGGACATAGAAGGCAGAGACCTTTACGCCAATCTTCTCGCAGTATTTTACAATCTTCTCCTGGGTCTGGATGCTTACAGGTATCCTGTTCTCGTCTTTGATGATGTGCTCGTAAAATGATTCGACACCGACCTCGACGCTTCTCAAACCCGCTTTCCGCATCTTGTCCAATAGCTCTTCATCCAGGTCCGCTATCCGCGTCTCGCAGCCCCATTCCAGATTGAGGTTCTCTTTAATCATCAAATCCATCAGCTGCTGGATTCTTGGCTTGAAGCGGGAGAATATCGGATCGCGGAACATCACGGCTTTTATCTTGTACTTCTCTTTGAGGTATTTCAGCTCCTCGATGACATTTTCCGGTGTTCTGGGCTTGCGCCATGCCCATCCTACGGGATACGGGCAGTAGCCGCAGCTGAAGACGCAGCCCCGTGCAGTCAGGACCGGCAGGAAAGGGGTCTTGTTCAAGGAGGGCTTGTACGAATACGTCTCTACGGGAAACGGGTCCCAGTTCGGGAAGGGGATGCTGTCCTGGTCCGGAATCGGTTTGCTGTCCACCAGGCCTTGTGGAAAATTCCCTTTGCTGATCTCCACGGCCACGGTTTCAGGCTCGCCTTTGATGATGAAGTCGCAATGGTCCTTATAGAGTTCAGGTCGCAAGGATGCGAAGGGACGGATGAAACCCACCTTTGCTTTTGTGCTCTTTCTGATCTCATCCGCGTATTTGATTTCGGTCCTGAAATCGACAATGGAAGAAGGCATGATGACCACGTCTGCATCTGTTGGGACCTTATTTTCCAGATACTCTACCTCATGGCCGCCGTTTTTGAAGACAGCTGCCATATAGGCCAACGACAGCTGCGGATAACGGATGCCTTTCTTGGCGCGCTCAATCAGCCTGGCCCTGAAAGAATCCCCAGCCTTAAATCGCGTACCGAAGCCGCCGGCTACGTCCTTGCTGACATTCGGAGCGCCTTTCACGTCCAATAATGTTACTTTCATTTCTTATGCCCTCTTTCTGTGGCAGACTTAACAATTATTTAATAAACTTTCTCCCTGACTGACTCTCTCCTAAATCCCGCTTTCGATTGGCTTGGCAGCTTAAAAATTGAGGGCACACTCGTAAACGTATCGGGAATCAGGGGCTTAAAATCGAAAGGTATATAAGTAAGACATGTTTTACTTATCTTACATGTGATGAACTATGCAAGTTGAATTAACCAGAATATCTGAAAAAGGACAGGTAGTTATTCCATCTTCTTTAAGGAAAGAGATGGGGATAAAAAAATCAGACCAGTTTATGGTATTTGGAGAAGCTGGGACTGTGATATTGAAGAAAATAGAAACACCGGCAATTAAAAAAACATTTGATGAAATAGCAAAGCCATTACAACAGGCGGCAAAACAGGCAGGGTTGTCGAGAGAGGATGTAAAAAAAGCTATCAAAGATGTCAGAAATGCTGCTTAAACTTGTTCTTGATACAAATACAATTGTTTCAGCTTTCTTTTGGGAAGGAAACGAAGCTGGGCTATTTAGGAAAATTGAGCAAGGTAAGGCAAAGTTATACATTACAAGTGAAATTCTTAAAGAGGTTGAAAAGGTAATAAAAAGACCAAAATTCAATGAAGTTATGGCAAAAGTTAACTTAACACCAGACCAGATCATGCAGAAGATTGTTTCATTATCCCATTTGGTTATTGCTCCAAAATTGAACATAAACGTTTGCAGGGATGAAAAAGACAATAAATTTCTTGAATGTGCGGAAAGTGCGAAAGTTGATTATGTTGTGAGTGGCGATGAAGATTTACTTGTTTTGAAAGAATATAATGGAATTCCCATTGTCAAGACTTGGAAGATACTGCAGTTATTTTAGGGCAGAGCCCCCCTGACTTGTCCCTGACTGAAATATTTATAAGCACGCCATGATTCAGTAATCTATATGGGGGTTTCCATCAAGCTGAACCAAATTATCCTCTTTGTTTACCTAATTCTGGTTTCCATTGTGCTGAAGGAAGTACAGTACATTGCCTTATTGCTCGCCCTTATCCTGGTCTTTATAGACAAATACCTCCCTGCTGATTTCAAGAACCTGCTGTACGTGCTGGTTGCCTTGGTGCCTTTCCTGCCTTTGTTGATTATTTTTGTTATTTACCTGCCTTTCCTGGTATTCGGGCTGCTGCTGGACAATGCCTCCTTCCTGAAGCGCTATCTTCTCGGGTTTGCAATCTCTTTTTTTGCTTCCATCATCCTCTACTATGCGTCCATCACGATTCATTTCCCTTTATCCACACCTGTTATCCTCCTTTTCTTCTACCTTCCCGTTATTGCGCTGTTGGCATTCTGGAAACTCAGGAAAAAGAGTATTGGAGAGCGCACCAAGGCTGCTTTTTCATTAAGCAACTCTACCTATCTCATCCTACTTGCAACGTTGTTCTTCCTGATCTTTATGGGCCACGTCATGCTCACGGAAGACTCGCTCTTCATGTCCAACGGGACGAATGTCTACTCCAAATTCCATTTCATTTCCGAAGGGATCGGGAGCTATGGAGAAATCTCCCTTTACGACCCGGCGAACGGGGAAGGCGAGCACCTGTTCCTTACGGATTCGCCGTTCTTTTACTCTAATCTGGCCTTCGTATTCGCCTTCCTGAAAGGCTTTTTGCACCCGGTCTTTTTCTTCAATGTGTACCAGCTGTTTGTCCTTTGGCTCTCGGTCCTGGGCGCTGCTATCTTCCTGAAAAGCGTCCTTCCGGCTGAAAAGGAGGATTATAAGGCCACCTTGATTGTCATTACCGGCAGCCTGGCCATCGGGTTCAGCTTCTTTTTCATCCATTGGCTGGAGAGCTTTAAACAATTCACGCCTCTTCCTATCAACTTCCTGCTCTTTTCCATCGTCCTGTCCTGTCCGAAAAAGCCTGCTGAGTTCTCTATCCTTGTTTACCTACTTCTGCTGTCTTTCTTCATGCACGGCATCCAGGCCGTGGGCATCGGGCTCATGATGGCATTCATCTTTATTCTGTTCTTTCTCACTAAAAAGGATTATCTCAGAGAACTCCTTAAGATGGTCAAGGATTATAAGCTGTTGCTGCTGTTTGTTCTTCTCCTTTCTGTATTGACGGTCCTGGGCTACTACAGCACCGGCGAATTGTATAAGTACTACAATTTCCTGGAACGACCGAACGAAGCCATCGGCGGCTTCGGTATCAGCATCAATTACATCACTGATTTCATGGCCGGGCATAACAGCCCTCTGTCCTTCAAATATCCAGATATTCAAAGGCTGGATGAGCATAAATACGGATTCTTCATATCCGTCTTTGGAGTGCTGGCGCTGCTTTATTCGTTCCTGCGTTTCAGGGATATCCATTTCCGGAATTCAGCCCTCTTCAGCATGGCTTTCTTCCTTCATCTTCTGACAGCTTCCATTCTGACGCTTTTTCCCATCTTCGGCAAAACGGAATTTGCGTATCGGACGGCCTATCCTTATTTCCTTGTCCTACTGGTCGCTTCTATCTGTATTGCAATCCATTCTTTCCGTTCAAATGCGGTCAAAATTGCTGCCGTATTGGTCTTCTTCGGCTTTTTCTTCCACAGCTCTTTTTTTGTGCAGGAAAACCTGGCTAATATCCATAACGAGCAGTTTATTGCCGGCAAATCGTTTGAAAAGGAGATTACTTTTGTGAAAACTCTTCCTATCGATGGAAGGATCATCACCTATGGGCTTTTTTCCAACGCAATCGATGCTGGAATGTCTGCCTTGACCGGGCATTATTTTTCAAGGTATCAGTACAATCAGTGGGATTTCAAGGACAATCTTTATGAGAAAGTGCATACGCAGCATTCCTTTGGAGATAATGCACTGCCAAAATTATCTGATACAGAATTAATCAATTATCTCCGCATGGGCGGGTATACCTACTCTTTTGTCAATATCTGTCATCCGATCGGGAATCTCTATGCTTCCCGCGTCTATCCTGCCTATATGGCTCCCTTGTACCAGAATGAATGCTTGGTGTTCTTCGGATTGCCCAATGTCAGCTACGCAGAAAAGGTGGATATTGTGGCGGATGCGGACGAATCAGTTTACAACACTTCGGAAGGCTATCGGTATGTGGCTATCAATCGCAGGGCGAAATACGGATTTGATGTTGAGAAATATCCTGACAACGCGGTTTTGGAGCCAAATGAACCTGAACCGCTGGCCTTTGAGCGGAGAAGCCCCCGTACAGTCACTATTTTTGGTGATTTCGAGGATGGAGACTGGGTGGTGTTCAAGGAAGAGTATTTCCCCCGCTGGAAAGCGTATATGGGTGGTCAGGAGGTTCCTGTTTTGGCCACGAATCACAATATGGTTCTTGTTCAGACTGTCAAAGGGGGTTCCATCTCTTTAGCGGCTTCGGTGGCGTTTTTGGGTGTGTTGGTTTTCTTTCTCATTTAGCAAAACATTACGAAAAACCTTGTTTTTCGTAGGTCTTGGAATCTTCCAGATTCCAAAACCTTTAAAATCGTCTCAGCTTTCCCACCTTAGCATGAAGGTCGTGGTATTGTGCGGCGGAGAAGGCGTACGGTTAAAGCCGCTTACGGATGACATCCCTAAACCTTTGGTCCAGATCAGAGGAAAACCTCTGCTGGAGCATGTGGTAAGCCATTTCAAGAAGAACGGCTATACCGATTTTGTTTTTGCCATCGGCTATAAGGGGGATAAGATAATGGAGTATTTCAGGGATCGGAAGGATATCAAGACAGCCTTCGTGGATTCCGGAAATGCGTCTATCATTCAGCGCATTGCGGATGCGGCAAAGACCATCTCCGGCATGTTCATGGTTGTCTACGGCGATACCACATCCGGCAATTGTTGAAATTTCACGGTTCCCATGACGGACAGGTCACGGTTACGACCTATCCCATGCAGAGCCCGTTTGGCCTTGTGTTTGCGGATGCTTCGGGCAAGATAACTGAATTTAAGGAGAAGCCGGTGCTGGATTACTGGATGAACATCGGCTTTATGGCAGTTGAGAAAAAAGCACTGACCTATTTTGAGAAAGAAGATACCCTGATGTCTTTCTTTGACAGGCTCATCCGGAAAGGCATGCTTTACGAATACAAGCACCGGGGGAAGCACATCACAGTCAACACCGAGAAAGAAAAGGCCGATGCCGAGAAACAATTGGATGAATTCTACACCGACTGACCATGGCAGCTTTAAAGACACTGATTGTGGTTCCTGCTTACAACGAAGGGAAGCATATCGCTTCTGTCTTGAGGGCTATCCCGAAGGGCGTTGGAGAAATTCTGGTTGTGGACAATGCTTCTGCAGATGACACCGCTGCCATTGCCAAAAAATTGAAGGCGAATCTGATCAGGCATTCTGTGAATATGGGCAAGGCCGGTTCCCTTAAAGACGGCTTTGACTACGGCATCACGCATAATTTTGATGTGGTGATTACGATGGACGCGGACGGCGAGCATCCGCCGGAAAAAATACATGATTTCCTGAGAGGCATAAAAAACAAAGATATGGTCATCGGCCAGCGAAAGCATTACCGCTCTTTTTTCCGAAAACTGCTCAACCGGTGGAATAACTTCTGGATCCAGCTGCTGCTTCCTGAGGTGGAAGACACGCAATGCGGCTTCCGGGCCATCCGGACGGAGCTGCTTCGGAAAATGAATCTCACCAGCAAAGGTTTTGAGATCGAGATGGAAATGCTTTTGGAAGCCTACAAGAACAAGGCGCGGATCGGGACCGTGGAGATTGCGGCAAAATCCATACGGAAAACAACCTTGAAAGCATCGGACTACCTACGGATCAACAATTTCTTTGACCGGTGGATATTGAAAAATAAAGAACATTTAAATATGGGAAATCCAAAACGCCTCTTACTGCTTACCTTTGCCTCGCTGGGGCTGATTGTCTTCGGGGGCTTGGGCAAGATAATGGGGGCAAAATGATTGAAACTTCCTACGCATTGGTCTTTTCCCATATTGCCTATTATGTTGCTTCCCTTCTGGGCATCGTCTGGATCGTACGGACGCGGAATAAGATCGCGAAGATCAACAAGGAGATGAATAGGTAAAAATGGCATCCACGACCGACGCGATATTCTGGACCCAGATTCCGATTGCGATAGCTATCCTCATCGGCGCGTACGAGCTCCACAAGACGCGGAAGGAACTGATCAAGCTGCTTCAGCGCCTTTCCAAGAAATGATGCATGACAAAGAATATCTTCAGCATTGATCTGGAAGAGTGGCATACTTCTAAGGATATCTTCGGAACGGTTCCTTTAGGCAAAGCAGAATCGCAGGTGGCGGACGCGGTAAAACCCCTCCTGAA
>JAGVYO010000036.1 GCA_018303225.1 Candidatus Woesearchaeota archaeon
GATAGTGCAATGGGCCTGACCAGGTTCGAACTGGTGATCTCCGCCGTGTCGAGGCGGTGTCATAGCCACTAGACCACAGGCCCGCAAGGAGCATAGGGAAAAGATGCGGTTTATAAAAGTTTGTTCTTAAGATACAAAAAAACAATTACGAAACATTTCTAAACTTTTTTTGGGAGGGTAGGGAAAATGTCAGAAATCTCCGATTTCTGAGCACACTAAAAAATTCGTAAAACGAATTTCTGGTGCACCGAAAATGCAAAGCATTTTTTAGTGTGCTCAAGAACCTTCGGTTCTTGACATCGACAAAAATTTCGTGCCGAAATTTTTGTGATAAACGCTATCGCTAAAGAATATTTTTTATCCATTGCGCATCGTTATGCATAACTTTTCTTAACGAAAGCTTTAATAAGATTGTATAAAGAGAAACCAATATGGAGATTCGCAAGGATTACCTGCTCAACCGATGGACGTTCATTTCTGAAGAGCGCATCAAGCGCCCGATGGATTTCCATAAAGAGCGCATCAAGAAGAAAAACCAATGCTTTTTCTGCCCGGGAAAGGAAGATTCCACCCCGTCGGAAACAGGGAGAAGGGAAAAGAATGGAAAATGGATTATCCGGTGGTTCCCGAACAAGTTCCCGGTAGTCTGGGACACGCCGCTGGTCACCATGTCCAGGGGGTTTCTTGTCGAAATGACGCCTTCCGGATACCATGAAGTGATTGTGGAGGCGAGAGCACATACACAACAGCTGTGGGACCTGCCGGTAGGCCACATAAAAACCCTGCTGGATGTGTATGCCGAGAGGATCTCAGAGCTAAAGAAGAAGAAAAATGTAAAATATGTAGCAGTGTTCAAGAACCACAGCAGTCTGGCCGGCACCTCGTTGGTGCATTCACATAGCCAGGTGGTGGCGCTGCCCATTCTTCCTGACCACATCCGTGAAGAGTTGAAGGCCAGCCAAAGATACTCCTATTGCCCGCATTGCAGAATCCTCCGGATGGAGCGTAAATCGCAGAGGAGATGTTTTGAGAACAAGAGCATGGTGGCATTTACGCCGTATGCGCCCAGATTCAATTACGAGATTAAGATTTTTCCGAAAAGGCACATCCGCAGCCTGGCAGAAATGCGCGAAAAAGAACGGATGGATTTTGCCCGCATCCTGAAGAAGGTGCTGCTGAAATTACGGAAGCGCAATATGCCGTACAATTTCTTTCTCCACCACAGCCCTGACGGAAAGGACCTTCATTTCCATATGAGCATCACGCCCCGGATGGGGAAATTCGGCGGGTTTGAGCTAAGCACAGATGCCGTAATCATCTCTGTTTCTCCGGAAGAGGCTGCCAGATACTACCGGCATTAAGTTTCCACATAATCCGTCGCTTTTTCCTTTTCGCTATCTTCGGTCTTCCGGTTGTATATGATAATGAAGTCTTCGCCATCCTTGGCAAGGGTTTTCCGCATCGAGACTTTCGCGTATCCGAAAGATTTGACTGCCATGGTCCCCAGAATGGAAGAGGTGAGGATGGACAGGCCTGGAAGGGATTTCGCAGCGCTCCCAAAGGGGCTCATGGTATTGGTAAAGATGAACTTTTCAGAGGTTTTTTCTAGGGTCACAAAAGCAGCCCCTATCTTCTTATGCACATCGACAACGGCCTCGGCAAACTGCTCCACGCTCAGCCTGTCCACTCCGTAAAACTGCCGGTAGTCCCAATGGCAGAACCAGCCTTGTTGAGAAGCTCTCTGGCCTGCTCTTCGTTCATATTACGGGTCAATTCAAGCGTTGTTTCGAAAAAGAAGACTTCTTTGTTGAAATTTACCGGAATATACCATAATTTAGCCATTCCAAGCCTTTTGAAGTCTATAAGCGTCCTTTCCCGGATGACGTCAAGATATTTGGCCAGTGTAATGCGATTTACATCAAGATAACTTGCTATTTCTGTAGAAGTGACCCCAATAGGGCTTTTTCTGATGAAATCAATGATTTTACGCTCTATGTCTGAATCAAACATCGACCAAACCCCTATTTCCAGAACAAAAACATTAGCGTCTATGGCTAATATATAAAGATTGTTATTGATGATTATCCTTAATAGAAAGATTTATATAGTTGCTTAACTCTATTGATTATCAATGCCTCTTGCAATAGGCAGCATAGGATGACATAACAATCCCATGGAGGTGACATATCATGGAGAAAAAAGTTGGCCATTACTCCTTCATCATTGGAGTAATCATAGCAATTGTATTGGGACTTGCCTTACCCTTGGGTTCGGACACAACTGTCTGGCTGACATCCATCCTGGTTGTGCTTGGATTGATTGTCGGATTCCTCAACGTGACAGGTAAAGAAACCAAAGAGTTCCTGACCGTAGGCACGATACTGGTTATCGTTGCTTTCGCAGGCAATGCATCCACCACCCTGAACCAGGTGATCTACCTAGGTCAATACCTAAGCGGCATCTTCAGCGCCATGCTGGCGTTTGTCGTACCCTCAGTAGTTGTGGTCGCATTGAAAGACGTCTGGGCCTTAGGACAAAACAACTAAGGTCTTTTTCTTTCTTTTTTTATTTTTTTGGAAACATTAATGTAGGATAGATTATATTCCGGCTTTCTATGGAGATTTTAAAAGGCATTGAAATAAGGGACCTTGCTCTTTGGATAAAACCTTGCCTTATCATCGGGGATATTCATATCGGCTATGAGGAAGCGCTGAATAAACAGGGAGTGCTGATACCCCGCTTCCAGTTCAAGGAAGTTCTGGAACGGCTGGAACGCATCCTACAGGGCATCAAGCCCAAAAAGATACTCATCAATGGTGATCTGAAGCATGAATTCGGAACGATTTCAGGGCAGGAGTGGCGGCATACCCTGCAGCTGTTGGATTTCCTGGCAAAACATTGCGGGGAAGTGGTATTGGTAAAGGGCAATCATGACACCGTTTTAGGGCCGATTGCAGAAAAGCGCAAGGTAAAGGTGGTGGATTATGCGGAGATTGAGAGCAAGCATGGAAAAATGCTGGTAATCCATGGCGACAGAATCCCGGAGGATGTTTCTCCCTACTGGACCATCATCACCGGCCATGAGCATCCGGCTGTATCGCTGAAGGAAGGGCCGCGGGTAGAGCTGGTCAAATGCTTTCTGGTCGGGAAGTACAAGCGAAAAAACCTGATTGTCATGCCGTCTTTCAACTTGGTGGTAGAAGGCCACGACATCCTGAAAGAGCGGCTTTACAACCCTTTCATTGAGGATTTAGCAAATATGGTGGTCTATGTTGTTGCAGACAAGGTATATCCGTTCGGGAAAGTGAAAGAACTGATCAGGTAGGCGCGACCTTGTTGGCAATCTTCTCATAATGCTGCCCGAAGATGGCCAGTTCCACGGCAGCAGGAAGCGCCTTAATCTTTGTCAACCCTGTTTTTAGGATGAGCTTCCAGTACGAATACCTTGCATTTGATAAAACACCAATCTGCCACATGCTCTTGAAGAATGCCCGGATGTCTCCCATGGAAATCTGGCGTTTCACAGAGGGCCTATAGTTCTTGATGAAGGTATGGATCCGCTGATAATAGTTCTTTCGTGAATAGATGGTGGAAATGATCTTTTTGTAACCCTCAATCAGTTTATCTTTATTCATTTTCGGTATGAAGTTCAGGTCCCCATCCGTATTCCCCCCGGTCGTATCGCTTAAAAGCCTGCCTTCTGCCTTTAAGCGGTGCCAAAGCCGTGTCTGGGGAAGCGCGGTAAGCACCCCCACCATCGCTGAAACAACGCCAATTTTTTGTATGAACCGGATCTGTGTCTCAAAAATGCTCTCGTTGTCGTTGTCAAAACCGACGATAAAGCCGCCCATCACTTCCATCCCGTTCTGCTGGATGATCTTCACGGTCTCTGCAAGATCCCGGTTGACGTTCTGGACCTTTCCGGTTTCCTTCAGGCTTTCCTCGCAGGGCGTCTCGATACCCAGGAACACCCTGAAGAAATTAGCGGCGCTCATCAGCCGCATCAGTTCCGGGTCATCCGCCAGGTCCGTGCTGGCTTCGGTGAACAACTTGAACGGGAACTTGCGCTCCTTCTGCCATTGGATCAGGTGAGGAAGCATTCGTTTTACGTTTAATTTATTGCCGATGAAGTTGTCGTCTACGATGAATACAGAGCCCCGCCATCCCGCATCATAGAGGGCCTGGAGCTCATTGAGCAGCTGTTCCGGCGCCTTTGCACGCGGTATTCTGCCGTTCATGATGATGATGTCGCAGAATTCGCAGTTATATGGGCATCCCCGTGAGTACTGCACGGACATGGACGCATAGTCGCGAAGGTCGATTAGTGACCATAATGGAAGAGTGACTTTCTTTACATCCGGCTTTTGAAGCGAGGTATAGGTTGGTTTCGGATGGCCTTCTTCCAGATCTTTGAGAAAGAGCGGTAGGGTCACTTCGGCTTCATTCAGGATAAAATGGTCCACGCCTTCAAATTTTTCATCGTGGGTCGTGAAAACAGGGCCGCCGACCACCACTTTTTTGCCTTGTGCTTTGCATCGGTGGATAATCTCCCGCGCTTTCGCTTTCTGGACGATCATGGCGCCGATAAACACCATGTCGGCCCATGCGATGTGCTCGTCCGTCAGCTCGGTGACGTTGGTATCCACCAGTTTTTTGTCCCATTCCTTGGGCAGCATGCCGGCTATGGTCAATAACCCTAACGGCGGAAAGGCCGCTTTTTTAGAGATAAAGCGAAGGACGTGCTTAAAGCTCCAGAACGTGTCGGGATATTCCGGATAGACCAGAAGGACGTTCATAAGGAATAATCCTCCTTTATCCTCGTGAGGAAGTTCATTAAAGGCCATACCTCCTTTTGGTCTTTATATTACTTTTGGTATTATTCTTTGCCTTTAGGCTGCCGGATAACTATCCATTTCTCCTTTTTGGGAGGCGCGATGGCATTGGCAATGGCGCTCATCTTCTTTTTAATGGCTGAAAGAGGACAAAGCGTACAGAATGAGGGCTACCCCTAAAAAGAGATAGAAAACCGTGAAAAGCTTCGAACTCACCTTGGTAGGATGGAGATCCCCGTATCCCCGGGTGGCCAGCGAGACGGCCGAGAAATAAAGCGAGTCGATGTAGCTCCAGCCCTCTACGATATGGTAGACGAAGGTCCCTGCCACCAGCAGAAGAAGGATGAGCACCACTAGGATCAGGAATCTCAATCTCATGGGGGATTTTTCAGTGAAAATGACTTCGCTCATGGGATATTATCGGGAGAATAGCTTTTATTTAAAGCTTGTTGGAATCCATTGGATTCGGATTATTTTTCGCAGGAATTCCTTCATTTAAGGGGCGTTTAACGATTGCCCATCTCATTTGTACATCTTCGCCAGGACATCGCTTTTGGTGATGACTCCCTTCAGATGGCCGTCTTCGGAAACCAGCACGATCGGGAAGAACTGGAGGAGATGCTGCACCACTGAAACAGAAGCCGTATGCGGCACGACCGGGGAAGCGTCTTCCATAATTTCTTCCACCTTGTCGGCTTTCTTGTGCAGGAGCGCCTCCAGGATGCCCGCTTCCGAAACCGTGCCGATGGACTGGTGGGCCCTGAGCACCGGCATCTGGGAGATGCCCAGCTTGCGCATTTTTTTTATGGCTTCGGAAATGCCCGTACCGGGTATGACGGATACAAGCTTTGGATTCATGATATCCCTGGCCAAAAGGTCCTTTTTCCTGCCGGCCCGGTTCAATGCATCAAATATTTTCTGGACTTTGGTGTACGTCGGGTCGATACGGCCGGCCTCGATCTTCGCGATGAGCGACTGCGAGACAGCTGCCTGCCGGGCCAGTTCGGCCTGCGTCCAGCCGAGCTTCTTCCGCATCTCCTTGATCTCGTGCAGTTTGTCAATCATCGGTAAAGGAATAATTGAACACCTATTTATTCTTTTCGGAATAGCTGATTATTCCAATCGGAATAATCAAAACAGTAATTTTTATAAGGGGCAGCAGGAAAGTAAGGTAAAAAACCATGAAAAAGGTGAAATCTCTATGAAAGACGGCAGATACCTCTTTACATCGGAAAGTGTGACCGAAGGGCATCCGGACAAGATGTGCGACCAGATCAGCGACGCCATTGTCGATGCCGCCCTAAAAGACGACCCTAACTCGCGGGTAGCGATCGAATGCCTCACCAAAACCGGCTTCGTATGCGTCGCCGGGGAAATGACGACAAGAACCTACATTGACATCCAGAAGACAGTAAGAGACACCATCCGGGGAATAGGTTATGACGATCCGCTATACGGATTTGACTGCGACGGCTGCGGCGTGATTGTCTCGATTTCCGAGCAGAGCCCGGACATTGCCCAAGGGGTGAATGAAAGCACGCAGCATGAGCAGGGCGCCGGCGACCAGGGACTGATGTTTGGATATGCCACCAACGAAACGCCGGAATACATGCCGCTGCCAATTATACTGGCGCATAAGCTTTGCATGAAGCTGGCGGAAGTGAGAAAGAACAAGACGCTGCCCTATCTGCGCCCCGATGGGAAGAGCCAGGTGACGGTGGAGTATGAAGACGGAAAACCGATCCGGGTGCATACCGTGGTTATTGCTGCGCAGCACGACGAAGAGGTCAGCGAAGACACGGTAAAGAAAGAGATCCTGGAAAAAGTGATTAAGCCCGTCTGCGAAAAGCATTCAGACCGGGAGACCAAGTTCATCATTAACGGGACGGGCAAGTTTGTGCTCGGCGGACCTGTTGCAGATACGGGTGTGACGGGCCGGAAGATCATTGTGGACACGTATGGGGGCCATGGCAGCCATGGCGGCGGCGCCTTTTCAGGAAAAGACCCCTCTAAAGTGGACCGTTCTGGGGCGTACATAGCGCGGTATATCGCAAAAAACATTGTAGCGGCCGGATTGGCGGATAAGTGCGAAGTGCAGCTGGCCTATTGCATCGGCGTAGCAGAGCCTGTGTCCATATTGACGCACTGCTTCAAAACCAACCGCATTCCTGAAACAAAGATTGCAGAGCTGGTGAGAAAGCATTTTCCTCTGAAGCCGGCTGCCATCATCAAGGCATTGAACCTCCGGAGGCCCATCTTCCGGAAAACAGCGGCGTACGGCCATTTCGGACGCAACGACCCTGATTTCACCTGGGAAAAGCTGGATAAAGTGGAAGCGTTGAGGAAGGACGCTGGCCTGCTCAAATCGCCGGAGCTGCCGGGCGAGAAAGTGCAGCTGGACGAGGACGAGCTCGAAGAGCCGCAGTTCCTGAACTGATTCTTTTTGGTCTCTTTTTTTCATTTTTTATTTAACTGTCAAAAACCACCCATCAGAGATGGGTAGCATGCCTATAGCAAAGCCAGTCTGCTTCAGGTTGTTTTTGAGCATGCTCAGAATTTTCCGGGTAGCGGCACATGAAATGTGTGCCACCAGTCAGAGACTGGATAGAAAATTCTGACATTTTTATTGTGGAAAGGAAGTAGCAAAAATTCTGTGCCGGAATTTTTGATACGGGCAAACGCGCTTTAAAAAATAATTTAATGGTGTTCAATTTGATTTTTCTTCACAATTTGATGACAAATAGGGGTCGATAACCCTTTAAATGGAATTCAATTTCTCTTTTTTATGAGGGGACTTAAAGTCATCGCCATCGGTTCCGGCATAGCCTTATTTGTCCTGATGGTAGTCTTTGCCTTTTATGCCGGAAAAGACTCAGGAATTACTGGCCAAGTAATAATGGAGAATTCTCCCCAAGAAGCGCCTTCCTTCAAAACCTACACCCAAGCGCAATGCGAGGCGAATGGGAAGTACCAGACCTGCAATGACGTCCTTGTAGTGGAATGCGGCGGCATCACCCATGAATTGCCCTATGTACTGCGCAATGGCACGGCGCTGGTAGAGAAAGGATGGGAAGACCCTCGGCAAGAATAAGCTTTATTCGCCTTCAAACGACATTAAGGAGAATACCTTGTACCCTTTCAGTTTCTCCCTACCCTTAAGGTCGGGAAGGTCGATGAGGAACGTCGCTTCCACGATTTTTCCGCCTAGCTTCTCAATCAGCCGTATGGCGGCGGCAGAAGTGCCTGCGGTAGCGAGCAAATCATCGACCAGCAGGACGCGCTCTCCTTTCTTGATGGCATCCTCATGGATTTCGATGGTGTTTTTGCCATATTCCAGGGTGTATTCCTCGCTGATGGTCTTGTGCGGCAGCTTGCCCTTTTTACGTATAGGGACGAACGAAACGCCCAGTTTATAGGCCAGCACCGCGCCAAAAATAAAGCCCCTGCTTTCGATGCCCACCACAACGTCGATCTTCTCATCCTTGTAGCGGTCGTACAGCTCGTCGCAGGCGTGCTTAAACGCTTCGGGATCCTGCAATAGCGTGGTGATATCGCGGAACATCACGCCTTTGATGGGCCAATGCGGAACCGTGCGGATTTTTCCCTTCAGATCCATAAAAGGGATTGAAATCCGTTTCCTTTTTTAATCTTTAGGTTTCTAAAAGGGTTTTCGATTAATTGACTTTTATTTCTACTGTTAAAGGGCGGTTTCAAAGATTACCATTAATGACAATCCTCTTCAATACAAAAAGTAATGGCCCAGGATTTTATCTGCTTTTTTTACCATAAATCATTTAAAGGCAGACTTTATCCACGCTTCTATGGTAGGCGTCCTTCTTATCGGCAATGGGGCTAGGGAGCATGCCATCGCAGAGACCCTTGCGCGAAGCCCCCAGAAACCGAAACTGTTTTCTTACATGAAAGCGAGAAATCCAGGCATCGCGCGATTGTCTGCGGGAATCCAATTGGGTGATTACGGAAACATCTCTGGAATCATAGGATTTGCAATGAAGAATGCCGTTGATTTTGCGATTATCGGCCCTGAAGATCCCCTCGACAAAGGCGTAGCGGATACGCTGGAACAAGAAGGCATCTCCTGTGTGGGCCCGAAAAAAGAGCTGGCCCGGCTTGAAACCTCTAAATCCTTCACGCGGTTGTTGATGGAGAAATACAGAATTGAGGGCAATCCGAAATTTCAGGTCTTTGAAAGCACCGGAGGCATTCGTCAATTTCTCGATACATTGGACGGCTTTGTCATCAAGCCGGACGGATTGACCGGTGGAAAGGGGGTAAAAGTCCAGGGCGACCATCTACAGACCAAAGAGGACGCACTGCGCTATTGCGAAGAAGTGCTGCAGACGCACCCTGCTGTTGTGGTGGAAGAAAAGCTGGACGGCGAAGAATTTTCGCTGCAATGCCTATGCGATGGGAAGCACGTTGTTGCGGCACCGCCGGTGCAGGATCA
>JAGVYO010000038.1:0-4386 GCA_018303225.1 Candidatus Woesearchaeota archaeon
GGTTTCAGCGAAGAAGAAATTCATGAAAGATGCGAGGCGCTGTTTTAAGATGAAGGTCTTCATTGAACGGACGAAAGAAAAGAAAGACCTGCGCTTCAGCGGCACAGTCTCTTCCCTTTTGAAGAAGCTGAAGATCAACCCAGTAGCTGTTATCGTAACGCGCAAGGACGAGGTCCTTACTCAAGACCAACACATTTCCGACAATGACCGCGTCAAGATACTGTCGGTTATCTCAGGAGGCTGAATGCGCTGCAAAAAATGCACGGCTACGGCCGTAAGCGAAAATCCTGTCTTGTGCAAGAAGCATTTTCTGGAGCATGTGGAAGAAGTTGTTCACCATACGCTTGTCTCTCGCCGGCTTGTCAGGAAAGCTGAGAAAATAGGCGTTGCGCTCAGCGGCGGCAAGGACAGCATAACTCTCCTCTATCTCCTCAGGAAATTTCACGGAAAGGTGGAAGCGATTGCCATCGATGAAGGCATCGAAGGGTACCGGGAAAAAACACTGGAAGATGCAAAAAAGTTCTGCGGGAAGCATCGCATCAGAATGAGCATCCATTCTTTCCGGGACGAATTCGGATTTTCTCTGGACCAGCGATTAACCAAAAAAGACCGGCCGTGCAGTGTCTGCGGGATCCTGCGAAGGAACGTCCTGAACAAATACGCGCGTGCTTTTGATAAGCTGGCCACGGGCCATAATATGGATGACGAGGCGCAGGCCATACTCATGAACCTCCTTCGATTCAATTGGGAAGCGCTTCCCCGCGGCGGACCAAAGCCGGGCATCATCCGTGACGAAGCATTTGTGCCGCGCATCAAGCCCCTTTATTTTCTGACAGAAAAACAAGTGGCCCTCTATGCGCTGTTGATGGGCTTTGGGGTGGGCTTTGCAGAATGTCCCAACGCGAGGCTTTCGTACCGCGCCTTTGTGCGCGACCTGCTGAACGAATACGAATCGCAGCATCCCGGCACAAAAGAGAAGCTCGTGCAGTTTTATCTGGTGCTCCAGTCCAAACTAAAGACCAAGGTCTCTTCTGCTCCTCTCTCCCACTGTTTGCGCTGCGGCATGCCCAGCAAGGGCGATTATTGTGCTGCCTGCCAGACTGCAAGGGTAGTGGTTAATTAATTTCTATATAGAAGATAAATACCTATACCTTTAAATACCCTTTTCAATTCGGAGCAGGCATGTACGCCGATATTGTTTACCCGGATAAGAATGAAAAAGAGTTTATCCAGATGGCAGAAAAACTAGGCTACGGTGCGTTGGTATTTGCCTACCCTCTCCCTTCCATCCCTTCCAGCCTCCCCTCCGGCCGGAACGTGAAGCTGTTCAGGGCAGCGGATGCTTCCTTTCGGGAGCTGAATAAGGCAAAAAAAGAAGTGGATTTTGTATTCTGCGAAAAAGACCTCAACAGCCAGCTGGTTTTTGAAGGGCGCATGGCCGACCTGATCTACGGCTTCGGATTGCATGAAAAGCAGGATCCCCTCCACCAGCGCGCTTCTGAATTGAATCAGATTCTTTGCAAGCTGGCTGCAAAAAATAAAGTGGCTGTCGGATTTCCCTTCCGTGCGTTTCTCACCGCTTCCCCCTTGCAGCAGTCCTTTTACCTCGGAAGATTGGCCCAGAATTGGGAACTGTGCAGAAAATACAAGGTTCCCATGGTGATCGGTTCCTTTGCGCGCCATCCGCTGGAGATGCGCGCCCCCCGCGATCTGATCTCCTTTTTTTCATTGGCAGGCGCGCACCCCCATGAGGCGCAGCAGGCCTTCCAGGCTATTTTTTCCGCCCGTTCCAATAAAACAAACGTTTTTAAATGAAAAACCCCCCTGCAGTCCAATGGTTTCCAAAAAAATAACCCCCGCAAACGGCGAGGTCCTCGCAGTCTTCTCCAAAGGGCAGGTCCTGACCGAAAACTCGTCCGAAGCGCAGGGCCTCTACAACCAGAATAGGTACGGTACGCTGCTGGAGAACGGCCGCGTCCAGCTTTCCCTGCTGGAAGCCTTCTATCTTCTGGAGAAAAAAAGGATTGCCGTCCTCGACGGAAAAAATAACGCCCTCTCCGCAGAAAATCTTTTCAAAAAAGTGACCCGCCAGGAATCCAACTTCCGGATACGCTATGCGGTGTTCCGCGATCTGCGCGACCGCGGCTACATCGTCAAGACCGCGTTTAAGTTCGGCGCGGATTTCCGGGTCTACGACCGCGGCGTGAAGCCCGGTGAAGATCATGCCAAATGGGTGGTCTTTCCTGTTCATGAAAGCTCTTCGCTCACATGGCACGAATTCTCGGCCAAGAACCGTGTGGCGCACAGCACCAAGAAGCGGCTGATGATGGCTGTTGTCGACGACGAGAACGACGTCACCTATTACGAGATCGCCTGGAAGCGCCCCTGATGTTCTCAGGGCAAACAAAAAGATATTTATAGAATCCACCTCTCCCCAGTGGTATGGATATCCCTGAAAAAATACTTTCTTTTATCCGGCTGAAGGGGCCTTCCATTCCCGTGCAGGTCGCAAAAGAGATCAGCCACAATATCCTGATGGGCTCTGCGTATCTGGCGGAATTGACCTCGAGAAAGCAGCTGAAGGTCTCCAGCGTAAAGATAGGCGGGTCTCCGCTTTACTTTCTTCCCGGCCAGGAGGCGCACCTGCAGAACTTTTCCAATAACCTGAACGAGAAAGACAAGCGGACCTACGACCTCCTTAAGGAAAAAAAAATCCTGCGCGAAAGCGAGCAGGATGCTTTGGTGCGCGTCTCCCTCCGGGCCATAAAGGATTTTGCGGTTCCGCTGCAGGTGAAGCACAACGGCAATTCCGAGATCTTCTGGAAATGGTACCTGCTTCCCACAGCAGAGGCAGAGACCCTGATAAAAAATATAGTGGAGCCAGCACCTGCTGTTGCATTGCCTGTCCAGGAACTCAAAGCAGAAGAAAAGAAAGAAGTAGTCCCTGTCCAAGACACTCTTCTCAGGGAAAACCTGCCGGAAAAGAAGAAAGAAAAAAAGCCTGTGTTGGAGAAGAAGCCGAAAAAGAAAAAGACAATCTCCGGGGATTTCCTGCTCCTGGTCAGCAATTTCCTCTCGAAGAACAAGATAGAGGTTGTGGAGCAGAACCTCCATCCGAAAGGGAACGAGGCAGAAGGGCTGATCAAGGTGCCCAGCGCCGTGGGCGAATTGATGTACTACTACAAGGCCAAGAACAAGCAGCGCATCAACGAAGGCGACCTAAGTGCGACCTACATTGCGGCGCAGGAGAAAAAGCTGCCCATCCTTTTCCTGACCAACGGCCAGCTTACAAAAAAAGCAGCCGAGATGCTCACCGCACAATTTAAAAACATGCAGGTCAGGCAATTGTGACATGGGTGTCCAAATAACCGAATTGCTGGCAGGGGAGGAAATTGCGCTGGACCGGCTGAAAGGCAAAATTTTAGCTGTGGATGCGCATCTTTTTCTCTATCAGTTCCTCACCACGATCCGGCAGCCCGACGGCACACCCCTGTCTGATTCGAAAGGCAACGTCACCTCGCATCTTATCGGCCTCTTCACACGCTCTACCAGCCTGATGCGCCACGGCATAAAGCTGGCCTATGTGTTTGACGGAAAGCCTCCCAAGCTAAAGGAAAAAGAGCGCGAGAAACGAAAAGAGATCAAGATCGAGGCCGGGAAGAAATACAAAGAGGCCGTGGAAAAAGAAGACACAGAAGGCATGCGGAAATACGCTGCACGAACCTCCCGCCTGACATCCGACATGATCGAAGAGTCAAAAAAACTGATCGAAGCCCTTGGGCTGCCGGTGGTCCAGGCCCCTTCCGAAGGAGAGGCGCAGGCTGCTTTCATCGTAAAGAACCATGGTGCGTTTGCCGTGGCTTCGCAGGATGCCGATTCCCTCCTTTTCGGAGCGCCCAGGCTGATCCGGAACCTCTCGATGGCCGGCCGCCGGAAAAGGACCAACAAGCTGGCCTACGAGACCATCAAGCCGCAGTTGATCTCCTTGTCCGACACCCTTAATAATCTGAAAATCGACCAGGGCCAGCTGATTGCGCTGGCCATGCTGGTGGGCACGGACTTCAATCCGGGCGGCATAAAAGGCATCGGCCCGAAGAATGCCTTAAAGCTCGTCACGAAACACGGCAATGATTTTGATGCGCTCTTCCGGGAAGTGAAGTGGGACGGGCAGAACGAAGTCCCCTGGACAGAAATCTTCTACCTTATCCAGAAGATGCCCGCCACCGAAGACTATCATCTGGGATGGAAATCACCTCATCAGGAAAATATCATCAAGCTGCTGGTGGATGAGCACGATTTCTCATTGGAACGCGTCCAGTCCACCTTGGAGAAATTTAAGGAAGAGACCAGCAGCCGCCAGCAAAAGGGATTGGGAGAATTCTTCTA
>JAGVYO010000038.1:4466-6089 GCA_018303225.1 Candidatus Woesearchaeota archaeon
TGTCGTACCACGCAGTTGCTTTCTCGAGAATTTTGTTCAGGTTCTGGATATTCATGACGCCTTCTCCTTTGAGCCATTCCTTGAACGCGTTCACGCCTTGTTTGGCATACACCGGGATGCCGCCTTTCCACGTGGCACGGCCGCATAGCACTCCATTCGGCTTCGCGCCTGCTTCAATGCCCATCCGGACGCCCTCCAGAAAGACCGGATTGTCCACTCCTGCACTCAAATAAATCTTCGGGATGTTGGAAACCTTGCTCAGCTTTCTGAAATACTCCAGCGCCTCTTTCTTTGTATAGGCCGGATTTTCTCCTTTATAGGATTCCGTGCCCTCGGTAAACTGGAGGTTTACAGGCACTTCCACTTTCAGGACATCCACCTTGTATTTTGGATGGGAGAACCGTTTTACACTCTCGATGACCATCTTCGGCTTTATTTTCGCGAATTCAGGCCCTTTCTCATCGAGGCCATTATGGTCGTACGCCACCAGTTCGAGCAGGAAAGGGATGTCTTCACGTTCGCATTCTTCCCCCACTTTTCTTGTCAGTGCTTCCTGGTAATCGTTCGTTTCCCTGGAGGCAAACGGATCGTAATACAGCAGCAGCTTGATGGCATCCGCGCCGTTCTGCTTTGCTTTTTGGACGTTCCATCCGGGCGTTAAGGTAGTGCGGCGCTCGTTCTTCTCATCTGCCGGCGTATCATAGCCGCTGCTCTCGTAGGCCAACAGCAATCCGGCGTTGGATGATTTCTTTTTGATGGCGCTTAGTCCGAAATTTGGATCCAAGAGGATAGCGCTTGCGTACGGAGTCAAGACCTCGGTAACAGCTTCTTTGAACAGGCCCATATCTTTGGCCGTTATGTCTTTCTTGTCAACCCCCCTTTCCTTGGCCAGCGACTTCTGCAAGGATCCGCGCTGGTCCATAGCTGCTGCGGTAATAACACCGCGTTCGTTAGAAATGGTCTGGAGCCCTTCGAATTTCCCCTTTGTGATCTTTTTCATCAAAACCCCCTTTGACGGCACGGATTGCAAAACAATTTAAATAGCTTTCGCTGCTACGAAGCATGCCCATGAATCCAAGAGCAACCGATCTCCTGAAAGGAAAGCTCAGCAAGGCCGAATGCGCGCTGTTGCCTTCTTCCTACGACATGGTCGGCTCGCTGCTTCTTTTTTCCGATTTTCCGAAAGGGCTGGTCAAAAAGGAAAAAATGATTGCGGGCGCATTCCTTGAGAGCCTGCCGCACATCAGGACCGTGCTCCGGAAAACAAAAAATTTCTCTGGAAAATACCGCCTTCCCAAATATAAGATTATAGGTGGGGAAAAAACAAAAGAGACCCTCTACAAGGAAAACAACGTCCGCCTGAAACTGAATGTCGAAAAGACTTATTTTTCTTCACGTCTGGCGACCGAACGGCTGCGGATATCGAATCAGGTAAAAAAAGGCGAATCTGTTCTTATCATGTTCTCCGGTGCTGCCCCCTATCCGATTGTACTTTCAAAAAATTCAAACGCCAAAGAAATCATCGGTGTTGAGCTGAACCCAGCTGCGCACAAATACGGTCTGGAGAATGTTGCTTTGAACAAAATCACCAATGTACAGCTGATAAAAGGGGATGTCAAGAAG
>JAGVYO010000001.1 GCA_018303225.1 Candidatus Woesearchaeota archaeon
TTTCATCTGCAATATCACCGGGCAACTCGAAGAATTTCTTGAATTTCAGGATGTTGAAGCCCTTCTTATCGAAGAACATGTCAGAGAAGTCATTCAGGGCTTTGAAAATGTCTTTTACGGCATTTGTCCGGTAGTCTTTCGGGTAAAAAGGAAAAGTGCCGCCCTGCAGGATGATCTCCACTTTTTCCGGCACGTGGCCAGTGACCGAATATTGCTCAAGACGATTCATGGTGATGAGATAAGGATCGTAATGGTTGCGGATGGCCCTTCTTGTGGAGGGTTCTTTTCCTGTATAGCTCTGCGGAACATCGCCGAAAAAGGAATGTACGCCGCCGGGGCAGAAGGTACATCTTCCGTGGGGGCACGGATACGGTGGGGACATGACGGCCACAATGGCGACACCGGAGATGGTTCTTGTGGGTTTTGTTAACAGCAATGGTTGGATTTTCGGAAGGTCTTTTGGGTTGGCGTTCAGCAAAATCTCTATGTCCGTCGGGACCTTCTTGATATGGTACTGCGAGCAAAGCTTCACCTTTAATCTAAAGAGCTTATCCTTGGACAGCTTATTCCGCTTAAGCACCGATACTACTTCCTGAATGTATTCCTGATTCATACGCCGAAGAAAGGAGGGTCTGCTTTTAAAGGTTTATCAAAAGAATCTGAAGGAAAATTTAAAAAAAGCGAAACATTGGAAAAAATCTTTTTAATTGCGGCAGGGAAAATGTCAGAAATCGAAGATTTCTGAGCACACTAAGAAATTCGTAAAACGAATTTCTGGTGCACCAAAAATGCAAAGCATTTTTTAGTGTGCTCAAGACAAGAATCAAAGATTCTTGACAGCAGCAAAAATTCCGTGCCGGAATTTTTGTAATAATCAAACGCGCTAAAAGTAGTTATCCCGTGGCCGTTTAATCCAATGTGTTCGGAGCACCATTCAATGGCACTTTCTTGATGTATTTGCTGATCTCGATAATAATCGCTCCGATGCTGGAGACCAGAACGATAAAGAGGAACTGGATCAGCGTCAGGGGCGCCATGCCAAAAATCCGGGCTAAGGGAGGGATAAAGATGGAAGCAGTTACCACAGCCAGAGAGAAGAGCACCGCCGTAACAAGATACCGGTTCCTGAAGATGCCCACCTTCAGCACCGGATAGATGGTGGAGCGGCAGGAGATGGCCTGGTAAAGCTCGAACATCGCAATGGTGAGGAAAGCTGCGGTCTGCGCCTTCAACAGGTTTCCTTCATTGAAATAAATCCAGCTGAAGATCGCCAATGCCGCAATGGTAACTGCAATAGGATAGTAGACAAGGAACGCCTTGAGCCCGCGATAGATCGGCTCGTTCTGCTGCCGCGGTTTTCTGGACATGGCATTCGGCTCAAACGGATCGGCACTCAGCGCAATGGCCGGCAAACCATCGGTGACCAGATTGATCAAGAGGATCTGGGTAGCCGTCAACGGCAGCGGCAAACCGAACAGGATTCCCAGGAAGATAATCAGCACTTCTGCGATGTTCCCAGACAGGAGATATGCCAGATATTTTCGGATGTTGTCGTAGGTGCCCCGGCCTTCTTCGACCGCATTCACGATAGAGGCAAAATTATCATCGGTCAGTATCATGGAGCTGGCCTCTTTGCTGACATCCGTTCCCGTGATGCCCATGGAAATGCCCAGATCGGCTTTTTTCAAAGCAGGCGCATCGTTCACGCCGTCGCCGGTCATGGCTACGACATGGCCTTTTTTCTTGAGGGCGTCCACAATCTTGATCTTGTGCTCCGGATTGACCCGGGCAAAAACCGCGATGTCTTCCACAATGTCCTCCAGATTCTGCAGCTCATCGAGTTTTTCTCCGGTAACCACTTTTCCCGACAAACCGATTTCTTGGGCCACGGCTTTCGCGGTCGTTTCGTGGTCGCCGGTGATCATGATGATCTTGATGCCGGCCTGCCTGCACTTCTCCACAGCTGTTTTTGCCTCTTTCCGCGGCGGATCGATCATGGCCTGCAACCCGAGAAAGATGAGGTTCTTTTCGGTGTGCGAATCGATTACTGTCTTATAGGCAAACCCCAGAACACGCAACGCCTGTTCGGCAAATTGCTGATTGGTGCGGAGGATCTGCTGCCCCATATCTTCAGTCAATCTCTTTATGGCCCCATTCAGGTAGATATGGCTGCAACACTTGAGCACGATTTCAGGGGCTCCTTTCACATACGCGACGTTTTCACGGCCATGCCTGTGCACCGTGGTCATCATCTTCCGCTCGCTGGTAAATTCAATCTCATCGATGCGCGGATACTCGATCTCCAGCTTTTCCTTGATGTAACCGGCTTTGGCGGCGCTCACGATCAGGGCCCCTTCGGTAGGGTCTCCGATTAACGTGCTGTTCCGAAGCTCGGCATTGTTATTGAGAGTGCCAGTGATCAGCAGATGGGAAATCTCATTTGTGTTCACAGGTTTTCCCTGATAGAGGAACTGGCCCTTGGTTTCATATCCCGTGCCGGTGACGTCGATGATCTTGCCGTTGGTGTAGAGCCTGGTCACGGTCATCTCGTTCATGGTCAATGTCCCTGTCTTATCGGTGCAGATGACCGTGGTAGAGCCCAAGGTCTCCACACTTGGCAAGCGCCTGACCAGCGCATTCCTCTTGAGCATCCTCCGCGTCCCTAACGCCAAAGAAACCGTGACCACGGCCGGCAGGCCCTCCGGAATGGCCGCTACGGCCAGGGCAACGGCTGTCGTGAAAATCTCCCGCACTTCCGCAAGAAAGAGAAGCCATTCCTGATTGAAAAGATGGCCCAGGGCAATAGGATCCCTCAAGACGCCAACGGCAAACACGATGAGCGTGACAAAGATAGTGATGATGCCCAACCGTTTCCCCAGCTGGTCCATCTTTTTCTGCAGCGGCGTCGGATCGGGCTTCACGCCCTGGATCATGGCCGCAATCTTCCCGATTTCGGTCTGCATGCCTGTCGCAATGACCGCGGCATCGGCGCGGCCGCTGACCACAATGGTGCCGGCAAAGACGCTGTTCTTCCGGTCTGCGATCTGGGCTTTTTCAGGCACTTCAAGGATGTCTTTTTTCACCGGCTGCGATTCGCCGGTCAATGCGGCTTCCTGCGTCTGGAGATTATGGACCCGGATCAGCCGGGCATCGGCCGGTATCTTGTCGCCGGTCTCGAGAAGGATGATGTCGCCCGGCACCAGCTCTTTGGCATCGATCTCCTGTTTTTTTCCGTCCCTCAGCACAGTCGCTTTCAGGGACGCCAGCTTTTTCAGGGCTTCAATGGCTTTTTCAGCCCGGTATTCCTGGACAAAGCCGATAATGGCAATCAATACGAGGATGACCAGAATGACAATGGCATCGATGTATTCCTTCAGGAACGCGGAAAGAAGGGTTGCTCCAATCAGAATCCAGATGACGATGCTCCTGAACTGGGACAGGAAGATTTTCAGAGGGGAAACTTTGGCGCCTTCTTTTATTTCGTTGGGGCCGTAGGTTGCAAGCCGGTTCTTTGCTTCCTCTTCAGCCAATCCTTTCTCGGATGTGTTTAATTCAGAAAGAGCGTTCTTGATAGGGTAAGCGTGGTATGTGAAGGGCATGGGACGACGTCATCCGTGTGGAATTATAAAACTTTTGATTTCGGAAAAGGTTAATAAAGCGCATAAAGACCCTTTGCGTTATGGAGAATCCTTTTGCATCGGAAAAAGACTGGAAAGCGTTCGTAGCTTCGTTGGAGAATCCGTTCAGCGGCACGTCCGAAGGAAAAGAACAGGTCAGAATCCTTTCGGATGCACTCCTGAAATCCATTGAAAAAGATGCTGTTGAGCCGTTTGGCGTTTTGTTTTCCGGCGGGGTGGATTCAACGTTCATCGCTTTTATGGCGAAGAAGATGGGAAAGAAGTTCACATGCTATTCAGTTGGCTTAGAAGGGTCACAGGACCTGGAATGGGCGCAGAAGATCAGCAAAGCGCTGAAACTTGATTTGAAGCTTAAAATTCTTTCACTGGACGAATTTGAGAAGATTGTAAAAAAGGTCACGAATCTGCTGAACGAACCGGATGTGACTAAAGTGGGTGTTGGAAGCGTGTTTTATGCGGCGGCTTCCCTGGCAAGAAAAGACAAGGCAACACGATTGTTCTCCGGCCTTGGCAGCGAGGAGATATTCGCAGGCTACGACCGGCACTGGAAGGCATTTGAAGGGAAATGGGAGAAGGTTCATGCGGAATGCTGGAACGGGCTGAAGAACATGTGGGAACGCGATTTGGTCCGTGATTTAACCATTTCAAAAGAGCTGGGCATCACGCCTCTGGTTCCGTTCCTGGACAAAGACGTGATCAAAGCGGCTATGCGGATTCACCCTAAACTGAAAATCAATGAAACCCAGAAGAAGATTGTCCTGAGGGATATCGCCGTATCACTCGGGCTGCCTGCTGAATTTGCGCAGCGGAAGAAAAAAGCCGCGCAGTACGGCAGCAGCTTCGTGAAAGGGCTGGACAAGCTGGCGAAAAGGAACGGATTTGAGTACAAGAAGGATTATCTGAAGTCTTTGTTAAAGTGATGCGCATTCATATTTCTCGCCTGCCTTCTTGGCGGCAGACGGTCTCGTTGCACTCGACCTACTCGCCACCCCGCGGCTGGTTACGCTCAGCCGACACGCAAGACGGAGCATAAAGCTCCGTGTCGCGGCTATCGGTAATTGTGCGGGCCGCGAAATGGGACTTCACGTCCCATCTGTTTTCGCCAGCCTTTTAAGAAAAGGCTGTGGGGCGTCCCCCGGCTCGTCTGCGCCGAAGCAGGCTCGAAATCATCTTTGCCTCACAGCATAGTAATTCTTTTAAACAAAGGGGCGTATTCGGAATCCCATGGCCCGTGAAGAAGAGCCGGCAAAGGAGCGCTCACCCATCCATGAGCGCATCCGGGAGCTGGAAGAAGAGGTCTCCAAGACCAAGTACAACAAGCGCACGCAGCACCATATCGGTTTAGTTAAAGCCAAAATTGCGCTGCTGAAGGATAAGCAGGAACGGCGGGTAGCGGGAAAAGGAAAAACCAGCGGCTATACGGTCCGCAAAACAGGGGACGGCACGGTCATTCTCGTTGGATTCCCATCGGTCGGAAAAAGCACGCTGCTGAATGCATTGACCGATGCTGAATCGAAGGTGGCGGCATATGCGTTCACCACATTGACCTGCATCCCGGGACTGATGGAATATAAATCCGCCAAAATCCAGATTCTGGACGTGCCGGGCATCGTGGCCGGCGCTGCCTCCGGACGAGGCCGCGGAAAAGAGGTGTTGTCATGCGCGATGAGCGCCGATCTCGTACTGTTTATGGTGGATGTGTTTCATCCTGAGCACCTGCCTATCATCCAGCAGGAAGTCCGCGATTCGCATCTGCGGGTGAACGAAAGCAAACCGGATGTCAAGATCGACCGGAAAGAGCGAGGAGGTGTCCGGATCGGAACCACGGTCAAGCTGACGAAAATCGATTTTGAGACCATTGAAAGCATCCTCAAGGAGTTCCGCATCACCAACGCAGATGTGGTGGTAAGAGAGGATATTACGCCCGACCAACTGATCGACGTCATTGAGGACAACAAGAAGTATGTGGCCGGCGTGACGGTCCTGAACAAGATAGACCTGGCAGAGGAAGCAGAGGTGGAAAAAGCCAGAAAAATCACGAGACCTGACCTGTGCATCTCTGCGGAGAAGCGCACGGGCACCGAGGAGGTCAAGGAGATCATCTTCAGACGGTTGGGATTCATGAGGGTGTTCTGCAAGGAAGTCGGGAAGAAAGCGGATATGGATGTTCCGCTGATCATCCGGAAAGGATCCACTATCGAAGATTTCTGCCGGAAGCTGCACAAGGACTTCGTGGACAAGTTCAATTTCGCCAGGATATGGGGCAAGAGCACGCGTTTTCCAGGCCAGCAGATCCGAAGGCTGAATCACGAGATAGTGGATAAGGACGTGATTGAATTGCACTTAAAGTAAAAAGTGCGCAATATTTTTCTGTGGCAATTTCCATTAAATTTTCTATTTTTTTATTTTGGCAGGGCAGGAGCAAAATTTTTCTGCGAAAAATTTTGGGCTCGCACTGTCGTAAAGAAAATAGTTTCTATTCAATGCGCCATGGTAGAATTGCTTTCTTGATACTTCCTTAAGAGCAAAAGAGAAATGTTTATATAAGAAGATTTCAGAAAAACAAAAGAGAGGTGATAGCGTGGTCGAGTACATAGAAGGCATCCTCAAGATTGCCAACCTGATTCTGTCGGTGGTGGCCGGCTATATCGCGCTAAGCCTGTTCAGGGTTTCGCACCAGCGCATTGAACTGCGGCCCTGGAAGTTGCTGATCATCGGCCTTGTGTTTTTTGCGGTCCAGGAAATATTGGGCGCGCTAAGAGCATTCCGCATCTATACCTCGGCATTCCTCACCCATATCGTGCCCACCATCATTTTAGGATTCATCCTGGCGGCACTGGTCATGCAGATTTATGAGCACAGGAGGGCTGGCCGATGAACCCGTATTTCGCCAATGCACTGGGGCTGGTAGCGCCGTATTACAATCTGGCGCTGGTGCTTATCGTCATCCTCCTTTTCCTGAGGCTCTTCCGGATCCGCAACAAAAAAGCATACACCCTGCCCTGGAAGCTGCTGTTTTTCGCGGTGCTTGTCTATGTCGCAGAGGAAATCGTCACGGTCATTGCCGCGACCGGATTAATCCATCCTCCAAAGGTGCTGTTCCCTATATTTGAAATGATCATCATCACGACCTTCATCTACATGCTGTTGCTCCAGAAGGAATACGTCTCAAATCCGAAGAAACGAAAATGAACAAAAAAGGGCTGTCACCCTTGGTAGCCACACTGTTGCTGGTGGTGTTTGCATTAGCGATCGGCACAATAACCATGACCTTTGGAAAAAACTATACGACGGGTGCCGAAGAGGACACGCTGTCCGAACAGCCTATCGTGATTGCGAACGATGCGATAGGGACAGATCCGCTGAAAGCGCTCCAGCTGGAATACATCCAGGGCAAGATCAGCCAGGAAGAATACCTGCAGCGGCAGAAAGAACTGACGGGCTAATCCAATTTCTCCAGAAGGCTGACGATGTTCAGTATCTGAATGCGTATGTAGGATTCGAGATTGACGTCATCGGAAATCTCGTCCAATTCACCCAGCACCCTGCTCTTGCGGATGGAGAGCTCGGTCTTCGCCTGCAGGGTAGCAATGATGCGGTCGATGCTGTTCTTGACATTCCTTGGCACTGAGGCGTCTTCCTTCAGATTGGAAAGCTGTGTGATGACCTCATCTATTTTCTTTTCACTGCCCATCGGAACCGTCCAAGAATGTTGTTATTCTTCCTTCATCTGGCTGACTACTTCGCTTTGCAGCTTCATCGCCTTTTCCTTGATCTGATTTTCCTGCTTTTCCAGCGCCTTGATGCGCAAGACCAGCATCTCTTTTTTGGACTCAAGGTCCTTTTTCAGATCCTCTTTCCCGGAGGCCACCATGATATTGCCAATGATCCTGTAGGCCTCATCGGTCTTCTCCAGCTCCTTCAGCGCCGAATCGATCTCCAGCTGCTGGAGCTGGAACTGCTGCTTCTGGACCAGGATGGACTGGGCGCTTTGCTCGTACAGCTGAAGCTGGCCGATCTTCTGCTCGGTGTCTTTAGAAAGATCCTTGCTCATACGGCCTTGACTTTTGTAGTGGCAGTCCTCGGTTTGAAGAGCATCTTGCTGCCGCAATACGGGCAGCGGACTTTTTTTCGCAAATAGTCAGTGGCCACTTTCTTGTTGCACTCGAAGCACTTGTATTCCGCCATCTTATTTCTCCTCGGTTGCTTCCTGTACCGGAAGCGCCTCTTCGACAGGCTTTTCCTCTACCTTTCCCTTCATCGGGACAATCTTTTCCTTTATAGAATAGGCCTTGCCGGTGAATTTGGCGCCGCATTTGCGGCAGTTCCAGATGCCCACGGCGATGCGCTTGACGGCTACCTTGCTGCAGTAAGGGCACTTGTGGAGCTTTCGCTGCTCGCGCTCGACCTCGATGAACTTGTATTTAGGCGTTCGTCCATAGCGCGCGCCGAAGCGTTTCGTAGCGCCTAATTTCTCGGATTTGGTTGCCATTTTTTAGTAGAATGGGGCTGCCCGGACATTCGGCGCCCCATAAGAGCGTTCTTTCGAACCGGGGTCTTCTGGTCCCAAACCAGAAAGGATAGCCAGACTACCCTACAGCCCCTTGGATAATGCGTTTCGGAGCGGTATATCCTTTTTAAATCTATCGGTGAAGGTTTGGATCTTGCGAATTTAATTTTTGGCCGGACGAGTGGTTTTCTCAACCATCGGAAGCGCCCGTAATCCGCCAGCCAAACGTTTATAAATATTCGGCAGTAACCATAGCGTATGTCCCTAACGACCAAACAGAAGCATGACCTGAAGAAATTCATCAAGGAGCTGGAGCAGCATAGGGGCAGCCATACCGAGCTGGTGAGCGTCTACATCCCGGCGGAGTATGACCTCAACAAGATCATCAACCATCTCGCGCAGGAGCAAGGCACGGCCGCCAACATCAAATCATCCTCCACCCGGAAGAATGTGGTCAGCGCGCTGGAGCGGATGATCCAGCACCTGCGACTGTTCAAAAGGACTCCGCCGCACGGATTGGCGGTTTTCTCTGGAAATGTGGCGGAACGGGAAGGACAGGAAGATTTCAAGGTATGGAGCGTGGAGCCTCCGGTCCCGCTGAACACGCGCATCTACCGCTGCGACAAGGAATTCGTCCTTGATCTGCTAAGGGACATGATGGAGGCCAAGGAGGCGTACGGCCTGATCGTGCTGGACAGAAGGGATGCCAACATAGCATTATTGAAAGGAAAAACGATTGTGCATTTATTGAAGACCCATTCGCAGGTGCCTGGAAAATTTAAGGCCGGCGGACAATCAGCGGCCCGTTTCGCCCGGCAGCGGGAAGGCGCCATCATAGACCATTACAAGAAAGTAGCTGAGTACGTCAAAGAGCAGTTCCTCAAGATGGAAGGGCTGAAAGGCATCATCATAGGCGGGCCGGGACGCACGAAATACGAGTTCGTAGAGGGAGATTTCATCACCAACGAGGTCAAGAAGAAGATTATCGCGATAAAAGATTTATCCTACACAGGCGAATTCGGCATGGAGGAGCTTGTGGACAAGAGCCAGGATGTCCTGGCGCAGGAAGAGATCGTCGGCGAGAAGAAGATCATGGGAAAATTCTTTGAGATGCTGTCCACCAACACGGCTATGGCCAGCTACGGCGAAGCCGAAGTGATGCGCGTGCTTCAGCTGGGCGCAGTGGATATGCTGCTGCTTTCGGATGAATTAGATGACAGCAAAATCGAGAAATTCGAGGAAGAGGCCAAGAAAATGGGCACCACCGTCATGATCATCTCCACGGAAACACGGGAAGGCGCCCAACTGAGGGAGATGGGCAAAATAGCGGCTATCCTGCGGTATGAAGTGCAAAGCCAGTAAGTTCCGACAGATTTAAATAAAAATTTCTAAAGTCTGAGGGCATGAATCTCGCCTTGGAAGCATTCCTGGACCTCTATCCTGAAAAAGTGCCGGAGCACACCTTCTCGTTAGGCTATTCGGGCAAGTTCCGGGGCTACAATGCCAATGTAAAGATGCGCGGGAAGAAGATGATGTTCTGGCTGAGCAGAAAGTGGAAGACCATCCAGCCGGAGATCCAGATGGGCATCATCCAGGAGCTGATGGTCAGGATCTTCAAAGATAAGCGGAACACAACCGGCATGGACCTGTATCACACCTTCCTGAAGAACATCCATATGGTCATCCCCAAGACAAAAAGCGACCCGTTGCTGGAAGCTTCTTTTGTGCGCATCAATGAGAAATATTTTTTCGGCATGCTGGAACAGCCGAACCTTGCGTGGGGCACTGCGTCTTTCCGGAAATTGGGATCGTATGAATACGGCACAGACACCATCACCCTCAGCAGAATTTTGTCCGAAGACCCGGAACTGGTGGACTATGTCATGCACCACGAGATGCTGCACAAAAAACTGCAGTACAAGGCCAAGAACGGGAGAAGCCTCCACCATAGCTCAGAGTTCCGGAGGCTGGAGAAGAGGTTCGAAAACAGCGCATTGCTGGAGAAACGGCTGCAGAATCTGGGCCGCAAAAGGAAAAGGGGCTTTTTTAACGGCCTTTTTGGTTCTCCGGGCGTGGATTGACTCGCATTCACCAAAATGTTTAAATAGGGGGCATTCTTTTTTTCAGCCTACCTTTCCTTTGAGGGAAAAGAGGGATGTTCAATGACGGAAAAAACATTGCCTTTGGCAGCCATGGAAAAGATCCTGAAGCAGTGCGGCGCCGAGCGCGTCTCGGACAAGGCCAAAGCTGCCCTGAAGACGGCCATTGAAGACCGGGCGGAAGTCATTGCGCAGAAAGCCATCAAGCTGGCGGCCCATGCCGGAAGGAAAACAGTAAAAGCCGGCGACATCCAGTTGGCGGCCAAGGAACTGGCATAATGTTTAAATAGGAGCGCCTTTCTCAAAACAGGTTAAAAACATCGAGGAAAAAAGAGATGACCACGAAACAAGCCAGTGTAGGGAGCCTGAAAAAAGGCAGCTATGTCGTGATTGAGGGAGCGGCCTGCGTTGTCATGGACACGCAGACATCCCGGCCGGGAAAACACGGCCATGCCAAGGTGCGCATCAGCGCCATGGGGCTTATCGACAACAAGAAAAGAGTGGTGGTCATGCCGGGCCATGACAATGTGGAAGTGCCCATCATCGAGAAGAAAACGGCCCAGGTGCTCTCCATCCAGGGCAGCATGGCCAACGTGATGGATGCAGAGACGTACGAGACGTTTGACATGGCGATCCCGGAAGAGCTCAAGAACGATGTCAAAGAAGGCGCCAACGTGCTGTACTGGCAGGTGCTCAGCGACCGAGTGATGAAACAGATCAAAGCGTAGGTGAATCATGGTAAAATTCCCAGAAGCCGATATCCGAAAATTCCGCAACATATTCGTCTGCAGGGTCTGCAAGACCAAACGCAGGGCGCCGAACATGAAGGTCATCAAAGGCAAAATCTCCTGCCGGAAGTGCGGCAGCAAGGCGTTGCGGCCGGTCCGGAAGAAGTAGTTTTTAAGAGAGCATTTTAATTATGGGCTTAAATTCTATTAATGATTACCAGAAAGTATTTCGCGACAATATTAGGGATGCCCAAGGGAATAAGTTAGATCTTGAATCCATCGTCCCGGGCTTGTCGGTGCACCTTACATGGAGTACGGATCTGTACGCTGTGGTAATGCTTGAAGCAGGGGCACAAGGACAGGCACAAATCTACGTGGCAAAGAAAGCAACCATTTCAGAAAAACTTCCGGATTTTATCAGCGAATTTAATTTTCCGGCCAAAAAGAAATTTGGATTTGCAGGATCCCTCGTCCCGGACTACAGGTAAACCGCAACATTTAAAAAAGCGCTTTCTCCCGGATAAAGCATGCCGCTGGATGTACAAACGTGGGCTGCTATCGTGTTTTTCATTCTTCTAGGCCTCTGGATCATTGCCAACCGGAAAAAAGTCCACCTGCAGAAGATCCTGTTTCCGCTGCTGTATTTCGCGATGTACCGCACCCAGGTAGGGCTGCGGTTCATGGACAAGGTCGGGCGGCGTTTTCCGCGGCTGATGCGCGCCATAGGGTATGTTGGGATTGGGGTCGGCTTTCTGGGCATGATTGCGATTTCGGTCGCATTGGTCCAGAATATGATCCAGATTCTGACGAAACCGGAAGCCATTCCGGGTGTCGGATTGGTATTGCCGTTTGAAGTGAAAGGAGCATTCTATGTGCCGTTCTTCTACTGGATCGTCTCGATCTTCATCATTGCGCTGGTGCATGAGTTTTCGCACGGCATAATGGCACGGACGTACGGCATGAAAATCAAATCCGCGGGCTTTGCGGTCCTCGGCATTTTGATTCCCATCCTTCCGGCGGCGTTTGTGGAGCCGGATGAAAAAGAGCTGCGGAAAAGGCCCAAGCGCGAGCAATTGAGCGTGTTTGCCGCCGGACCGTTCTCCAACATCATTCTGGCTTTTGTGGCCCTTCTGTTGTTCGTGTTCCTGGCGCCTCCGATTGTGGACAGCATCGTCGATTTCAACGGAGTCACGGTGACGGATTTTGCAGAGGGGGATTTCCCGGCGAAAGCCGCGGGCCTCCAGGAAGGAGAGATTGTCCTGGAGATTGACGGAACGCCCATCACCTATGTCTCCAACTTTACGCAGGCGCTGAAAGCCAAGAAGGCCGGCGACCCTATCCGATTAAAAACCGATAGAGGATTGTATGACATTGTCCTGGCCGAGCATCCGAATGACGGCGGGGAAGCCTATCTCGGCGTCTTTGTCCAGCAGCATAGGGCCGTCCAGAAAGATGTAGAAGAAAAATTCGGAGGCTTTTTGCCCGCATTCGGCCTATGGCTTGTTGGCCTGTTCTACTGGCTTTACCTGCTGAACTTGGGCATCGGATTGTTTAACCTCGTGCCCATCGGCCCGATTGACGGCGGAAGAATGCTGCTCGCAGCGCTGGAGAAGTATTTCCCGCAGGAGAAGGCACACCGCATCTGGAAGGGAATCGGAGCGTTTTTCCTGGGGCTGGTGCTTGTGAACATTCTGGCTGCGTTTATCCTATAAAGAAAGATTAATAACACATTCTTTATTCTCAAACTCCATGATAAGCGTCATATTGTTAGAGCCGCAAAAGGCCGGTAATGTCGGTGCCATTGCACGGGCCATGAAGAATTTCGGGCTGAAGGAACTCTTATTGATCAGTCCCAAATGCGATCCAAAAAGCAAAGAAGCCTTCGACCGGGCAAGCCATGCCGAAGATATCCTGAAGAAAGCCAAAATCATCCCTTATGCGCAGCTGAAAGAATTTGACTATGTCATCGGCACAACCGCTGTTCTTGGGACCGACTACAACATCCCAAGATTGCCGCTGGATCCGGAGCAATTGGGAAAAAGGCTGGCCGGCATGAAAGGGAAGATTGCGCTGGTGTTCGGCAGGGAGGACCACGGGCTGAGCAACAAAGAAATCAACGACTGCGATTTCATCGTCACCATACCGGCCTCCAAGACATATACCACGCTGAACGTGGCCCATGCGGCTGCGATTGTCTTTTATGAGATCTTCAAGCATTCCGAAGGCAAAAAGAGCAACAGCCATATCGTCTTTGGCTCAGCGAAAGAGAAGGAAGTGACCTTAGATTACGTGCATCAGATATTGGACAAGATTGAGTTCTCGACGCCGGAGCAGAAAGCGACGCAGAAGATCGTCTGGAAACGTTTGCTGGGCAAGGCCATGCTGACCCGGCGGGAAGCATTTGCAGTAATCGGCTTCTTCAGAAAGGTGCTGAGAGGGAAGTAATCAAAGCGGAGAAACCTTTTCAAAGATTTTCTTTACCCGGTCGTTGCCGCGGGGCTGCGCGTTCGGTCCCAGCTCGTAATAGATCTTTTCGGTCTCTGAGCCCCAACTGAAATTTCCTTTTTCCTTTTTCACGCCGTTGACCCTGAATTCGCCCAATTCGGTCCCCTTCTTGAGATGGTAGTAGATGGAGCGCATCGTGACCGGCGAGAAGAGGGTCTTGTAATGCCGGTAGATGTCATAGCCATAGCCGGCTTTCAATACATTGAGGATCTCCACAATGTTCGACCTAATCTCGGATTTCGTCGGGCGACCTTTGGGCATAAGGGGGTGGATAAGCCGATGATTTAAAAAGTTTTGGATTGCACATCGAAAAAGAGGAGTAGCAAAAATTTATAAAGGAGAAATCATTCTAAGAATCAATGGTCAGAAAGCGGTTATACCGCAGCCGCACGAACCGTGTGCTGGGCGGTATATGCGGCGGCTTGGGAGAGTATTTGGACATAGACCCGACGGTTATCCGGCTCGTTTGGGTCGTGATCGTGATCTTCACCGGCATTGTTCCGGGAATCCTCGCGTACCTCCTGCTCCTGCTGATCGTTCCTGAAAAAAAGAGCTAACATGGCAGATGTGCGGAAGATTGCAATAATTTTCGTGATTGCTGTATTGTTCGCTATTTTCGTTTTCACTTCTCTGGCAGCGGTCTATCCGGAACCTGACCGGACAGAATACTGCGACGATTTTTCAACCCGGGCAGAACCCATCGCCATCAAAGAGCAGGCAGCTGCAGGCTGTCCTGTCGTGGATTGCCCGGATGTGGAAAAGCCTTCTGTGGAAGAGCAGCGGCAATGCCAGGACTTTGGAGGCTATATCCAGTGGGACTACGACAAGAAAGGCTGCCCGGAAACCTACAAATGCAACTGCCATTCTGACTATATGTCAGCGCTTGAGCAGCACAACCTCATCTCGTTTGTCATCTCTTCCATCCTCGCCCTGATCGCCATCGCTGTGGGCCTGTTCCTGCCAAAACAGAGCAATACCATGCACGAATGGATGGGCACGGGGTTCATGATCGGCGGTTTGTTCGCGCTGTTCTTCAGCACCGTCCGCTATTTCGGCGACCTGCACCGGTACCTGCGGCCTGCTGTGATTCTTGCTGAACTGCTCATTGTCATCTATATTTCTTACCGAAAGCTGGGAAAGAAAAAGCTGGAATGAGAACGGTCTTTCTTCTCGAGAAGACGAACCTTGCGCTGGCAGAAGCCGAAGCGCTGTCGTTAATCAATGGGAAGAAGATCGAACGCGATGAGAATCTCCTGGTTGCGGAGAACTCCTCAAAAGAGGCCCTGAAGCGGCTTGCATTCACGTCAAAAGCGTATCGATTTCTGTTTTCCTGTCCGCCCAAAAATCTGATAAAGGAGATGAAATCCTTTAACTGGGATTCCATCTATAAAAAGAACTTTTCATTGCGCATGGTGAACCTTTCCAGCAAAAAAACAGGGCTTAAAGAGAAAGAACTGGCCGGCTTCATCTGGCGGAGCGTGGAAAAGCCAAAGGTGGATCTGGAAAAGCCAAAAACAGCGATTGAGTTTCTAATCCTGGAAGATAAAATTGTAGGCGGCCTGCTGATATCCAGGAACAAAGGAGAATTTGAGCAGCGCAAAGCGCACAAGCGGCCTGCGCATCATCCGACATCCCTCCATCCAAAACTGGCGCGGTGCATGGTGAACCTGACGGGTGCCACGAAAGGGGAAACAGTGGTTGATCCGTTCTGCGGCTCGGGAGGCATTCTCATCGAAGCCGGATTGATGGGATTAAAAGCCGTTGGCTGCGATATCGACAAACGGCTATTGGAAAAGGCGCGGATCAATCTGGCGCATTATAAGATCAGGAATTTTAAATTGATACGAAGGGATGCGCTGAAGATGAAGGAAAAGGCGGATTATCTCGTCACAGATTTGCCGTATGGAAGAAATACAGAGGTCAAGGAGCCGGAAAAGCTGTACGGCAGTTTTCTTAAAAAACTGAGGAAGGTGTTGGGAAAGAGGGCAGTTGTCTCATTTCCAGACTCAATCCCTTACCGGAAGCTGATTGTGAAGAATAAATTAAAATTAAAGAATTCATTTGAATGGTACCTCCACAAGTCGCTGAGCAAACGGATATGCGTGATTGAGAGATGAGGCCCATGGTTTCCCCTGGATTTTTCCGACATACCTCTTTTTTGTTTTCCGTTGTCCAAATCTTTTTTCTCGAAAGGTTAATATAGGTACTTTTCAAGGATAGGGAACCATGAAACCGTGGATGCATAAGGTAGAGGTGTGGGTGGACAGGAGCATCCCTTACCTCCTGGTTGTGCTGGGAGCCATCATCCTTGGGGAGATTTTCTTCCATGAGCAAGTCGCGCCCTATGCATTGTATATGGATATAGCGGACGGATTCGTTATTTTCGTATTTGTCCTGGACCTGATATTCAAGTGGATACGGATACGAAACTTCAAGCGGTTCCTGAAGGAAAGCTGGCTGGACATCATCGCTGTATTTCCGTTTTTTCTCTTCTTCCGCCTGTTCGAGGGCTTTGCCGCCTTGATTGTGTCTCCCGAAGGGCTTGTGCAGGGGCAGAAGATCCTGCACGAAAGCCTGGAAGTGGAGAAGGAAGTTTCGCGCGTCGTAAGGGAAGCCGAGAAAGTGGGAAGCATCAGCCGCAGCGAGCGGTTTGTCCGGTTTCTGAGGCCTATCACGCGGCTGCCCCGTTTTTTGAAGGCCACTCCTTTCTTCGAGCGCCCCACCGGAGACCACCATCCCCATGACCCGGAGAAAAGAAGATCTCGTTAGGTATTGGAAGGACTCCAAACTGATCACGGATGAAAAGCTGCTGAATGCATTTTCGGCGGTTCCCCGGGAAGCGTTTATTCTGCCGGAATATCTGGATCAGGCCTATGGCGATTATCCGCTCCCGATCGGCCACGGGCAGACCATTTCGCAGCCCACTACTGTGATGCTGATGATCCAGACCCTTGAGCTGAGGAAGACCGACAAGGTGCTGGAGGTGGGTGCCGGATCGGGGTATTGCGCCGCCATCATGTCCAGATTGTGCAAGAAGGTAATCACCACTGAAATCATTCCCGAGCTCTGCAATTACGCAAAAGAGAATATACTGCGATTGAAGCTGAAAAATGTGGAGGTGGTATGCCATGACGGCAGCAAGGGCTACGAAAAGGAAGCTCCGTACGACAAGATCATGGTGACTGCGGCATGCCCCGGAATCCCGGATCCACTTATTGCCCAGCTCAAAGAAAACGGCGTCATTGTCGCCCCTGTGGGCGGCTCTTTCGGCCAGGAGATGATCAAAGGGATCAAGAAAAAGGGAAAATTGATGACGAAGAATTTAGGCGAGTTTATGTTCGTTCCCCTCAAGGGCGAACATGGATTCTGACGGGCGCTTTCTTAAGGATGCGCAGGGCTTCTTTATACGTGAGGAGTTTATTTTTTGCCCCGTGATGCTGGATGACGGACTCGGCGTTGGTGACCGCCATTTTAAGCGCAAATTCGATGCTTTTCTTTTTGAGCCAGCCGGAAAGGAACGAGGCGGCAAAGGCGTCTCCGGCACCGGTGGTCTCTACTACCCTTATGTTGTGCGGCAATGCCGTATAGAATCTCTTCCCGTCGAACGCGGCTGCGCCTTTTTTTCCATCTGTGATGACTGCTATTTTCGGCCCTAACCTGTTTATTTTCTTCAGAAGTTCCTGAATTTCCCCTTCACCTACCAGGTCAGCGGCCTCCTCTTTGTTCAGGACAAAGAGGTCAGTTCGCTTGAGTATGTTTTTCAGGTAGTTAGCGCCTTTTTTGGCCAGATAGGAGCTGGCATTGAACGCAATTTTTATTTTATTTTTTTCTGCAAACAACGCCAATTTCTCCAGGGTCTGAAAGGATTTGCCGAGCATGGAAGAGAAGTAGAACCATCTTGTTTTGAGTTTCTTCAGCGGCACTTCGCTGAATTCAAGATCGTCGTTGGCCCCCTTATAGGCGAGGATGGTGCGGTCGTGCTCGATGGAATCCAGGATGATGGAATAGCCGCCGTGGATGTTTCCGCGGACAGCCAATGGGATGACTTTCTCTTTCTTCAGATCCTTAAGGATGAATTCGGAATTCTCGTCGTTTCCGAGCTTGCCGAGCCAAGCCACCTTGTGGCCCATTCTTGAAAAAGCGACGGCCGTATTGGTCCCGCCGCCGCCGGTGGTGAACTCAAGGTCTTCTATCAGAATCTTGGCGCCGGTCGGATACGCCAGAAGGTCTGTTTCGCCCCTGCTGTCCATTATCTTGATCAGCTCTGAGAATTTTGTTTTCGCGAACACGTCCAGGGTGGCGGAGCCTACGCTGATTACATCGTACATGCCCCTTATTTTGGGGCTAAGCCTATTTAAATCTTGTTCTCAACGAATTGCCAAACCAAAATTTTATATAGGCTGCCAACGAATGAAAGGGCATGAAAAAGGGATGGCTGCATAAGAATCTTTACGGAGATGTATTCTCCGCAGTTGGGAAGAACCTTCCGCTCGTGGGGGGTACGGTACTGCTGGACATCCTGTTCTTTTTCGTGTTGTATTTCCTGCAGCGTTCGATGTCTGCCCTTGTGCCTTCCCTGCCTGCATCCGGCGGCATCGCACTGAGTTTCAGCGTCATCGCTGTCATGCTCCTCGTCGCTCTTCAAGTACAGTGTGCTGCACCTCATCCGGAAGATGGAAAAAAATAGCGAGTTGGATTTCAGGATGCTGTCCCGGTTTTACGGGATGAACCTTCTCCTCATGGCCATCTTCATGGCTGTTTATCTTGCCATCGGCGGCATCCTGCAGAGCGGATTGCGTCCGGAATTCCTCCAAATTATGGCCATTGTCCTGTCGGTTATTTTTTTCTTGTTTACCTACACCTGGCTGAACATCACTCATTCGCTGTTTGCCGCTTCCTGGAAAACAGAAGGGGTCTTGCGGAAGAGTCTTTCCATCCTGTTCCGGAAAATTCCCTTCTATGCAAGCGTATTTGTGTTCAGCACCGCAGTCCTGTTGGGGTTCGGAATCGCTTATTATCTCGCGGGCATGGGGCTGCAGAAATTCGGATGGGATGTGCAGATATTTGTCCAGATCTTTACGGTGTTGAACGTGATTGTGTTTTACGGCCTGCTTGTCCTAAACCGCATCGGATTCTACCGCTCTTTCAGCAAGGGGGAGTAGATGTTTTACCACTCCATCGACCCGGTATTGTTCCGGATAGGGCCGCTGGAAGTGAGGTACTACGGCATCATCTATGTGCTGGGTTTCATCATCGCGTATTTCATGATCCAGCATCTGGCACGGAAGCGGGAGATGGGGCTAAGCAAAGATGACCTCTCTGATTTAATTTTTTATGAACTGATCGGCGTTGTGATCGGTGCACGATTGTTTTACGTTGTTTTCTATAATATGGTGTATTATCTCCAAAAGCCGCTGGAGGTGTTTGCAGTATGGCACGGCGGCCTCAGTTTTCATGGCGGCCTTGCAGGGGCTATCGTGGCTGCGTATTGGTTCTCCCGGAAAAAGAAATTTGATTTGCTGGCACTGGCTGATATCGTTGTGATCCCGGCTGCGCTGGCATTGGCATTGGGAAGAATCGGGAACTTCCTAAACGGAGAGCTGGTGGGCAGGATTACAACGGTCCCATGGGCTGTCCAATTTCAGGGATACGAAGGCTTCCGCCATCCGTCCCAATTGTACGAATCAGCCAAGAATTTCATCATCTTCGGCGTGTTGTGGTACCTGAAAGAGAAGAAGCTACCGAAAGGGATGCTGTTCTGGACATTTACGCTCCTATACAGCGTGCTGCGCTTCTTCATTGAGTTCGTGCGCGAGCCGGATTCGCAGCTTGGATTTATTGTTTTTAATTTGACCATGGGGCAGTTATTGAATGTCGCAATGCTGATCGTGGCTTTGTTTTTCATATTTAACTTGTATAAGAAGTCCGCTAAAATCCAGACGGCATAAACCATGATAAAGAAGCTTATTTTCATAATGGTCCTTTTACTGGCAGGCTGTACGAAAAGCGAATGGAGCACCGTGACCTTGCTGGCCGACGGAAAGGAGATTCCGGTGCAAGTGGAGATTGCCGATGAAGCTGCGGAATGGCAGCAAGGCCTCATGTTCAGGGAGGAATTGGGTGCTGATAAAGGCATGCTGTTCATCTTTGGGGAGGAGATGACGCAGCGCTTCTGGATGAAGAATACACTGATTCCGTTGGATATGGTATTCATTGATGCGGACAATGTAATTGTAGACATCCAGGAAGCCGAGCCGTGCAGGACGGAAAGCTGCATCGTGTATGTCTCTGCGGCGCCTGCGCAATACGTGCTGGAAGTGAATAAGGGGTTCAGCAAAGAGAACGGGATTAATGTGGGTGATTTACTAATCCTTGAAAAATGAGTAAAAAAATTTATAAATAGACCGACATGCATGGCTCTGGGGTGTTTCACCATGGAGCTAAAGAAAATCATGACCAAAAAAGGGTTTGTGTTTCTGATTCTGTTCAGCGCATTGGCATTCGCGGGCCAGCGCATCAATTTTTCGGCATTGGTAGGCACCGATAACCAGTTCTTCACACTGTTCCAGTTTTTCGGGCCAATTGCAGGAAGTTTCCTTGGGCCGGTGGTGGGTGTTGCGGCTGTATTGATTGCTGAGCTGGCAAATTTCTTCACAGTCGGAAGCGAATGGACGGCCCTTAATCTTGTACGGCTTCTGCCCATGCTTTTCGCAGCGTATTATTTCGGCGTGAACAAGGATAGGATGAAAGTCAGCATAGTGGTTCCATTGGCAGCCATTGCCCTATTTGTCCTGCATCCTATTGGAAGACAGGCATGGTTCTTCAGTTTATACTGGACGATCCCCATCATTGTAAAGATACTGCCTCAGAAATATTC
>JAGVYO010000020.1 GCA_018303225.1 Candidatus Woesearchaeota archaeon
TCCGCATCTGCCCAAAATGCAAGTCCGCAAACATCCGCATGGACAAATCGACGATGCAGCAGCTGGGCGCGCTGCCGACGATGTACATCTGCAACGCATGCGGCCACTCTGGCTACAGCTTTCCCGAAGTCACCGCAGATCGGCTTGAAAAGTTCAGCAAAGAAATAAAATCCGCACCAAAAAAGAAAAATGGAGAATCCGAACTGGTGGATACCGCATACGGCAAGTTTGAGGTCAGGTTCATCTGGAAATTCAGCGCACCTTTTCTGATAGTGGCAGCAGCAATCCTTTTCCTATCCGGGGAATCCCCGCCTATAGCCCTCGGGCTTCTGCTGCTTGGGTTAATAACCGGCTACATCACCTTCTTCAAGAAAAGAAAATTAAGAGAATAATCCTTACTTGACCCGTATCGTCTCGAGATTCTTCGGCGCAATTGTTTCAATTCGGTAGGCCTTGTGGATCGAGCTTGCCAGGTCCAGGCAGCGGGTGTTCTCGCCATGGTTCACCAGCACTTTCTTCGGCCGGGGGTCGCAGCGGTGGACAAAATTCAATAGTTCCTTGCGCGGCGAGTGGCCCGAAAAACCTTCCACGGTCTCGATGCGCATGCGTATGTTCAGCATCTCCGGCTTTGCCATGGAGCCCATGTTAATCTCGTGCATGCCGCGCTGGATCCGCCTTCCCAGCGAGCCTTCGCCCTGGTAGGTCACAAAAATCAGCGTGTTTTTAGGATTCTCTCCCAGCATCTTGAGGTACTCAACAGAAGGGCCACCGACCAGCATCCCCGAAGTCGCCAATATCAAACACGGTCCGGTCTCCTCAACGATCTGCTTGCGTTCCTTGACGCTGCCCACCTCCTTGAATACAGGAGATAAAAACGGGTTCTGATCCTTGTGGAAGATCTGCTTGCGGACATTGCTGTTCAGGAATTCCGGATAGGCCGTATGGATGGCAGTGATATCCCAGACCATGCCGTCAATGAAGACCTTCAGCTCATCGCTGAGTTTCTTGTTCCGGATCGCGTTCTCGATGATCACTAGCACTTCCTGCGCACGGCCAGAACCGAGCGTCGGCACCAATACTTTTCCGCCGGCCTGGATGGTATCGGTGATGATAGCTACAAATTTGTCCTCGGATTCCTGCCGGGAAGGGCTGAGACATTCTTTTCCGCCGTAGGTGGACTCGATCATCAGCGTTTCCAGGCGGGGGAACCGGGTGACCGCGGGATCCAGCAATTGCGTAAAGCCATATTTCAGGTCGCCGGTGTAAAGAAGGTTATGCAGGCCGTTGCCGACATGCAGGTGCACCATCGCGCTTCCGAGGATATGGCCGGCATTGTACAGCGTAATCCGTACGTCCGGGGTGATGTCCGTGACCTCTTCATAATCCAGCGTGATGGTGTGCTTGACCTGCTCTTTCACGTCATCCGCCGAATACGGCGGCTCTTTGCCGTCGTTTTTCGCGATCTTTATCAGATCCAGCTGCATCAGCGCCGAGACATCCCGCGTAGGTGCCGTGCAGTAGACAGGGCCGCGGTAGCCGTACTTGAACAGGTAAGGTACAAAACCGACGTGGTCCATGTGAGAATGGCTGACAATGACAGCGTCCAGCTGCTTGATATCAAATTCCGGGGCCTCCAGATACGGGTAAGCCTCGGTGTCCGACGCCACGTTGATGCCGCAATCCAGCAAAATTCGCGATTCTGGAGTCTGCAGCAGCATGCAGCTTCTTCCCACCTGGCGCGCACCGCCCAGATAGCTGACCCTGACCCATTCGTTCTTCTTCTCCCGCATCCAGCCGTCATAGATGCGATGGCCTACCTTATCCAGGAATTTTCTGCGGTAGTCCGAATGCTGGTACAATACCGCCCGGACATTCTCAATCAGCTTGGAGCGGATGGCCGGCTTGCGCTTGATCAACGGCACCCATAAGGTCTTGGCGCGGATGTCGCGCAGGAAAGCGCCCTGTTTCCCGATGGCCAGACCCGGTTTTTCCGCCTCGATCACCACCTGGGAGCGCTGCGGATCGAACAATACCTGGTCGATGCCCGCTTCTTCAGGGATGATGGCCCTGATCTCCTTCTCAGCCTTCTCCATGTCCAATGTGACAGACGGATCCGGCCTTAATTCAACGCGTTTCTTGATGGCGTCCACCACCTGCTTGATGACGCCATTGTTGTTCAGGAAGAAGTCCGCATCCTTGGTGTAGAGGACTATATTGGCTGCTTCAAACGCGGCCTCGCTGATCTTGTCAGCGGGCAGGTACTTCATGATTTCTTTTATGATTTCACTCATCGTGCATTCACTAGAACAGTTTTAAGAGGCAAGTATATCAGCCGGGGCAGAATATTTCCTTAGGCTTCAATGCTCATGTCGATTTCTTTGCTTAAATGATGCTTAACGCCGTCTTTGGTGATTGTGACTACATCCACACCGTTTCCGGACGCGATATCCCGCTGGACCGCTGCATTGATGGCCTTCACGCCCAATTTGACGCCTTCCTCGACGCTCAAATCCTTCTTGAACAAGGTCTCCAGGACACCATAGGCCATGACGCTTCCTGAACCGGAAGAGACATACTCATCGCACGGCACAATCGAGCCGTCGGCGCCCACATCATATGCGTAAAAGCCCGTGTCGTCCTTTCCGCCAATCACAAAATGCGAAATGCCCGGGATCATGCTCATCCGCCGGATGTTGTTATAGACCATATTGGCCAACAGGTTGGTAGCCTCCTTGACCGTAGCTTCCCGCTTGGTACGGATCTTCTTCAGTTCCAGCTCGGCCCTGATTAATTTGACCAGCAGCTGGACATCTGACACCGTACCCGCTACCGTAACCGCGATGTTGTCCGTAATAGGGATGATCTTCTGGAATTTCTTATAAGAAACCAGATAGCCCGAGGTGACCCGCTTATCGGCACAAAGGACAATGCCGTCTCTGCAGACAATGGCTACCGTCGTTGTCCCGGTCTTCATGTATTCTTTTTCATCACTCATGTGAATCGCTCAGAAGCATTCGCCAGAAGTATTATTGCATCCGGTAAATGCGGTGGGGGTATATAAAGGTTACGAAAATCCTGAAGATTTTCGGACCCCAGAAAGCTTTCGCTTTCGCTGGGTTGCGGAAAAATGTTAGTTGTTAAACGGTAGCTATCTTCTTTGCTCTGGTCTTACTTCACTCCATGTCCCCTTGGGACTCTGAAATGGCTCCAAAATAGTCCGGTAATCAGCAGCATAAAATAACCTCTGCAAAAAGGAGTCAAATGTCCTATATGTTGCCGGATCGTTGCGCGGTGTTGGCAGATAGCCTACACCTCCCTCTTCGTGGCGCAAAAGAAAGCCACTTTGCACAATATGCTCACCCAGCTTCTGCTGCAGCATAGGAAGCGACGGATAAACAACGATCTTTCCCTTTTCTTTGTCGACCAGGCGCAGTGCCTCCCTGATATAAAAATCGGCCTGCTTCCGTATCCTTTGTTCGAACTCAGTAAATGCTGGACTGGGGGTTCCTCCCTCTGTTTCAAGCTCTTCCCTAAAGGCATCAAATATGCCCGAAAAACCTCCGTAAAGTACCGGAAAGAAATGCGCAACAACCAGATCAAAAGAGCCGTCTCTGAAGGGCAATGAACCATCTGATTGCCCTTGGGCATAATGACCCGCCTTTGCCCCATAGTGGGTACCCGAATTAAAGCGAGTATCCAATGCCACGGCTGATTTTCCATTCTTACGAAGGTGATTGACAAGAGCTGCATTTGGGCCTGCACCTATGTCCAACACTTTGCCATCAATGCTCCCAAGAGAGAGTCCAAGGCTTCCTAGCTGCTCTCCTACAGGATTTTCCTCAGTATTCCTGACATCAATCAGTGCCATTATTTGATTTTCAGCGTTTTGCATGTTAGCCTATTGCCTTCTGGCCCTATCCCTATTGTACTGCATCAAGACATGCATAATCAGATCCTGCCCTGAAGGATGGACTGAATCGTCAAAAAAAGGCGCAGTTGTACGTCATTCTCCTGCTGAAAGTGCTGTAGCACGTCAACAAGCACGTCCTGGATACCACCCGACGTTTCGTAAGGTGCCTCCTTCTTTGAAGGAGGTTCTGTTACTGCCCGATAAAGGCCTGTTGTGGAAGAATCTGTCGAAAAATCCACCCCCAAGGTGTGAGGATGATTTGCTTTATAGCCCGCCAAAAATCCGGGCACCGTCATCTGGCCGGTCGCCATATGAATTGCATCTGCAATCAACTGCTCAGGGTCATCTGAAGAATGGTGAACGACACCGATAGGCATTTCTCCCAAGGCATTGTTTTTAGGCACAAGAAAAAATTGAATGTCTCCCCTACACCTTGGTGCGTCTCCGTCGATAGGTCTGGCATGAACGCTGATCCCAACACCGCCGTAATGCGGGAAAGAGTCTGCCATCTGTTTTGGAAAGAGGAATGTCCTCAATACAGGTTGTGGTGTGTAGTCCATAAAATCTCTCCTCAAGAATATTTAAAAAATTTGGAACTTATTTTTAAGCTTTTCCGTTAGAGTCAACCAGCCGCTCCAGCGCAGCGACCGTGAACGGGCTGCGGATCCAGACCGCGGTATCGTAGCCTGGCGAGGTCTCGTCGGAAGTGATGAAAAAGATCATCTGCTCGGAATCGATGCTGACAAAGCGCATCGGGTAGGACAGCGGCTTTACTTTGGCGCCTTCCATCTTTGCATCTTCCCGCAGGGTCAGGACCTTGACCCGGATGCCCCGCTTGGAAAGGGTCCCCATGGCGGCATGCAGCAGCTTCGCCTTCCGGTCAAACCCGGTTTCTGTGGTGGCCACCACCACGGACTTCTTGGCATCCTGCAGCATGTTCTTGATGGCGCCGTAAATCTGATCGCGGCCCCGCAGGGAATTGGAGATCTTCTCCACGTCCACGTGCTCGATGCCCGAATGGTGCAGCAATTCAAGCTCCCGGAAGACATCCGTGCCCTTGATCTCGTCGAGCATGCGCAGGCTGACATCCGTCTCTTTGTTCAGGTGCTTCTTCACCCGCTCGATGATCTCCTCGGGCTGCACCGCAATGTATTTGATCGGCTTCCCGATCTTCATGATGATGAAATTCTTCTTCTCCAAAGTTTCGAGAACGTCATAGCACCTGGAACGCGGCACGCCGGAGATGTCCGCCAGTTCGCCGGCCGTGGCGATGCCCCTGGACAGCAGGGCCGTCCATATCTTCACTTCATAGATGTTCAGGCTGAAATCGCGCTTCAGGCGGTGTAAAAATTCTTTTTGGACAATCATGAGGTAGGGGAAGATTACAGACTTTTTAAACCTTTCTGTCTATTATTACTAAAAAGTAATGAAAATAAAAAAGAAATTAAGGCCTTCGGCGCCTTGCCCAGGCCGCGACCAGCACGATCGCCACGATGATGACCAGCACTTCCAGCCCGATCAGGAGGGGCAGGGTCATGGAGCCGCCAAAGATGCTTGCTGATTCAGCGGTCTCGTCCGGCTGCGCTACCACTACAGGCTGCGTGACCGTAGGCTGCGTAGTCGGAGGCTGCTGCACCACAACCGTGGTGTCCTGCTGCGGCGTTGCCGGCTTGGCAGGCTCGCAGGCCTCTACATTCAGCGGAAGGTTTTTCTCCACAAATCGGCCGCCCTTGTCATAGGTCGCGCGGACATTGATCTGGTATTCCGATGCTTCGGCATCCTTTGATACGGTCAAAGGGATGCTCTTGGAATACTTGCTGTCCGAGTCGAACGGGTCATCGTCCATCTCAAAGCTGTCCTGGAACGCGAGGCCCAACTCCACGTTGGTGACCCGCACCACAACATCTTCCTTGCTGGTGCCGATGTTCACGATGTTAAGGTCCACTTGGGTGTTCCGGCTGCACTTCAGGTTGCTGGTAAGCAGTTCGGCTCTCCGCAGCAGCAGCTCATGGGTCTCCTTGTCCACCTTGATGGTCCTCTCTTCTGTAATCGTGTGGACCGTGTTGTTGGTGTCGGTTCCCCGGACTTCAATCTTGAGGTCAAAACTCTTGTCCTCTACTTCCAGAGGAATGGAAAATTCGAGGGTGACCGATTCTTCGTCCCCGGGCTCCAGATCAAACTCATCCGGCTCGTCATCCGGGTCCAGGTCGTCATCGTCATCAATTCCGTCGATAAAAGCGGTTACTTCGATATCCTCGATATCAAGGCCGCCGGTCTTCGGGAAGATGTTCTCCACATCAAACTCGATCTCGACCGTGTCTTCCGGCTTCACGTCAACGGTTCCGGAATCCTTGTCGCCATTGACATAGGCCTTAAAACTGTTGATCTTCAACATGCTCGCGGTTTGCGCACTCACTACCGAGAGTAAAAATACGGCTAGAATAGCCCCCAACATTAGTTTTGTAGTCTTATTGATTTTGACCACCTCGCAGTCACTTCAGTAGGACGGAAAAGATACTAGTATTTAAATCTTTTGCTATTTACCAATGGTAACGCTGGACAAAGAGTAGGGGGAAGGGCTCTCATTGTCAAAAGGAGACCCAATGGAATTGCAGGTGTCTTCTGCAGAAAATGCTTTATCCAAATTTAATCCCCGCTTTGCTGAACTCCTCGATAAGACGGCTGTAGAAGGCAGACACAATCTTCTCCTTCATGAGGATATCCCACGTCCAGAACCACACCTCGATGCCGATCTTGTCCTTCGTCACATTCTGTATAGTGACCTGCGGATTCAATGATTTGATATTTCGCGGAATGGTGAAAAAATTCTTCGGCACCTCTAAAAAGCGGCGGACCATGTTCAGCTTTTTCTCTGGCACATTGGGAAGGATATTGGGGTTGTCGGTGCAGATCTGTTTGATGATATCCATGGCCTTATTCCGGTCCGAATCCGGCGCGATATCGATGACCAGGACAATCTTGATGAATTCCCCCCTGCTGTAGTTGATGATCGGTGTCCCTGTGATGAAAGAGAGGTTCGGGAGGGTGATGATTTTCCCGTCCATCGACCGGAATCGGGTCTTCCGGAGCATGATGTCTTTGACCTTACACAAGGTGCCGTTCACTTCGACCACATCTTCCTCCCGGAACGGGCGCTCGAAAGAAAGGACGATGCCCGCAGCAATGTTCTGCAGGATAGGCACGGTCGGCAGCAGCAGCGCGATACCCAGCACTCCCAAGGCAGCCAGGCCCGCCGGGAGATTGAAATGGAGGATGCGCTGAAACGAGAAATAGAAGCCAAGCGCGTAAACAGTATACATCACCAGCTTGGAAACCGGCTTGTAGACATCCGGCCGGGTCTTCTGCCGAAGATACTTGATCAGGACGAAGTTCAGCACGCTGCCGAAGACAAAAGTAAAGATCACAGCGAAGAGAAAGAGGAAAATCTCCGGCCAAGATACGCTTTGCAGAAATGCAGTGTCTAAGGAAACCATGGGGTCACAACAAGCAATAGGTTAAAAATTATAAAAAACTTTGGAAAAAAGAGCGTAGCGTAGCTGAAAAAAGGACAAGAACAAGAGTCGCCTAGTAGTCTTCCTGGTCGCCTTCTTCGTCGTCATCCCATCCTGCACGATCCATGTGTCTCATCGGCATCCCTCCATGATGTTTATGATTTCCGGGCTTCATTCTGCCGCTGTTGCTCAGCAGCAGCCTTCTTTCCCTTTTACCCCATAAATAGAGGTAAATGGGGCAGAGGAGCCATTTTCACCTTAGGCACAGGAAGAAATCTTGAAGGGGCCTTATACCAGACCTACTATTTAAGCTTTTCTAGAGTAGGTAAGGTAGGTCAAAAAGACGCTTACACCCCCCTTTCCCAAGCAATCTGCATGGATATTTTGCTAAATTAATATACAAAAAGCTATATTAATAGTAAGATTTATATACTAGTTTCACCACGCAATCATGCCCTTGCCCAAAACACGAGAGCATCGGTAAATCGAAGCATTCAATGAAAAAGAGGGAAAAACAATCAAGCTTAGCCAAGCAGCGGATTTTTCGTTTTTTCTTTGATTCGGAAGAGCGGCAAACCAGTAAAATAACCAAAGGGGGTTGAACCAAATGGAATTTGTCCTAGACAATGCGCTAAAGAGCCAGAGAACAGGAAGTATCAACGAAGTAGGTCAGGCCAACATCAAGGTGATAGGCGTTGGCGGAGCCGGCAACAACATGATCAGCTGGCTGTATAAGAAAGGTGTGAAAGGAGCAGAAATCATGGCCTGCAACACCGACCAGCAGCACCTCGACATGACCGAAGCGGATATCAAATTCCTCATCGGCCGGAATGTGACCCGCGGCCTGGGATGCGGCGGATTCCCTGCAAAAGGCACCCAAGCAGCCCAAGAGACGGTCAACGAGATCAAGGAGGTCCTGAAAGGAGCAGACATGGTCTTTGTCTGCGCAGGAATGGGTGGCGGCACAGGTACAGGAGCAGCCCCGTTCATCGCCAACATCGCGAAAGAGACAGGAGCTATCGTCATCGGGACCGTCACCATGCCTTTTAAGATGGAGAGGGTACGGATCGATAAAGCCGAATTCGGCCTTTCCCAATTGAGAGAAGTATGCGACACTGCCATCGTCATTGACAATAACAGGCTGGCAGCCATTGCCGGAAACCTGCCGGTGCAGCAGGCATTCGCCGTAGCCAACGAATTGGTTGCGACCATGATAAGAGGTATTGTGGAGACTATCTCGGTCCCCAGCCTCGTCAACCTGGACTTTGCGGATGTAAAGGCCATCATGAAGGGCGGCGGCGTAGCAGCTATTGGCGTAGGATCCTCGGACACCACCAACAAGGTGGATCAGGCGGTCCAGGGCGCGCTATCCAACCCCCTGTTGGACATTGATTACAAAGGGGCCGAAGGAGCCCTTATCCACATCGAAGGCGGCCCGGACATGACACTGGATGAAGTGGCAAGAGTAGGTGAATTGGTCACGCAGAACATGGACGCAGACGCCAATGTCATCTGGGGCGCGAGGGTCAACGAAGACATGAAGGGAAAGATCCGCGTGATGACCATCATGACCGGCGTCGTTTCGCCATGGATTGTCGGCAAAAAGGACAAGAGAAGCCAGGAGATCCAGAAGAACCGGATGGGAAGGGACCTGGGCATCGAAATCGTATAAGAGGGAGAGCATGGACAACGACACAAAGACCATCCAGAAGATGGTGACCACGATTGCAGAGTCGAATGCCGAGTTCCTGAACCAGAAGCAGGGTGCGGATAAGTTCAGCAAGATCGTGCCCCAGCTGCTGAAAAAAGGGCTGGAAAACCTCAACTTGTCCATGTTCAGCCCGGATATGAAGCAGGGCATCCTCACCTCGCTGGGAGAAGAGTACCGGAAAAGGGGAAACCTCAACGACGCGGTGAAAGCGTTCGTCCTTGCCGGCAACAAACCGAAGCTGAACGAGGTGGCCGAGGACTACCTGAAACTGGTGCAGTTTGACAACGGCATCGAAGTCTACAAGCTGGCCGGCAACAAGGAGAAATTGCTGGAAGTCGGGAAGAAGTGCCTCGACGAGAGCAAGGTAGCGCCTGCGATGAAGGCGTTCCTGGCCATCGGCGACACCGGAAAGCTGATTGAGGTCGGGGACCAGTGCGTAAGCCGGTACCGTTTTGATTATGCATTTGAGATATTCTCAAAGATAAAAGACAAGGCCAAACTGCTTGAATTGGGAAGCCGGTGCGTAGAGGAGAAAGAATATGACTACGCCATCAAGGCCTTTGAAATCGCCGAGGATAAGGAAAGGCTGAACGCTGTAGGGGACCTCTGCATGAAAGAGGAGCATGTCTCCAAAGCATTGGAAGCGTATGGCCTCGCGGGAAACGAGATGATGGTGACGTTCATCAAAGAGAACTTCCATGACTGAGCGTGAAGAAAAGATGTCAACCGCCGACCTGTCCCAACCGCAGCCATCTGACTTGGACGCCTATTTCCTCCAGCGAAGGATGGAGATGATGATCGAGACGCAGGGCAAGAAGTTTGCTGCGGAGTTCGCAGGCATCCGGGAAACGATCGGCAGGCTGAACGGAGAAATTGCGGAGATCAAGCGATGCCTTGCAGTTGCCCGGGAGAAGCCGGCAGTTCAGCTACCGCAGGAAGAAACCCCCGTCGCAGACGGTCGGCAGAACGAGAAGCCGCCGCTCCAGCAAAGGCCACGCTACGGCGATACAAAACCGGAAGAGGTATCCATCGACAAGTTCTTTTATTTCGGAAGTAAAAAATAAAGAAGGTGAGAATGTGAGATGGTGGAAATCGGGTTCATATGCATGCACGGACTGCAAGAAGAAATTTGACTTCGAGAGCATACGGTACGGCAGCGACGGGAAAACAATCCGCTGCGTCAGCTGCCATGAACAGGTCCTGAGAGAGGATCAAAAAAAGAGAGAAGCAGAGGCAAAACCCAAGGCAGCGCCCGTCATGTCCGATGTGCTGAAGTTGATATGCGTGGAATGCAGGTACAAGTTTTCCTATCGAAAAGGCTCACGGATCCAGCCGGTGTGCCCCTACTGCGGGAAGAGCCGCCTCATGATCGATGACACCACCGCGGACCGGCTGGTGGAAGAAGTAGGGAGAATAAGAGATTGGGAAAAGGCTTGCCGAAGCGGCACAGCGTCCTAGACACGGACCGAAGTTCCATACAGTAGAGAGAGAGAGAGATTGTTTGTTGGGGGTACATAGCAGGAAGTTAAAGGGATAGAGGGAAAGGAGTTAGCCCAATCTTCTTTTGTAGAATAAGCAGCGAGGAAAGATGCCCATCCAGTCTGTGCAGGAAATAGGAGTCCTGTTTATCATAATTGCCGCCATATCTTTCGTGATAAAGCTGCTGCGGCAGCCGATCATCATCGGGTACATCCTGTCTGGATTGGTTGTTTCGCTGTACATTCCAGTAGGAAGCGAAACCGGAGAACAGATCCGGCTCATGTCCGAGATAGGCATCATGTTTCTGCTGTTCCTGATGGGATTGGAGCTGGACATCTCCAACCTGAAACAGATGGGGAAAGATATATTCATAGCAACGCTCCTTCAGTCATTGGCATTTTTTGGGGCAGCGTTCGGGCTGGCTATATGGTTTGGTCTCGACGTGACGTCGGCGGTCTATATCGCCATCCTCTTCATGTTCAGCAGCACGCTGCTGGTCGCGAAATGGGTGGAAGATAAGAAAGAGACCATGACCGTAGCAGGGAAACTGACCCTCGGTACCCTGATCGTACAGGACCTATTGGCTATCATCTCCATCACCCTGCTCAACGTCTTCATGGATCCCTCGCTGGAGCAGCTGCTGTCCCTCCCGATCAAAGGGATTGCGCTGCTGGTGATTGCCTACATTGCCTCAAAATATGTCCTTAAGGTGATCCTAAGATTTGCGAGCCGGTTCACCGAACTGCTGTTCGTGGTCAGCCTAAGCGTCTGCTTTTTTTTCGTCTTTATAGCACCCTTCTTCGGCTACAGCGCAACCATCGGGGCATTCATGGCCGGCGTGGTGCTGGCCAACACCGATTATAAGAACGACATCTATGTCCGCCTGAAGCCCCTGATCTTGTTTTTCAACATCCTTTTCTTTGTCGGTTTCGGATTCCAGGTCAACCAGGACCTCCCCCTGCAGGCATTGTATCTGACAGGAATCCTGCTGGCATTGGCCCTGTTCCTCAAGCCCGTCGTCATCTACATAACGTTGAAACTGAGGGGCTATGACATGAAGACATCCACCAAGGTGGGCCTGAACCTTGCGCAGGTAAGCGAGTTCGGGGCAATCATTGTGGCAGGAGGGATTGCAGCCGGAGCCGTGCCGGAAGAGATTGGCGCCATCTCGGTCATCCTGCTCGTCACCAGCATGGTCTTCTCGTCCTATTACATCAAGTATGCCAACCGCATCTTCGGCCTCATCGGGAGATATGTAGGGATAATCGACAGATTGTTCAAGAATAAATACGAAGCGGATGCACCCTCTTTCCAGGGCCATCAGGTCGTATTCTTCGGATTCATGGATTTCGGAAAGGAAATCTTCTCCAAGCTGGAGGGGTTCGGGAAAAAGGTCGTGGTGGTCGAGAATGACCCTTCCAATATCAGCTACCTGAAAAAAGAGGGCATCCCGTTCATCTACAACTCGCTGGCAAACCCGTATTTCCTGGAGCATTTTGACTTCAAGACTGTGGAGCTGGTCATCTCGAGCCTGCTGGACAACGAGGAGAATAAATTGATCATCACGCACGTCAAGGCCGTCAGCCCGAAAGCGGTCCTCATCGTCACGGCCAAGAATATCAAATCTTCATTAGACCTCTACGATGCCGGGGCGGATTACGTGATCTACCCGTCGTACATCAACGAGCAGAGCGTGAACGTCCTGGTGGAAGATTATACCTTAGACATCAATAAGATCATAACGAGAAAGGTCAACGACCTGAACCGGCTCAAAGAGAAGAGCAACAGGCTGAATTCACGCGAGGATAAATTCAACATTAACGATTATCTTGGATGGCTGAATAAGAAATAAGCGCTGTCTAAGAGCGGAAATTTTTGCTCTCCGGGCTTTTCTTGTGGATATGCGGAATACGCGGAATAATGATGGATGCAATCGTTGCTGTCAACGCAACCACATAGAAGCCATAGCCGATGGCCATGCCAATGGCAGCCGCAAACCATATGCCGGCTGCGGTGGTGAGGTTCTTGATGCGGCCGTGGCTTTCCCTCAATATCAATCCGGCGCCCAGGAAACCGATGCCGGTGATGATCTGCGCTGAAATCCGGGATGTAGACTGCGGATCCACAAGGGCGGAAAGGAAGGTGAAAAGCATGGAGCCGCCGATGACCATGACATTGGTGCTGATGCCCGCATCCTTGCCCCTGGATTCGCGTTCAATCCCGATGAGATAGCCGGCGACGACGCTGAACAGCAGGTTGAACAGGAAAATAAGTTCGTATCCCACAGAGAACCCGGGCAGCATGGCCATTCCCACGCATCGGATATATTTAAATCTTCTGACTGTTGATTTAGTGTGAATGGGCCTCACAAGAATTTGAAGAAGGTGCATTAGAAAAAGATTTTGTTGCGATGGGGAAAATCAGCAAAAATTTCGGCACAAAATTTTTGTAATGAGCCTAACCGCAAAGAAAAGATAAGAAATTCCAATGGTAAAACCAGATTTTAACCGATACATTTATAAGCGAAGCCAGAACCAATAGGTTAAATAAATAAGATTTTCAGAAAAAACGTTCATAAGAAAGAGCATTGGCTTGTCAAGAGTTCAATTGACTTTTTCTTGGATGGTTTATATGGAAGCATTCAGAAAACTAGGCATTATAGAACCCGTCTTACGCTCGATTCAGGAGCATCGCTTTGAGAAACCGAGCGATATCCAGGAAAAGACCATACCCCTGGTGCTGGCCGGCAAGGACGTGATCGGCGGCTCGGCGACAGGCTCCGGGAAGACCCTGGCCTTTGGTGCCGGCCTTATCCAGCATTCGGAACACGGCCGTGGCGTACAGGCATTGGTCCTGACACCCACCCGGGAGCTGGCCGACCAGGTCACCAAGGCACTGCGGCTCTTCTCCAGGTACAGGCCGTTGAAGATCATCGACGTGTACGGTGGTGTCTCCATTAATCCTCAGATAGATGCATTGCGGTATGCCGACATCGTCGTCGGGACACCGGGAAGGATCCTGGATCATCTGGAAAGAGGAACCCTCCGGCTGCAGGCTGTCAAAATCCTGGTCCTGGACGAAGCCGATCGGATGCTGGACATGGGATTCATCGATGATGTAGAGAGGATCATCAGCCAATGCCCGAAGGAAAGGCAGACCCTCCTTTTCTCCGCGACGCTGTCTCCGGAGCTCCGGCAGCTGGCCGGCAGGTATATGAAACAGCCCGTCAATATCTCCACTGAGATCTATGTCGACCCGAGAAAATTGAGGCAGGTCTATTACGACGCCCCGGACAACATGAAGTTCTCGCTGCTGGTGCACCTGCTCAAGCAGGAGCATCCCGGACTGGTGATGGTGTTCTGCAACACCCAAAAGAACACCGATTTCGTGGCCAAAAACCTGAAGGCAAACGGCATCGAGGCGCTGGCCATCCACGGCGGCTTCTCGCAGGCCAAGCGCAGCAGGACCATGGAGAATTTCCATTCGCAGCGGACCCAGGTCCTGGTGTGCACCGATGTGGCCGCCCGCGGGCTGGACATCAAAGGGGTCTCGCACGTGTACAATTATGATACCCCCAAGGAAAGCAAGCAGTACATCCACCGCATTGGCCGAACCGCAAGAGCCGGAAAAGAAGGAAAGGCCGTCAATATCCTGTCAAGCCGCGATTATGACAACTTTGAACACGTCCTGCGGGACAACGACGTCGACATCCCCAAAGAGGAGATGCCCGCTGCCATGGAGCGTGTCTTCATCCAGTTCAAGGACAAGCCCCGGCATTTTGGCAGGAAACCATTCCATGGAAGGAGCAGAGGAAATTTCCATAAGGAAGGGAGAAGTCACCACCCGAGAAGATTCTGAGCGCCGGCCCAGAAAGGGAACCATTTAATAGCATCACGGACTCCTCGCAAACAAAATTGGTAGAATATAACATCGTAAAGCATTGCAGGGCATGCAGGAAAAGGTATGTCGTCACTAAGAGCGAATCCAGGAAGAACTACTGCGATGCGTGCCAATCAAAGATGAAAGATGAACCCGAGGGTTCATGGTGAGGTAAAAAAATGAAAGGAACAGTGAAATTTTTTAATGAGATGAAGGGATTTGGATTCATTGCCGGCGAAGACGGCAAAGAGTACTTTGTGCACAAGACCGCACTGGGAGCCGGCGTGTCGCTAAACGAGAACGACGCCGTCACCTTCGATGTGGCCCAGGGCGACAAGGGACCCAAAGCCGCGAACGTGAAGAAAGAGTCCCAAGAATTCAAGAAAGCAGCATAAGTAACAAGGCACGATTGGGATGTAAAGTGCGTCGTTGAGAATTGAACTATGGGATCATCCCAAATTTCTTATTCTTTTTTGTCATTTTTACAAAATAGCGCAGGTATCAGGGCGAGGCTTTAAACCCGGCCATTTTTCAATAAATTTAAATAATGCCTAAACAAAGTCCCTCGTAATGAAAAAAGAGGTCTTCGTAGTTCTATTGTTTCTTGCTATGCTGCTCTCCGGTTGTACTGAACCGATTGCGGATGATGCTCAGGAAGTTAAAGAAGGGGCAGAGCAAGAACAACCGGTTAAAGAGGAGATTGCCGGACCGGATGAATCAATAATCGAAGAAGATCAGGCAATTGAAGAGGTTGGGGAAAAAAGCGAAAGTCCCTGGGAAAGAGATGCGCCTCAATGGGCATACAGCGGCCCGGCGATAGAGGGGAATTATGCCGATTCTGATTTTGTTGACCTTGGCAATGGAAAATACAGGATGTATTATGCCATTGAGCCTGAAGTGCCGGGAAACAAATTGGAGGTCTATTCAGCTTTATCCACCGACGGGATCAGATGGACTCCTGAAAGCGGTGTCCGAAGGACATTTACGGTCTTTCCCGATGTCGTCAGGCTGCCGGACAGCACCTGGAGAATGTATTTCCAGAATCAGGGAGTGATAAAAAGCGCCAAATCAACGGACGGTCTGAAATGGACGGATGAAAGCGGCACACGGATAGACACTAAAAACAGCTTGGGGCTTACGTTTGAACGTGTTGCTGGCCCGACAACCATCAGAGATGAGGATAGATATATCATGGCTTACAGCGGTTCAATTCCTGAACCCTATCCGGAGAAGGTCCCGAACCCCAATACATCTGTGCTGCTCTGGGCAACCTCTGCAGACGGCCTGAAATTTGACGTTCAGGGCATGGCATTGGATACGAGAAATGACAACTATTATGGTTTTGCAGACACGCCTGACCTTATCCGATGGGACGATGGCACCATTAAAATGTTCTTCTGGGGGTATTTCGGCATTTACGAATCCACATTCACCGGCGATGGTTTTACAGAGCCTGTAATGGTCTACGAAGCCAAGAAAGATACCCCCATGGCCAGGTTTCCCCCGAACCCGCCCGGTGATCCAACATTGGGCAAGGTCGGCGATAAATGGTTCATGTACTACGGGCAGCATACAAAAGGAATTTTTTATGCAACACTGGAATAGATTAATGGTGGGGCTGGAAGTTATGGCCCTTATTCTTCTTGTGGGGTGCAGTGCCCCAGTTACGGACAATCCGAAGGAAGTTGGACAAGCCGCAGTTCAGGAGCAGTCAACAGAGCCGGAAATTACCGAAGAAACACCTGAGATGGCGGAAGAGCCCATAACCGAAATACCGGCTCCTATTGCTGAAGAAGAACCAGGATATGAGATTTTTAATCCCTCGCTGACCTATCCCGGTGCCTACAACGGTCCCTTATACGGGACTTCAGAGCAGGTAGGCTCTGCGTCCATGGATTCCTATTTCAAGAATCTTGATCAAAACGGCATAAATTTTTTCATAGGCATGTTTGGCATCTCTGGCGAGCCCTCAGCCGATACCCTTGTCAGCGACCAGGGCTTGGGAGAAGTTATTGACGCTGCGCAAAAGCATCCCTATAGGGTAATCCCCTTCTTCAATCCTGGGATTGGAGGGGAGGAAGTAGAGCAGTATCTTGGGGGGGATTTGGCGAGGTTGAAACACAGGAATGGAGTGCGCGGCATAACGATCCAAGGATAATCCAGCTCGTTGATATGGCACAAAATAATGATATAGATTTTATGTTCCATCCGGTGGCCAGCAAAGCCGATGATGTACAAAAGATAATCGAAGCATACCCGGATACTACTTTCCTTATCCATTTGTACCGGGAAGATCTAGAAAAAGCCAAGAGCAAATGGATTGCTTTGCTGAAAGAGCATGATAACCTCTATTTCAGCATGGATGCAGCGCATATTCTGTTTGTCAACGGAAACGACATTATTTACACATACGACAGCAGTGACAAACAATCAGCCATCAGCGATTTTGTATCCACCTTTGACAGCAAGGAGAAATCTATCATCGCAAGCGCGATCGACGCATATAAGCCGCTGGTGGAGGCCGTTCCCGACAAGGTCATGTGGGGAACAGAGATTGGCCCGGAATATGCATTTGACCCCTGGGTGTTTAACAGGGCAGTCAAGGCTTCGCGGTTCGTAATAGCCGGATTTGCCCCAGAACACCAGGAAGCGGTCGGGTACAAGAATGCTTTAAGGGTGTTTGGCCAAGGTGTTGTGGCAGATCCAGGCATTAAAGTGCTGGATACAAGCTCCTTGCCTGAATGCACGGATGCCCAGATGAGCGGCTGCGACGAGTCGTGCGAGATTCCGGATTCAGACAGCTTAACCGTAGAACAGGAAGCGTGTTATCAGAATTGCCTTATTGGAAAACAATGCAGGGAAGTTGTTGAGATGGATGTAGGATAGAAGGGAAGCAAAGGAAAAATAGAAAATTTTAGCCATCTTAGGATCCGTCCATGCTTTCCAAACCAATTCATACGGCGCATCGAAGATACGGGTGATGGCAAGCTCTTTTTAGACCCTTTTTCCATGGATGGTTCCCTCGTCTTTTTTCATCCGCTCCATCTTTTTCCATAAGGAATAGGACCAGAATAAGACGGCCAAGAAGACGAACGGAAAGAGGATGGCCATTGCGCCGCCGTTTATGAAGTAAAAGGAAGCAGAAGCTGCCACATAATCGATGGCAAATCCGGCGTAGGCCCATTCCTTGATCGTCTTAAATCTTGTCTGGATGATGGCGATGGAGCCCAAGATCTTTGCAACGCCAAGGACGGTCAGGAAATACAGGGGATACCCCAACAGCTTCATGACATCCAGGCCCTGCTGGTTGGGGAAAAGTTCAGCGATTCCCGACAAGAAATTAACCAGGCAGAAAAGAAGGGTCACAGCCCAATACATGATTTTCGTTGTCTTTGGTTTCATTTCTAATCCTCTTTTGGCATATTTCTCGGCTGCAGCATGCTCACGTGGTTGCCTTCGGTGTCGATAAATGTGGCATACAGGCCGACACCTGGAATCTCATCCGGCTCTCCGGGTTTTTGCATCCCGCCAAGTACTTTTCCGCCGGCTTTCTTCACCATTTTCATGGCCTCCCTGATATCACCCACAGCAATTGTTATCCGGGTGTACTGGTCCGGCTTTGTCTTCTGAAAGAAGCCCCCATTGATGGTGCCGGGTTTCCTGACCATACGATTCTCATCGGTCTCGGTAGTCGTGACAAGAACATAATCTCCCATTTCCGGGCCTAGTTGATTGGTCTGCCAGCCAAAGGCACTTTCATAGAATTTCTTCATCCGTCCCTTATCTTCTGCTGGCATTTCAAAATGCACAACTGGATTCATTTTCATGGTTTCACCTCATTTCTTTTTCTTGACTTCTTCATGCAACCCCATGAGGTTGCCTTCGGTATCCTGGAACGCCGCAATCCAGCCCATTCCCTGGCCGATTTCCTGCTTGGGCAGGCAAATCTTTCCGCCATTGGCCCCGATGGTTTTCAGCATCTCGTCCACGGATTCGACGCTGATGTAATTCATGAAGGGCTGCCCTGGATTTTGGCGCTTCATCAGGCCGCCATTTATTCCGGGGGATGTCGGCTTCATGTCCTTGCCCACATCCGTGGTCTGCACGATCCAATAATCGTGTCCAGGCATCTCGAATTTGGTGATTTCCCAGCCAAAGGTACCTTTATAGAATTTTGCGGCCCTTTCGACGTTGTCCGCCGGTATCTCAAAATGCACAATGGGGTTTTTCATGTTGTTTCCTCCGCTCTTGGACGGATTAATATACGTTAAGCTCCAACAAGAGGTTTCATTCTTTAGGCATTCTGCTTTCGTCCATGTAAAAAACTTCCCAGATATGCCCGTCCAGATCTTCAAAAGCCCGCCCGTACATCCATCCGTGGTCCTGCGGCTTTCTGGGCTCTATACCACCGGCTGCCAAGGCCCTCTTTACCATAGTGTCCACTTCTTCCCTGCTTCCGACCGATAAGGCTACCAGCACTTCGGTGCTCTTTTTTGCATCGCAAATCTCCTTCTTGATGAAGGTTTTGAAGAATTTCTCAACCAGAAGCATGGCAAACATGTCTTTGCCGATAATCATATAGGTCGCATTCGCATCGGTAAATTGAGGGTTGAATTTGAACCCAAGCTGGGTAAAGAATCTTATTGTTTTGCTGAGATCCTTCACCGGCAGATTTACAAAGATTTGCTTAACCATCGTTAATATTTAAGTAGTTGAAGTTTATAAAACTTTTGAAATGATACAAGAATTTTTGAGAGATGAGAAAAAAGTTGGAGAAGTTCTGGAGAACGCTTGGTAATTTAAATTGTTTGAAAAGCAAATAGAACCTGATGCAGGACGATCATACTAAAATATTTATAAACTAGAACTAGAAGTAATGTTTATATATAGATAGTAGGGGATACTCTACTAAAAAGGGCTTGAATAATGAAAACTAAACCATACACCGTTATGTTTCTGTTTTTCCTAATTTTTGTTATGTCTTGTGCTCCTGAAATACCGCCTGAGAAGGAAGTCCCTGCAGGTGACGAAATTGCCGGAGGCTCGCAACAAGGTTTTCCATCAAACCCCAAGACTGAACCAGAATCCGTTTCTGAAAAACCCCAAGATGTAATCCCTGAAATTAACAATGTGCCAACAGAACCGGTTGCAGAAACATTGTCTTTTTCTTGGGAAAAGGACAGCGGTTCAAGAGTTGTGGATGGCTCTGTCCCGTTGGTGCATAAATTGAAGGATGGAAAAGTTCGCTTGTACTACTGCAACAGCAAAGGGATATTGTCCGCTGTCTCTAAAGACGGCCTGACTTTTACAAAAGAGCAAGGCATCAGAATTTCTCCAGGAACAGGGTTCGAATCCATCGTCTGCGACCCGACTATCGTCGATCTTCCGGACGGAAAAATGAGGATGTATTACAAGGGCGCGAATAGCCAGAATCCTGGGCCTGGACAGTCCATACACAAAATTTATTCTGCAATTTCTTCAGATGGTTTGACGTTCCAAAAGGAAGGGCTTAGGATTGATTCAGAGACGAACGGAGATAATGGCTGGGCTTCTGTACCCGATGCAATGACTCTCCCGGATGGCCGAGTAAGGATATATTACGTAACCGCATCAGGGATGGAGCACGGGATTGGATCCGCTATATCCGCGGATGGCCTTGATTTTGCAAAAGAGCCTGGAATCAGGGTTCCAAATCTGGTCGATCCGGCATTGGTCAGAATCAGCGATAGATACGTACTTTTTGCAGCCTCTATAGATGAAAGATTCGCTCAAGTTCCCAAAGGGATCTATTATGTGGAATCATCCGACGGGCTTGAATTCAGCGGGCCTATAGCCGTTTTTCAGGGAGATAACGTATACGATCCCTCTGTCTTGAAGATTGACGAGAAAACGGTGCGCGTGTTCTACGGGAAAGTCGTGCCTCCGCAATTGCCTGCGGTTGAAAGCCACACCGGACAGATGGTAGAATAAAAATCTGATAAATCAAGTTCCAGTAGCTTTTTCCACAGTGAGTTAGGATATCCATTGGGGTGGAGCGCAACGTTCCGTAGCGAAGCGGAGGAAAAATTCAAAGTAAATTTGAAGTCCGTCCATCGAACGAGCGAAGCGAACGATAATGACAAAGAAGCAAGGGACAGTTTTCCAGTTAGAAAAATATAAATAGAAGATTTGCAAAAATAGTCTTATGACCAAAAAAGCAATCACCACTGGTGTGGTACATAAAGTGCCCGCCGACCTGCGAAAAGCCCTGGCTTCTTCCTCAGGGGTGCGAGACGCATGGAATGACCTTACGCCACTTGCACGCAATGAGTGGATTTGCTGGATTACTTCTGTCAAGAAGCCAGAGACAAGAAGATATCATATCAAGCGAGCCTGCGCGGAGCTTATAGACGGAAAACGCCGGCCGTGTTGTTGGCCCGGTTGCCCTCATCGCTGAAATGCTCTGGTGGGTGCAGTCTCGGTGCAAGGAATTTGCTCCAGGAAAACTGCCCCTCCTATATTTTAGGACTTCAAGTTTATTGAGCATAACACACTGTTATGCGAGTCGACCCTGCAAAGTGGGGTCGACCTTCTGTAAGAAGAATTGATTTCTGGCGCGGATAGAAAGATTTAAATATACCATAGTATACTATGGTATACGGTGAGAATTATGGAAACTACAACAATTAAAATCCAAGAAGATACAAAGCTTGAGTTAGATAAGTTTAGAGAATATAAAAATGAAAGTTATGACGAAGTGATAAAGAAAATGGTATACATAGCTAAAAATGTGGTTGAGCAACCTAAACTGAGTAAGGAAGCCGTGATTGCTATTGAGCGGGCAAGAGAAAGAATCAAAGCAGGAAATTTTGTAACAGAAGCAGAAGCAAGAAAGAGGCTTGGATTTTAATGTATGAAATTATTTTTGATCCTAAAGCGATTGAATTCTTGGAAGAATCTCAAAAACAGTTAGCAAAAAGAGTATGGGACAAAATAGTATCCACAAAAGAAAATCCCCACCACTTCTTTGAAAGACTCAAGGGGAGAAGTGATTACAAATTGAGAATTGGAGATTATAGGGCAATTGCGGATATTGATGACAATAAAAAGAGGATTGAAATTACCTTTATCGGGCATAGGAAGAACGTCTACCGGGATATTTAAAGGCGCCAGAAATCAATTTCGCATAACATCTCTTGTTATGTGTCCCGAGCGAAACGAAGTGTAGCGAGAGCACAGCGGGGCAAGGATTTCTGAAAGAAATCCGCAGAGTTTTTTGGACGGAAACTTATTTTTCAAGATAATAAGTTGCATGTTTGAAAACCAAGAATGAATAATTATATTTTACATCAACAAGTTTTAGCCCGAGTTTTTCGAATGTTTTTTTCCATTGCTTATCATTTTGATTAGTGTGTGGATGTCCGATAAACTCTAGATTTAGCAAGCTGTCAAAAAAATAAGTTAGATATTTATGAAGCCAGTTAACATAGATATCTTCGATTATTATGATGCTTTTTGAAACTCTTTTTGCCCCTCTCAAGATTTTCTCCGGTTCAGGTGTGTGATGCAAAACAGTTAGTATTAAGGATTTATCAAATTTATCATTATCAAACGGGATCTTGTTTCTATCATAAATAACCGGCTTCACATTATTTACAAAGCTTAAATTTTGAACATCTAAAGGAGTTATTTTATAACCCTTTTTAGACAAAATTTCATAAACATTACACGAGCCAGAACCTATATCTAATATCGAGTCATTTTTGTTAAGAAATGATTGAATTCTATTAACCATATCTTTGGCTCTTGCGTTCCCAGCTTCGTAGATAATTTTCCTAAAAAACTTATTTTTTTGTAAGAATTGGATAAGCATATTGTCATTAAGTTAGCAGGTATTTAAAAAACATTCGAAAATTTCCGTCCAAAAAATTACACATAACGTATGCGATCGCTGTTTCTCGACCCGAACGGAATTTTTAGTCCCGCAGGACATAAAAATGGAGTGAGAGCGCAGCGGGGCAAGCGAACGTAGTGAGCGCAGAGTTTTGCAGAGTTTTTCGTCTCCGAAAATTATCCTGCTGCCGTAGTTTTTTCTTACTATTATCAGATTTCTGCGAAGCAGACTAGAATTTCGTTTCGTAGAGGGGGAGTTCCGTAGTTTCGTTGTTAGTGAGGAGTTCAGTTTGAGTAGTTGGGGGAGAGAATACAGTTTTAGATAACGACATTTATAAACAAATGTTTCATATTTGCTATTGAGCCTTGCCGCAGAGAAAGATTAAAAGTCCCAATGGAAAATGATTGAAAATGCTTGATCAGCTAAAGAAAGAATTCCGGAAAGCAGCCAGCCCGGAAAAAGCCAGGATTTACACGCGCTTCTTCAAGACCGGAAAAGGTGAGTATGGAGAAGGGGATCAATTTATCGGGCTGACGGTTCCTGAACAGAGAGCATTGGCCAGAAAGTAGGTGGATTTGCCGCTCGCAGATGTGCAGGAATTGCTGAAAAGCAGGATTCATGAGCACCGGCTGACGGCATTGATCATTCTGGTGTACCGGTTTGAAAAGACCAATGATAAGAAAATCGTTGATTTCTACCTGAAAAACATACGGTATTCGAACAATTGGGACCTGATCGACTGCGTGGCGGATAAGATTCTCGGCGAATATCTGCTGGACAAAGACAAATCGATACTTTACAGATTTGCGAAGTCCGACAGCCTGTGGGAGCGCCGAATCGCGATCCTCACCACGTTCCAGTTCATAAAGAACCGCCAATTTGAGGATACTCTGAAGATTGCTGAAATATTGCTGAATGATGACCATGACCTGATCCACAAGGCCGTGGGCTGGATGCTGAGAGAGGTAGGAAAGCGAAATCAGGCCGTAGAGGAGGGATTCCTAAGAAAGCATTACAGGAAAATGCCCAGAACCATGTTGAGATACGCCATCGAGCGGTTCACCAAAGAGAAAAAAAGGTTTTATATGCAGCGATAATCAGATTTTCAGCTTCTTCCGCCAATAGGCGCAGGCTTCCTCTGTTTTCTGGACCGCCATGCCGGTGTAAGTTTCCGGATGCTCGATGAGCTCCATCTGCTTCCTGCTGAATTTCTTCAGATAGGGCTGCACAGTTTTGTCCTTCTTGACCAGCTCCCGCAGCGATTTCCCAGTGCGCTGGCTCTCCAGGGTCTTTTCCCGCACGTACTGGTGCGCATCGGGATGGTTGTGGGAAGCCAATAGAATATATAGCGGTTCGGCGGTGATCATATCCTTATTTTGGTCAAAATTCTTCTGGAGGTTCTTTTTATCCACCACCAGCTTCTTCATCACCCGGTTGATCCGGACAAGGGATGCCAGAAAGCCGACCAGGATCTCCGGGGTAAACCGCGAGGACGCGGAATTCGTCA
>JAGVYO010000037.1 GCA_018303225.1 Candidatus Woesearchaeota archaeon
GAAGCCCTCTCGCATGCTGCCTGGACAACGCATGCCGTTCTGATCCTGTCACCTACCCGGTCGTGTTCCTCCACGGCCATGCCTTTAATAAGGATACCTCTGCGGATTACAGCCTGGATGCGTTCAATAAAATCCAGAAAAGGCTGGAGCAGGACGGCTACCTGAACGCTGGTGCTATATCTCTCTATTCGGGCAATGGTGCTGAATCGGCCGCATGGGACCTCATCAACGCTCCCCTGACCATCAAGGCCAGCTATTATTTTGACATTTTCAAAGAGCCGGAGAATTATATTGTTGTCCAGACCAAGAGCGAGAATATCGAGACGTACGCGATCCGGCTGAAGGAGCTGGTCGATACCATCCGGGAAAGGACCGGAAGGCCTAAGGTGGTTCTGGTGGCGCACAGCATGGGCGGGCTGGTAGCGAGGCGTTACCTGCAGCTCTTTGGCAGCGATGCCGTGGAGAAACTGATTTTGGTGGCAGTTCCCAATAAGGGCATTGAAGGCGATATCGCGGATTACTGCCCTGTAGTGGGGGAAAAGCTCGAATGCCGGGACATGAGCAGTTCCAGTTTATTCCTGAATAAGCTAAACAGGGGTTCTCTGCCGGATATTCCTCTTGTCAACATCGTAGGTACGGGCTGCAGCATGGCCGGTGGGCTTGGAGACGGCATTGTCCTGGAGAAGAACGCTATGCTGCAGGGCGCTTCCAATTACATCGTCAACGGCACCTGCCAACAGCTCGGGACATTGCATACGAGGCTCCTGGATATCGATGCGTATCCCGAAATCTATGCCCTTGTGCGGCAAGCCCTTAAGGTTGGTTAATGCCTGTTGGTTTCTTTGACCCTGCGAAGTGGGGGAAAATTTCGACAGAAAAGTTATGGTGCAGGGACATGCCGTTTAATTGAAAGTAATTACTAGAAAGTTTTGGCCATAATCTTGTCGATTCGAATTATGACTTTTTCTTGCGATTTAAGTATTCCTTGACTGGGTCAGCGACTGTGCTTTCATTGATATTTTTAGCTATGCAATATTTAGTGCTAAACCAATCTGATAACCTCTTTACACCCCTGCTTGAATTACAGCTACCACAACATATTACCACATCTTCTATCTGCAATCCTTCTTTCCAATAAAATGGGCCGTCAAAATTCAAATGTTCGATAGTTGCACAATCTCTTTGCTTATCGCTGATAAAAGGATAAATCATTTCTTTGTGGCAATATACACATCTCTTATCTCTTGCACGGATTTTTAGCAATTCGTTCTCTGGAATCCCAAATTTATTAGCCATAGGATTTTATTGTTGTATAAAACTTATACATCTCTTTAGGCACGCTCCGAGTAATATTTTGGCTAACCCCTTATCCAGCCTTCACGGCGCAGTTCCATTTCTACGGCACAACGATCGGGCTTCTTCCAGGATGGCAATGGCTTTTGATTTTGATATCCTGAGCATAACGGACAGTTCTTTTTCGTCTTTCCTGCAGAGATCTCCGATGAGAAACAGGTTTTCCCTGAGCAGCATATCCACCTTCTCCTTGTCCAGGGATGCGAGCATGGTGACCGGATACAGCCTGAATTTCTCGATGTTGGATTCGAGGCCGTTGTCGTACGGATATCTCCATCCCATCAGCTGCAGGCCGGTCCCTTTCGCATAGTCGAGCACCTGGGTGGAGAACTTGGTGTTGGTCACCAGCAGGGCTTGGGTGAACGTATCCTTTACGTCCAGGAAGCGCGCATAGTACATGCCCCGGATGATCTGGTTCAATTTGGTGGCGTATCCTTTTTTCTGGAATATCTTTGCGACCAGCTTCTCGAACGGGAATCCCTGCTCGCCCAGGCGCAGGATCGCGTTCTTCAGGTCGTACTTCGGCGCGATAGCGGGCTGCTGCTTCTTGAATTCCAAGAATACGAACTTGAAGAGCTCTTTTGTTTCGATGCCGTCGTACAGCTTCTTCTCCACGCTGGCCATTATCTTGTCGATGATGGCTTCGTCCGCGCCGGCGCGGAGCAGCGAGCTCTGCAGCTTCTCGGGGTCGTACTTCTGCAGGCTGCCGTCTAGTTTCTTGACGCGGATCATTTTTTAATAGTACCCTCTTTGCGGGAGGGACTATTTAAAAACTTTGTTTATTTTCTGGAGAAATAGCTATGCTCTGAACAGCGTCCTTGATGCTTTCCCGCTCAGAATATCCTCAATGGCATAGCAGCCGTTCGCGACCATGGTGGAGATTCCTTTTTTAGAGACGGTCTTGGCGGCTGCTTTCGATTTCCGGCGTTATCTTTGTCACTTCCTGCACCAGCGAAGCCTCGTCGTGGAGATGGGGGTCTTTGCTGTACAGCCCATCCACATCGGTGAGGATCAGCAATAAATCTACCTCCAGATTGGCCGCTACCAATGCAGCCAGCTCGTCGTTGTCGGTAAACACATTGATCGCACTGCCGGTGAATTCCTCGTTGGTGACCACATCGTTGGTGTTGATGATGGGGATGGTGCCCTCTTTCAATGCCCCATTGATCACCTTTCGGATGTTCTCCTCCTCTTCCTTGGTGGAGAAATTGTGGTGTGTCAACAGCACTTGAATGACATCTATTCCTTCTGCGGCAAAGAATTCGCGGTAGGTATTATGCAGCACGGGCTGGCCTTTTCCGGACAACAGCTGCAGTTTCAGCAGATCCGAAGGCCGCTTGTGCAGCCGCTCGATGGCCATGCCAGCTCCCACGGCTCCGGAACTGACGATGATGATCTCCTTTCCGCTCTTCTGCAGCCTTGCTATCTCACGGACCTTCTCCTTTATCCAACTCTTATCCAGCCGCTGGTTCTTGGTGATGGTGGCGGTTCCAATCTTGATCAAGATGCGTTCTGCTTTATTGGGATCCATTTTAATCAATCTCTCCTTCAATCTTGATTATCCCTCACTAATCCCCTATTTTTCCATTAAATGAACTCTTTTTTCTTTGGGTAGGGCGGGAGCAAAAATTCCGGCACGGAATTTTTGGTACGGTCAAACGCGCTTAAAAATATCTTTTTTTTAATGCGTTTTTTATTTCCTTCCAAACTTCTTATCCAGTTTCCTGTGCGTGAAGTGTTTTGCGTTTTTGCCGACATAATCTTTGACAATATGCCCTTTTCCGAGGACCTTGTATTTATAGATTACGAGGCCTTCCAGTCCAACCGGGCCGCGGGCATGGATTTTGGATGTTGCGATGCCGACCTCTGCGCCTTTGCCGAAGCGGTAGCCGTCGCTGAAGCGTGTGGAAGCGTTGTGCAATACGACTGCTGCGTCCACCTTGTCCAGGAATGCGTAGGCGGTTTCCGGATTCTCTGTCACAATGGATTCGGTGTGCTTGGATCCGTATCTGTTGATGTGTCCGATGGCCTCTTCGGCGCTGCTCACCACCTTGATGGAGAGGATTAAGTCGTTGTACTCGGTGCTCCAGTCTTTTTCCGTGGCTGCTTTGACACCTTTCAGGATGGCCCTTGTTTTATGGTCACCCCTCAGCTCTACTTTTGCTTCTTTGTATCTTGCCGCTATTCTTGGCAGGAACGTCTTGGCCATGTCCTTATGCACCAACAGGGTTTCCATGGCATTGCAGACCGCAGGATACTGGCATTTGGCATCGAATGCGATGTTCACCGCCTGTTTCATATCGGCATCTTTGTCGATATAGACATGGCAGATGCCTTCGGCATGCCCTAAAACAGGGATTTTGGTGTTGTCCTGGATGAATTTCACGAACGCGTTGCTGCCTCTTGGGATGAGGAGGTCGATGTACTGGTCAAGCTTCAGCATCTCTTTTACTTCTTCCCGCGTCTCAATCAACTGGAGGCTGTTTTTCGGGATGCCTGCTTTTTCAGCGGCATTTGCCATCAATCTTATCAATATTCTATTGGTGTTCAGCGCCTCTTTTCCGCCTTTCAGGATCGCGGCATTTCCGGATTTCAGGCATAGGCACGCCACTTGGACTGTTGCGTCGGGCCGTGATTCGAAGACGGCGCCAATCACGCCGATAGGGACGCTTACCTGGTACATGACCAAATCCTTGTCCATCTCCAGCGATGCCAATGTCTTCCCGACAGGATCTTCCTGCTTCATTACATCGTGGATGCCCTGCACCATCTCTTTTATCTTGCCGTCATCCAGGGCCAATCTTTTGATCAACGGTTTTGCAATGCCTTCTTTTTCTGCCAGCGCGATGTCTTTTTTGTTTTCCTTCAGAATCTGTCCTTTATTCTTCTCAATGGCTTCGGCTATGCTCTTCAGCGCCCTGTTTTTTGTTTCGGTTGGGATGCTGCTCAGTTGCAAGGCGGCCTTTTTTATGTGTTGACTGTTGTGACTCTGTGGTACTTCTCGGACAGGATTGTCCGTGCCGGTTCAGGCAGATCCCCTATATCTCTTCTTATGCCCTCTAATTTTTCTTCCCATTTTCCTACTCTCTCTGTGAGTGTCAATGCTGCATACATCCCTACTCCCTCCTTAAGGTTCTCAAAGTCTCCTGGTAACTGATCAAGCTGCCAGTTGATATCCGCTTTCCTGTCCAGGAGCGGATCCGGTTGGAAATCATTCATCTTCCCAGCTCCCTGCTCCGTTTTGCAGCCGCTTCTACTGTTTTTATCAAACTATTTTTCACATCCGACTTCTCCAGCACAGCCCTTCCGGCAATGGTTGTCCCGTTCGGCGAGCTGACCATGTCGATCAGTTCTTTCGGAGATATTTTGGTATCCTGCAATAATTTAGCCGTGCCTTTGAAGGTCTGAATGGATAATTTTTCGGCCACGTCTTTGGACAATCCTGCCTTTATGCCGCCTTCAGCCAACGCTTCAATAAGATACGCCACAAATGCAGGACCGGATCCGGATAAACCTGTAACAGCATCCAAGAGTTTTTCTTCCATTTCAATCGCAATACCGGCTGCGCTCAATATTCTTTTGATCACTTGCCTGTCTTTCTCATTGCACTTCTTTCCCAGTGCATAGCCGGCTGCCATCTCGCCCACTAGGCAGGGCGTATTGGGCATCACCCGGATAATGCGTGCCTTCGGTAATTTGGATTCCAGGAAGTCCAGCGTAATGCCGGCTGCAATGGACACCATCAACTGGTTTTTAATCTCCTTTTTTATTTCATCCAGCACATTGCCTATATCCTGCGGCTTAACAGCCAGAAACACAATATCAGCATTCTTTACGGCTTCCCGATTATCCTTTGCTGTCCTGATGTTAATCTCTTTCCTTATCTTTGCCAATTGTTCGTCGTTCTTGTCGCTGGCGATTATATCTTTCGAATGAGTTATTCCGGCCTTCACCATGGCTTTCGCTAGTGCAGTGGCCATTTTTCCCGATCCGACAAAGCCGATTTTTGTCATGTTTGTTCCTCCTTCGGGAACATTCTCACTTTAAATTCCTTTCTCTTTTACCGCCAGATAATTAAATAGAGGTCTCCAGACATTCCTCTTATTTTTGATTCTGCCGGTTTCTGTTTCAGAATAAAATTTCCATTAATCTTTTCTATTTTTCCATTAGTGTTCATCGCAAAATTTCGTGCCGAAATTTTTGGGATTTCCCTTCCACTCAAAAATAATTCTTTTCAATGGAGATTCTTTTTCCGTCTCTAAATCTAAACCGAAACCTTTAATAAGGCTGGTGGCGATATTTTTATCATGAAAAATTTCACCATACGGCTTGCCAAAGAAGCCGGAAAGATTCTCATGAGGCATTACGGCCGCGTGAAGATGGCCCGGGAAAAATTCAAGGACAATTGGGTCACCAATGCGGACCTGGAATCGGAACGAATGATCATCACTGCGATACAGAAAAAATACCCTTCCCATTCCATCCTATCTGAGGAGAAAGGAAAACTTGACAAGAAATCCGACTACAAATGGATTATTGACCCGTTGGACGGGACGCACAATTACCTCCAGGGGCTGCCTATTTTTGGGGTCTCGATCGGTCTGGAATACCGGAAAGAGGTTATTTTAGGCGTCATCTACCTTCCTGTATATGGGTGGTTATTCACGGTCGAGAAAGGGAAAGGGGCATTTCTCAACGGCAGGCGGATTCATGTCTCCAGGCGTTCGTTGCACCAATCCATGCTGATGTATGACGGCTCTATCAATACCCATCGGAGGTCCAAGCTGCGCTTATTGGATTTGATGGCACGCTACATCTTCCGCATCCGCATCTCAGGCGCGGCTGTCTTTGACCTGGTGTCGGTGGCGCAGGGGACTTCTGACATCTCCATCGCCATGGAAACAAAGCCATGGGATGTCGCAGCCGGCTTTTTGCTGGTCCGCGAAGCAGGCGGCACGGTGACCGACTTCAGGGGCCATCCGATTGACCATTACACGGGCAAGTTCGTGGCCAGCAACGGAAAGCTCCACGGCCAAGTGATAAAACTGACTAAACGTTTCTAGTGTTCTTCTATAGGAAAGTTTATAAATAATGAACACTTACTCTTGGATCGGGAGGTGGCCTTGTGGATCTTGCAGAACTGTTCACCAAGAAGAACGTGGAAATTCTGGATTTGCTGATGAAGAAGCCGTTCCATATCCGCGAGATTGCGGCGCAATTGAAATGCTCCCCTGCCAAAGTCCACGGCACCATCCAGCTGTTCAAGCGCATCGGACTGGCGAAAGAGGTCCACTACAAGAACCGGAAAGTGGTGGTGCTGGAAAAGAACAACGGCGTATTGGAGCAGATCCGCGCGCTGATGCATCCGGAACGGAAAAAGACCGAGCCCGGCACGACCATCGGCCTGTTCGAGAATATCAGCCCGCTGGATTTCCGCTATTACGGAAGGGACGAGAGGCTGCTGCAGGAGGTTGCTCCGTACCTATCCGAAGAGGGCTTTGTCCGCTACCTGGCCAAGGTGGAATCTGCGCTGACGCGGACATTGGCCGACAGAGGCATCTGCTCGCAGGCGATTGCGGATGAGGTGGAAAGGGCTGCCAATCAGGTGACTGCCCGGGAAGTATACGCCGAAGAGGACCGCATCAAGCATAACATCCGTGCCTTGGCCAATTGCATCCGAAACAAGGTCTCTGAAGAAGCCAAGCCGTTTGTGCATTATACAGCCACTTCGCACGACATCATCTGTACGGCAGATGCGGCACGGTACAACGATTTTGTGATTGAAGTATTGTGGAACCACATGCTGGCCTTTGAAAAAACGCTGATTGAGCTGGCCGAACGTGAAAAGCATACGGTGCAGATCGGACGGACGCACGGCCAGCATGCCGAACCGATCACTTTTGGATTTGCGGTTGCGCAATATGTCTCCCGCTTCGGGAATGCGATGGAACAGATCCACAAAACAGCCAATAACCTGCGCGGCAAGATGGCCGGTGCCGTAGGCGCCTACAACGCCTCTTCGCTGTCCTTTACAGACCCCACTGCATTTGAGAAGGAGGTCCTGGGCCGGCTGGGCATCAAGCCATCGCCCATCTCCACCCAGGTGGTAGCGGCTGAGTACATGTCGGATTTTGTCCATTCCATTCTATCTGCCTTTAGCGTTCTCGCCAACCTGGCCGATGACATGCGGCACCTGCAGCGCTCGGAGATTGGTGAGGTAGGCGAATTCTTTGAAGCACAGCAGGTCGGCAGTTCCACGATGCCGCAGAAGCGCAATCCGATCAATTTTGAGAACGTAAAAAGCATGTGGAAGGTATTTGCCCCCCGGATGCTCACTTCCTACATGGACCAGGTTTCCGAGCACCAGCGGGATCTGACGAATTCCGCGTCCTCGCGGTTTACCCCGGAGATCCTGGTCGGCTTTCTGGCGTCTCTTATCCGGATCAACCGGGTGATGAAGAAGCTGGTGGTGGATAAGAACAATCTAAAGAAGAATTTTGACCAGAATAAGGATATGATCACCGCGGAGCCGCTGTATATCCTGTTGGCCTCGCACAACCTTCCCGATGCGCATGAGTACGTGCGGGAAAAGACCCTGGACAGCCAGCGCACTGGGAAACCGCTGCGG
>JAGVYO010000039.1 GCA_018303225.1 Candidatus Woesearchaeota archaeon
ACATCAGCCCCCTCTTTGATCTGCAGTTGAACAGGGTCTGTGGAGGTGTAATTTCTTCCATGCTTTTGCATGATGCCGCCATTTAATATCGTGGGATTGCATCTGCTTTCCTGATAGGCAACGGACATCAGCATCAGCAGATCAATCTTGTCTTTGAAGTGCATCTCATTGTGCACCGTCGTGAAATCAGTCAGATACGGCTGGCACGGCTTGAGGGCACTTTCCCCTATCTTATTTAAGTCGTAATTCTTGCAGAATCCTCCACTGCTGACTTCCTCCTCCGTGCCCGGCGGAAGCTCCACATTGATGTTCTGCTTCTCTTTCAGCTCATAATCGTACGTGACGCTGGTCCGGAAGAAATGCGTTGCCACCGGCGTCTCTCCCAGCGCCTCCGGGGCATTGGGGATGTGCATGAGGCAGCGCACCGAACGGTATTCGATATCAATGTCCGTATCCTTGCCGATGGGGGTTTTGAAGGCCCTTCTTCCGACATCGTTCAGGACATAGGTGTTGTAATCATTATCCTCCAGCGTACGTGGTGGTATCCATTCAAAGCGCTCGTCGCAATTACTAATGAATTGCATACTCCTCGGGATCTGGACGATGAGCTCTTTGATTCGTGTGACCTGGCCCTCCCACTGGTTTTCGATGGTAATCCCAAGATACGGCGTGCTCGGCTCGTCGTTGGAGGAGATGCCGATCGGCGGCGGATTCGTCTCCATGCCGATCCGCACAGGCCCATTGGTAAAGAGCGCGATGGGATTCTTTTCGGTAATCCCGTATTGTGTTAACGGGTCGATGCCTTCTCTCCGCAGTGACCGTAATCTTTCCCTGTCCATGAAGTAGCTCTTCAGGAACGAGAGGGTTTTGAAATTGAAGTTGGCCATGAGCTGGATCTCATGCGTCCCTCTCCCCAGCGCCTCTGAATCGAATTTGCACGAGATGGCCTCCTCCTCGGCCGTATAGATTTTGAAACTGGCATTCTTCTGGGCATTGACCTTTCCGGGGACATTTTCCTTGGTCTTGCAGCTTACGGTCAGGTTGACCGGCTCGTCCTGGTCCAGCGTCTTGGCCATGATCGTGCCCCAGACTTCAACGCTTTCATCCGTATAGAACCGCGGACTGGCCGCCCGTACTTTCTCGAAGTAGACCCCCAGCGGTTCGTTCACGTTCTCCTCCACACGTCCTTTATAGTAGCCGCCCGTGGCATACTCCAGCTGCGCCTGAAGGCCTTCATTGAATTTCTGGATGACTGTTTTTCCTTGCTCTTTAGCTTCGGTTTGTGCTTGTCCCACATCCACATCAGCGGGCCCTACCGCGATAGCATACGCATCCTTTGCAAAATTTCCAAGCGTAAAAATTAGCAATGCGGCGAGCAAGAGGGTGATGAGGGGGCTTTCCACTTTCTGCTGGGAGGTGACGAGCGTTACATAGAGCCAGATAGGAAAGATAGCCCGTGTTAGCTCTATCTCCGGAGCGAAATAATGCAGCATCCCGTAGCCAACATAGTCTATAAACAGCAGTACCATAAAAATGATGTTTACCATCACCTTGTCCTGGTAATAATTCCGTATGAAAAAATAGAACAGCAAAACAAACGCCGCATGCGGAAGGCTAAACTTCAGGACACCGAGGGACAAGAAGAGCGAGGCGGTAAAAATTAAGAGGAGAGTAGTGACGATTTCTTTCCAATGCGTTGCCCACCATCCAAGCCCCTTTCCGAGATGCGAGGCCACATAAACAGAAAGGGCTATCACTACAAATATGTTGAACAGGATGCGGCTCAGGTTCTCCCATTCTCCCAGCGCACTGAACACCGAAAAGAACTGTTGGACATCAAAACCGCTGAATCCGGTATTCCATGTAAGCCACGAATCGTAGGAGGTGCTTTTCCCTAAAATCCAAAGCAGTCCTTTGAGTGGATACAAAACAATTCTAAGGAAATCATCCAGCCACCCGATATCGTACAGGTAGAGCAAAAAGGCAAGAAAAATCCATGCCAGGGCTGTTCCGCGGCCCAGTTGCCGCTGCGTCCCTTCCCCTCTCCTCCCTTGTTCGTTTGCCGCTGCCTCTGTTAATCCTTCATCTGGCATATCCGAAGCAACCTCTTTTTGATAATCTATCAGACAGAACAACTACACGACCTGTCGGCATCCTAATCCACGAGCGCGACTTTCACGTCCACGATGGTGATCTCGTTGCGGGGCCGTATCTCGATGTAATTGTTGTCCGGCTCGATCCAGTTGTTGATTTTTTTAGAATAAATGGGCTTGTCCTGCTCGATGCTGGTGAGGTGGCGGTTGATGTTGATGTCGGCTTTCTTCTGCTTGTCATCGTCCACAAATTCGATCGTGAGATTGGCATCCACCCGATCGGCCCGGACATCCTCCAGCTGCGCGTCCGTGACCTCAAAGAAGTACACCACGGTGGGCGTATCCTTAATTTCCATGTCCACCTTGATCTGCTCGATGCTGTAGCTGCCGCTGTCCGTCCTGAAGACGACCTTGTTCTCGCCGGCCGAGAGCGCCCCTAAGATAGGGATGGGCTGCACCGGATCGTCGCAGACAGGAACTCCCGAGAAGACCATGCGGTTGTTCACGGAAACATCCAGCTTGCCCACATTCCGTACGCTGCTGCAGTACGCCACAAACCGCAGCGTTGCTTTGTCCAGGTTGGCGAATTCAGTGGAGGTCAGCTCAAACACATTCTGGCTTTCCTGCCGGCTGGTGTCGGTGATGTCGCCGATGATGCGGATGTCCTCCAGGCTATACTCGTTAGTACTCCAGAATTTTGGACCAACGGACGAGACGCTGAACCGGAGCTCGTTCTCCTGCAGCAGAAGCTCTTTCTTAAGTTTGATAGGCCCTACATTTACCGTAGAAGGCTCAAATTCATAGACGTTTTCCCCGTTCAGCTCGATGGACAGCACGCCTTTTCCTTCTGAAACGCTGAATACCAATAACACATTGTCCGTTAAATCTGTATTTTCAAGCGTAAACCGCAATGTCCGGTCTCTCTTGTCAAACCAGCCGTTCCGTATGGTGAAAGGGTTTAGCTTCTCCAACTCTTGGGCGTTCTGGATTTCAGTAATGAATACGTTGGGTATGAAGCGGTCGTCAATCTTTCCGATGGTGTCCAGCCGTCCGGGATGTTCCAGCAGCAGGACAGTCTCTTCCCGGTCGCCGGAATCGCCGTTATTATCGCCGTTTTCTTCGTCCAGCAGCTTTTCCCGTTCTTCCACCGGCAGAAAGAGGATGTAGATGATGATGAGACCGGCAATCACCGCTACCAGAACAGCCGCATTCATGCCGCCTTGGGCTTTTTTTGCCATTGATCCCGCTCTTTTTTACAGTTATTTTTACAGCTATACCTTTAACTACTTTTGTTCTAAAAATAAGTAGCTTTATATATAAACTTTTTGATTGCGTGTTTTAATGAAACGGATCCATTTCGACCCAAAAAAAGGCGAGCTGAAGGCGGAAATCGAGAACAGGGATGATTTATGGCACCTGGGCCAGCTCATTGACCCCGGCGATCGGGTCAAGGGGAAGACCCTGCGCAAGATTAAGCTGGGCGAGAAAGACCAGCGTACTATGAATGTCATCAAAAAGCCGGTCTTCATGGAGCTTGCGGTGGAAAAATCAATTGCGCATTTCCGGGACTGTCCTGGAGGGGCCGGAGGATGTTCCGAAAGGAGCCCACCATACCTTTACGGTCGAAGAGCATTCGATTTTTACCCTTATCAAAGAAAAATGGCTGTCTTTCCAGCTGGAGAAGCTGAAAGAGGCGCTGGAGGTCAGGGGTCCGGCTATCCTGATCTGCATACTGGACCGGGAAGAGGCTTTCTTTGCGTTGACCAAACAGCATGGCCACGATATTCTCTCCCAGCTGAAAGGCAACGTCCAGAAAAAAGATGACCACGATTTCAGGGAAAACACCTTCTACCGGGAAATCGGAAAGATGCTGGAGGAATATGATCAGCGATACGCGCCGCAGCATATCGTGCTGGCCAGCCCGGCGTTCTGGAAAGAAGACCTCAGCGAATCCCTGAAGAACGAATCATTGAAGAAGAAAATCACTCTGGCCACGTGCTCTTCTGTAGATCCGGGTGCGGTGAACGAGGTGCTGAAGCGTCCTGAAGTGAAATCGATCCTCGAAAAAGACCGCGTTGCCAGAGAAATGGAGCAGGTAGACGGGCTGCTGGCAGAGATCGCGAAAGACCGGAATGCCGCCTATGGCATAAAAGAGACGAAACTTGCGGCAGAGGCCGGCGCCGTGAAGGTCCTGCTCGTGACCGACAGCTTTATCCAGAAAGCAAGGCAGGAAAAGCGCTACGGAGAGCTGGATGCGGTCATGAAGGTTGTGGACAGGATGAAAGGCGAGATCCATCTCATCGGTTCCGGCCATGACGGCGGAAGAAAGCTGGACGGCCTGGGCGGTATAGGCGCTATTTTGCGGTATAAATTGAACTTCAGCTGACCGCAGATTTTAAATACTGAAAATCAAAAAAAGAGGGTTTGATGTCTGAAACCGAACTGTTCCCACCTCCGAAGGCATTCAGCAAAAGAGCGCACATCAAAAGCCGGAAGGAGTACGAGGCCATCTATCGGCAGTCCGTAAAGAATCCTTCAAAATTCTGGGCCGAGAAAGCCAAACAGCTGCACTGGTTCAAAAAATGGAAGCGCGTTTTCCGCTACACCAAAAAGCCGTTTGTCAAGTGGTTTGAGGGCGGAAAGATCAATGTTTCCTACAATTGCCTGGATCGGCATCTTTCAACAGCCAGGAAAAACAAGGCTGCTTTAATCTGGGAGGGTGAGCCCGGCGATTCCAAGACCTACACGTATCAGGAGCTCCATCTAGAGGTGTGCCGGTTTGCCAATGTGCTGAAAAAGCACCGCATCAAAAAAGGGGACCGTGTCTGTATCTACCTGCCGATGATCCCCCAACTGGCCATCGCGATGCTCGCATGCACGCGGATCGGAGCTATCCATAGTGTTGTTTTCGGCGGCTTCAGCGCCAATTCGCTGAGGAACCGCATCCAGGATTCCAGAGCCAAAATGCTGATCACCAGCGACGGAAGTTTTCGGAAAGGAAAAATCATCCCTCTTAAGAAAATGGCCGATGAGGCCCTGGCGGAATGCCCTTCGGTGAAAACAGTCATTGTGTGCAGGCGTACCGGCCAAAAAATTCCGATGAAGCGGAAAAGGGATCGCTGGTGGGACGAGGAGATCAAGGCAGAAGACATCTCCGATGTCTGCAAGCCTGCTGAAATGGATGCCGAAGATCCGCTGTTCATCCTCTACACCTCAGGGACCACCGGAAAGCCGAAAGGCATCCTGCATACGACAGGCGGCTATCTGGTCTACGTATACCAGACCTTCAAATGGATTTTTGACATCCAGGAGGAAGATACCCACTGGTGCACGGCCGATATCGGCTGGGTGACGGGCCATAGTTATATTGTGTACGGTCCGCTGGCCAATGGCGCGACCTCGTTGATGTTTGAGGGCGTTCCCAATTATCCGAAACCGGACCGCTTTTGGGAAATCGTGGAAAAATACAAAGTGACCCTCTTCTACACAGCTCCCACCGCCATCAGGTCCATCAAGCAGGAGGGCAACCAGTGGCCGAAGAGGCACGATCTGAGCAGTTTGCGCCTGTTGGGCAGCGTGGGCGAGCCCATCAACCCCGAGGCATGGCTGTGGTACCATAAAATGATCGGCAACAGGAAGTGCCCCATCGTGGACACGTGGTGGCAGACCGAAACAGGAGGCGTTCTTATAACGCCTCTTCCCGGCGCCATCCCGACAAAACCCGGTTCTGCTACCCTACCCTTCCCCGGCATCGTGCCGGATGTGCTGGACGAAAAAGGCCGCCGCGCAAAAATCAATGAGGGTGGCTATCTTGTGATTAAGAAGCCATGGCCGGCCATGGCGAGGACGGTCTGGGGGAATCCAAAGCGCTTCAAAGAGATCTACTTCGGCAAATTTCCCGGCGTGTACCTCACCGGAGACAATGCCAAAATAGACAAAGACGGATATTTCTGGGTCACGGGAAGGACCGATGATGTCATTAAGATTTCAGGCCATCGTTTCGGCACCGCTGAAGTGGAAAGCGCACTGACCGCGCATCCGGCCGTAGCCGAAGCCGCGGCCGTTCCGATTCCTCACCCTATTAAGGGCCAGGGGCTCTACGTCTTTGTTACACTGGACAAAGGGATCAAGCAGACACCCCACCTGAAAAAAGCGTTGTTCCGTCAGGTGGCCAAAGAGATCTGGGGGATACCACCACCTTGGCGGATCCTTCGGTGGTTACACTACTGCTCAAGCAGAGGTTCCTTTAAAATAGCTGTATCAGTCGATATAAAGGACTCCGGTGAAAATCTTAAAATAGAACCTCTGCCAGCGTAAGCTGGCAGGGGTGGGGAGGGTCAAGCTCCCCATGAGGAAGCAAACAAACATCCTACAAAAAATTAACGGTTTGATACGCAAAGCAAGGGTCCCGGTATATCTTCATCGCTTTGGACCCAAGAAATACACCAGCATAGAACACTGCAAGGCATGGCTTCTGAAAGAAGCCCACCGATGCTCATGGCAAGACTTCTACGA
>JAGVYO010000017.1:0-2588 GCA_018303225.1 Candidatus Woesearchaeota archaeon
TTTTCGTAATCCCTAACTAACTGGCCTCCATATTAGTATACCTTTTTGTATATTAGTAGTATTTAAAGGTTTCTGTTTGGATAAATAGTGGAGAATATATGTTAAAAAACAGTTGTTGACTAGTTGTTGCACTGGACAGGACATATGCACGTAAGGCTTTTAAGCTCCTTTGTATAGCCATGCCTTCAATAGGGAACCGCCTATGGAGGTCATTGGAATGAAAGATCAGCAAAAAAGGGGGATAGTTGGTGGGGTTTCTGGTTTTCTACCAATGGATATTCTAAATCAATTCTCTAATTTTAATAGGCAGTGGGCAGGGGCATTCGCAGCGACTAATTTCCTACTTTCTCAAAACAACAATTTCGTATTAAAGCTTGCAACTCAGAATCTGGATGTTGTACGATCTGTAATGAACAACATCACTATGTTTGATCATAGCATGGTCTCTGCGATAGAAAGAATCGCCTTTGGGTTCAGTGATTTCTTCACAAATCTTCTTAGAGAGCTTGAGGAAGATAAAGAGATTTATAAAGATCCAAAACACAAGGAATTGCCATTTTTGTTTGCTGGTTACTTGGATGTTCCGGAAATATTAGATTTGAAGGATGAATGGAAAAAGGGAGGTAAAGAAAAAGTGAAAGGTATTGTGTTAGAAACATTGAAATCTCCTGAAATCCATCAAAAAATTCTCGAAGGAGTAAAAGAAAATGGTGCCCTTAATAAACGCAAAAAAATCTTCTCGGATGCTTTATGGGCACATCAACAAGGAAAATACTATTTATCGATTCCGGCATTGTTCCCCATTATAGAAGGAACATTGGTAGAAAAATATGGTCATTTTATAGAAGATAAAAAATGTAAGGTATGCGGTAATACTTTCAGGGCGACCGCAAGGCCAGTTCTTGAGAAAGTAAGGAAGAACTTTAAAGACTCTTCATCAGCATTGGTCGATAGACATTTGGCGCAGATCGATTATTTGATTTCATATTTTTTTGATCGAAATCCTATTCTTCATGGAAAAAGAATTGACTATGATAGCGAAGATCTTTCAGCAGCTCTGATACTTGCTACCAGTTCTTTGAATTTTAATGATGAAATAATGAATATAAAAAGACCGGATTGATTTTGAAAAAATGAATGAGATATTTGGGAAGATATTAAGCGCAGTCGGAGTCTGGCTTCTCGAGATTTTTGAGTCCATTAGAAAAGACCCCATTAGAAAAATAGTTTTGATTCTTATTTCTCCAATCATAATAAATGCTATTGCTGAAGCAATCTTAGATTTTAGTTGGATAGCAACGGTAGGCTATTATTCTGCTTGTATTCTTGGTTTCTCAAAGATATTGGATGATCCTAGCAGGGTTGTCAAGTGGGGAGTCGGTTACGTGATAGGAGCTGTTGCAGTCAAAATGATTGTTGAGAACATGATTCCTGCTTATGATGGCAACGATGCTGTTTCGTTAATTTCTGTATTCGTGATCGGATATGTAATCTTGGCATTTTATCTAAAAGCCAGAGAGTTAAAGAATAGTTAGATTGCCCCTAGCAGATCAATCCCTTGCTCTTCATCAATTCTGCGTTGAGAATTGAGGCACCGGCTGCGCCGCGGATGGTGTTATGGCTGAGAACAATGAATTTGTAGTCGGTGTTGTTGCATTTCCTGATTCTGCCCACAGAAACGGCCATCCCGTTCCCTAGGTCACGATCATGCTTGGGCTGCGGCCTATTGATCTCCGCTTTCACCACAATGGGCGGATTTGGAGCCGAAGGCAATTTCAACGTTTTCAAAGGATTAAAATCTCTGAAGGCATTGATGACTTCGTCCACACCTGGTTTCTTGTCCAGAGATACATTCACGGTCTCCAAATGGCCGTCTTTGACATGGACGCGGTTGCACTGCGCACTCACGCTGATGGGCGCATTTCTGAATTGGTTATTCTCGATCGAGCCGAGTAATTTCAGCGTCTCGGTCTCCATCTTCTCCTCTTCGCCGCTAATATAAGGGATTACATTGTCGAGAATATCCAACGAAGCCACTCCCGGATAGCCAGCCCCGGATAAAGCCTGCATGGTTGTCACAAACACCTGCTTCAGGCCGAAGGCGTCCTGCAAGGGCTTTAAGCCCATTACCAGGCCGATGGTGGAGCAATTGGGATTCGTTACAATAAATCCGTCGCCGTAGTTCTGCTGCTTCACCATCTCTAAATGATCCGCATTGACTTCGGGAATCAGCAGCGGCACATCAGGGCTCATCCGGTGGTTGCGGGCGTTGGAAGCTACCTTGTACCCGTGCCTGGCAAAATTCTCCTCGATCTTTCCGGCTACACCGGCGTCCAAGGCAGAAAATACCAGCTCGCAGTCCAGATTGGGCTCGCAGAGCTGCACTTCCAATCTGCGCGCATTCTTTGGGATATGGTCCGAGACATTCCATCTTCCCTGCATCACGTCTTCGTAGGATTTCTCCGCAGAACGCTCGGAAGCGGCAACAGCACTTAATTCAAACCACGGATGGTTCTCTAACAATTGTACAAACCGCTGCCCTACCATTCCTGTGGCGCCCAGGACGCCGACTTTGATTTTTGCCATTT
>JAGVYO010000017.1:2605-29796 GCA_018303225.1 Candidatus Woesearchaeota archaeon
GGGCCCGTCAATAAAAAGAGCGAAGCGGTACATTAAGTCATAGAATTAAAGGGGCTTTGGCTTAGTTTAACTATCAAGTGGTTACACAACGAAAAGTTTATAAGGTATTGTTTTTTATTGAATTGTTGAATATGGAACCTATTGTTAAATTAGAAAAAACTGGAAATCTATATCACGCTACACCCGTATGGAAAGTGGAATATATTTTTGATGATGGATTAAGAGCAGATTGTGGTAGAAAATCTACTGATGGCAAACCTTATCAATGCCTCTCTCCTTCAATTAGGGTTGCGGCAGATATGGCAAAAATTACTAATGAAAGGGCATTCAAGGAAACTGGATATTGGGTTTTGGGCGTAATTGGGTTTAATATAGCTAGATTACCTGAAAGTGTTAGACTTCAATTAGAAAATGACCCTCGATTATATGACGGACTAATTACTTATGTAGATTTTCCACCTGAAAGTATTGACCAAGTTATTGTTGCAAATTTACGAGAAGGCAAACCTGATAAGGTTATAAAGCGATTATGTGGAAGTTCTAGACCTCCAGTATTACTTCATCAAATAAGATACTTCAGTAGTGATGGTAAATTTGGTTTGATGGAATAAATAAATCACGTGAGCCAAAACCCATTCTCGTTTTTTAGGACTCCAAATTTATTGTATTTAACGTCAGGTCCTTGTTATATTCCCCGAAGGGCTAAAATTTAGTGCAACGTCCCGAAGGGAAATTTTTGAGTTCAGGAGCTCTCGCCATTAATCTATCCTGATTTGCTTTTCTTTCGTTTGTTGGATTGTGAATTTATCTGTCCAGAATGTTACATCAACGAACTTACCATTTGCTGGATTAATTTGGGTCGTTTCTTCAAAACCATTAGCACTTTCTACTATTTTCAGCGTAAATTCCCTATCAGGCACTTCTAAAACTTTGTATTCAAACTCTTGTCCAAAATATCCACCAGCGGTTGCGTAGGAGATTAATTTTTTTTCATGAATTTTTTTCCCCTCTATAAATGCAGTAAGTGTAGTATCAAACTTTGCTTCATTAGCAAATGTAAACTCCATCGAAGTTATAGATTCTGCTTGATCAACTGGAGTTGTAGGTTCCTGTGGAGTCTGTTGTTGAACGCAACCGCTAACAAGTGTGATAATTAAAATTAATCCAGCAAGTATAATTGTTTTTTTCATAGTGAGATATAAGTTAGTGATTATATATAAAGGTTTTTATGGTTTTGAATCAAGTTGAAGTCTTCGAGGCGAGGGCTCCTGAATTGAATATAACACCTATTCAGCGAAGTTAATGCGTTAATCGAGCTAAAAGAATTCCTTGTGAAGCAATTGTACAGCTTTCTCTGCATCCGTATTGTCCATGACGAGGGTGATGTTGATTTCGGAAGCGCCCTGGGAGATCATTTTCACGTTTATGTTGTTTCTGCCCATCAGGGTCAGGGCCTTTCCCGGCACGACGGGATTTTCGTGCATCTGCTCGCCGATGATGCAGACAATGGCACGGTTATGCGCAAACCTGACTTCGGCAAACTTTGCCAGCTCTTCCACAATCGGCTCCATCCCTTCTGCATTATTGACCGTCAGTGAAACGCTTACCTCTGAGGTGGTGATGGTATCCACGCTTTTTTTGTGGTCCCTGAATATATTGAAGATCCGGGCCAAAAAACCTGCCGCGTCCAGCATTCGGAGAGAGTGGATATGGTAGATCGAGACGTTCTTCTTGCAGGAGACGGCTTTTACCAATTGGCCGTTGCCGGACCGCTTGCTTACGATTACAGTCCCCTTGCTGTCCGGGTTATAGGTGTTGAGGACCCTTACGGGAATGCCTTTCCTCATGGCCGGCAGGATGGTCTTGGGATGCAGCACTTTAGCGCCAAAATAGGCCAGTTCCGAGGCTTCGTTGAAGGTGAGGGTGTCGATGGTATGCGCTTCTTTTACGATCCTCGGATCTGCTGACATTACCCCGTCCACATCCGTCCAGATCTGGATCTCCTTGGCATGCAGGGCAGCGCCGATGATGGCTGCGGTGTAATCTGAACCGCCGCGTCCTAAGGTGGTGATATGCCCGTCTGCGGTCTTTCCGATAAAACCGGTGATGATGGGCACTTCCTTTATGCCTTTCAATCCGGCTTTTATCTTCTCTTCCGCAGCCCCTACCGGCTCGGCATTGCCGAATTCATCGTTGGTGATCATGCCGATGTCCCAGGCCGGGAAGGCCTTTGCAGCCGTTCCTGTCCTGGCTAAATAAGCGGCTAAAATCTTGACCGACATGCGCTCGCCGAAGGATTGGACGGCGTCCATCTGCTGCGCATCAAAGGTGCTGTCCCTGTTTTCCTGAAGAATCTCCCGGAAGCTTTTCAGCTCATCCTGGAGAAGGCTTTTGTCCAGCCCTAAATCAGAAAGAATCGCCTGATGAACGGTCTCAATCTCGTTCAGCTCGTTCTCGCTGTTCTCTCCGGCAGCGCATTTTTTGGCAGCTGCAATCAATTTGTCCGTGATGCCGCCTACGGCGCTCACTATGACAACGGGCTTTTCCGGTAGCCGTGAACGTATGATTTCAGCCACTTCCCGGATGCGCACGGCATTCCCTACCGAGGTGCCGCCGAATTTCATGACGAGCATAGAAGAAAAAGTGCATGTAGGCCGCTTATATAGGTTATGTTAGGATAGTAACAATCAGATGGGGCGCTGAAGAAGGTACTTCACCTCTCCTTCCTTGGTTAATGGGATGATGGTATCCCGATAGAATTCCATGATGGCTCGTGGACCAATATGGGTACGTGCGTAAGGGTCTTCCTGTCTTTTCAAGTGTCGCTTTATATCCTCCAGCCGTTCCCTCCATGAGGTATAGACCTTGCGCTGCTCACGCTTGGCTTTCTTACGGACTCTCCGAAGGATATCTTGTTCGCGTGGCCTTACTGTAAGCTTTGCCATTAACCCGTCTCTGTTCTGCGCATGTATCAAATCACTATATCCTCGTGGATCCTGCTGGTATTTTCCTTCAGCAACATATATGCCAGTGTGAACTCGCAATGAGATGGCTTGAAGCGCATCTACATCTTTTACTGCGCTGGAGCCATAATCGTTAGGAGCATCGCCGGCACGGCAAATATTCCTTATTAGCTCCAGATATGCGGATTTTATTTCAGAAGTCAGGTTGATGGCATTGGGATCCATTGAAGCCAGTCCTGTGTTCATTCTCTTGTCTTTCAGAATTTCTGGAACTAAATCTGCATTAAAGGGCCGTTCTTCCGGCACGTTGTATCGGCCTGTTGCCTGATAAGCCTGTTCAATTATGTGCAGTATGGTTTCCATATAGCTTTTCCTTTCTTCTTCCAGACGCCCACTTTGCCCAGGTGTATAAATAGCAGAATTTATCGGGAATTTCACACGTTCCATTAGGGCCCTTATGATGGTATCTTCCTGATCGCGCAATTCGGCTGCAACGACCTCTACAATTCTCTCCAGTGATATATTCCGTATGTCCATAACCTTACGGGGTTTTTAAACGATATAAAAACATTCCTTCCGTCATCACTTGAGAATAGCTAAGAATCAGATCTGCTCCAATACCTTGATTGCCTTCTCTTTTCCCAGCGTGAGAATGAAGTTTGCCAGCTTTGGGCCGCGCTCTTTGCCGATCAAGACCAGATAGGCGGCCCTGAAGAATTCTTTCGGGTCCAGCCCTGTCTTTTCCGAGAGCGAATAGAACTCATTGTGCAGCTCTTTTTCATCCCATTTCTTTGCCCCCAATGTTTTTATCAGCGCTTTCAGCGCTTCTTTCTGCTTTTCGTCCAGGCTCTTTTTCACTTCAGCGGAGACTTTCTCCTGCAATTGGAACTTGTACTGCTCGGGCGCGTATTCACGGACCCATTTCTCGGCAAAATGCAGCCGTTCATTGATGTAAACAACATCTTCTTTGCTTAATTTGTCCGGGATGTAATCCATCTCTTTCAATCGCTGGATGGCCTTTTCCACCGTCAGTGTGGATTGGATCAGCACTGCCGCAAACCCCAGCGAGATCTGCGGGGGCATGCTTTTGGGAAGCTTGCCCACATGCGCCAGCTCGTAGATTCTTTTATGCTTCTGAATATCATGCTCATTGGTTATCTCTTCCTTCCCGAAGTATACCCGTTCACTCTTGTCGAAGCGCTCGTACAGGAGAATCAGATCGTTCCTGTTCACAGGATCAAAATCAATGACTGCATTGGGCCGTGTGGCAACCAACAGGTACCGTAAAATAGGGGCTGGCACGTATTCCGTCGCCTCTGCAAAGCCCATCCCTTCGCCCTTGGATGTGCTCATCTTTCTGCCTCCCACGGTGAAGAATTCATAGCCTTTGCCCGTTGATTTTCGCGTAGAGGGATACGGCGGCGGATAATCAAAGATCTCATCGCTCACGGCAACGGCCATGGTCCGTGCGCCGCCCTGGGTGAAATGGTCCTTGCCTGCCAATTCACATACCGCGCCTACGGTGGGCCATTTGGCGGCCCATTCAATCTTCCAGGGGAATTTGCCGTTGCCGTCATACGGGCTTAGTTCACCCTCATGGCCGCAGCCTTCGGCCCATTTTACCAGATCTTTTTTGCAGCGGTATTTCAGGACTTCTTTGTCGGAATCCCATTCGTAGGCCTGGGTTGTGCCGATTCTTCCGCATTTCTCGCAGACAGGGTTGAAGGGCAGCTTGTCCGGCGCTTTCCCGTAGAGGCGCTCGTAGATGGCGTTTATCCGGTCGGCATTGTCCAGGGCAATCTTAATGGTCGTGTTAAAATCGCCGTCATCGTAGCGCTTGCCGGTGCTCTCAATCTCGGCATCGATGCCAAACTCCTCGAATTTCTCCACGCACTGCATGAAATAATGCTCCGCGAAGCTCTTGTAGCCTTTCACCGGAGAAGGGATATCCCTAAAGGGCATGCCGAGGTACTTCTCAAAGGATTTGGGCAGCTCCTTGTTCATCTTGTCGAACGGGTCAATGTCATCGCTGGAGAGGATGAAGCGGCCTTTCAGGTTGAGATTACGCAGCGACTTTGCAACGGCGTCGTGGATGATCCAGCCGCGTCCGGAGCCGATGTGGATCTTGCCGGAAGGGGTCTTCTCGTCGTACACGATGTAGCCGTTCTTCTTCACTACGTTCTGGAGAATCGGGTCTTTTTCAGCCCGTTCGTTTACTTCCCGGGCCATCTGGTCGGCCCAATGAAGGCTTTCTTCTTCCATAGGCGCTCAGAAAAAAAGTGGTTATATAAACATTTCTACAATCCGGCATACCTTTTCTTATGCACTGCCAAATATCTCCTGAAAAAATAATGGAGAAAGCCATCCTCCTCTTTTTCCAATGCTTTATAATAAGCCCTTCTTTTTTTATGCTCAATGATAAGCATGGGATAATGATGGTGCCATAAGATATTATTCATAAGAAGCCTTCCAATCCGGCCATTGCCATCTCCAAATGGATGAATTTTTTCAAAGCGGTAATGCGCAAGGGCTGCCAATTCAACAGGATGCAGATGGGCATTGCCAATAAAGGTCATTAATTCACCTACTCCCTTTTTGATGCTTTTCCAATCCGGCGCTCTATAACCACCCACCCGCACAGGATATTCCCTAAATTTGCCTGCGATGTCTTTTTTGGTTTCCCCAAAAAGATCCCGATGCCATTTCAAAAGAAGACTCTCTGAGGGGAGCTCTTTGCTGTCCAGCATCCGCAGGAATACCCTGCAATGCGCCTCGGTTTCTTTGATGTCCGATATGGGCTTATGGGGCGCCAACCGATCCTGCAGGATTTCCCAGGCATCATGCAGTGTGATGGTGGATCCTTCAATGGCATTGCTATTGTACGTGAACGCCACTGCCACTTCCATCTTTTCTTTTTCTTTTATGCTCTCTGGATAATGATGCCACTCTTTCTGAAAATGTTCCTTTATCCGTTTGAACTTCTTGAATACTTCCTTTTGCGATGCTTTTCTTAGCTCCAGTTTTACCATTTCAATATCCCTTGGAATCTCTATTCCGAGGTACCTCTCCTTGGTCACCACTTTTCCGTTTTCCCTATACGAATGCTGGAGATAGTGGTAGGTTTTTTCACCTTTTTTTCTGGTAATAATTCTCATAAAGAGGGAAGTACCATTACATCTATTTAAATATTTCCTTTTCTATTCAATCTGTAATGGTATACCTAACGGGGATTCTGAACTGGGGCGTACCGTGGGGAAAGGTGACTTTATTCTGCTAAAATGACAGTTTCTGAATTCGCTCCGCGGCCTGTTTGCATTCGGCAATGGAGGGCACAATCGCAAAACGCACATAGTTCTCACCAGGATTCTTCCCATGGGCCTGCCGTGAGATCCACGCACCCGGCGTCGTTACGACGGCCACCTCTTTCTGGAGCAGTCTCTTTGCAAAGTCCACGCCATTCATGCGGTCCGGCACCTTTTGCCAGATGTAGATGGTAGCCGGCGGCGTGCAGTCCTCTAAACCAGCACTTTTTAGAGCGTTCACCATGATGTCCCTTTTCTTCCTGTATTCTTTTCTTGCCTCTTCCACATGGACTTCATCGCTCAAGGCAGCGCTGGCGGCATCCTGAATAAACGTTGGTGTTCCGGAATCAATGTTCGTTTTCACTTTCTTGAAAATTTTGATGATATTCTCATCGCCCATCATCCAGCCGACACGGTAGGTGGTCATGCGGCTTCTTTTTGACAGGCTCTGCACGGCTATGGTGCCTTCTTTGCTGACCTCCAGGATGGAAAGAGGCTTCTCCCCGTAATAGAGTTCTGTATAGCATTCGTCCGAAGCAACAACGATATTGTTGTCATGCCCGAAATCAACGGCTTCTTTGAGGAATTCTTTGGTGGCCATGGCTCCGGTCGGGTTATTGGGGTAATTGATCCATAAGATTTTGGCTTTCTTTACGATCTCACCCGGGATGTCTGCCAAATTAGGAAGAAAATTGTTTTCGGCTTCTAGATTATAGAAATAAGGCTTTCCCTCTGCAAACAATGTGCCGATCTCATAGGGGGGATAGCCGGGGTTGGGCATGAGCACATAATCGCCCGGATTCACAAACCCCTCGTGGAAATTGAAGACGCCTTCCTTGGCGCCGATGGTGGAGCAGATTTCTTTATCGGGATTAACACTAACGTTAAAACGTTTTTTTGTCCATTCTGCAATGGTTTCCCGATAGCTTTTATCCCCTATATAGCTTGGATAGCCTGCATCTTTCCGCTTGTCCAGCGCGCGTTTGCAGTAGTTTCTAATGGAACCCGGAGTGGGTTCTTTCGGATCGCCCACGCCAAAATCAATCGGGGTGATGCCTGCTTTCTTCAGCTTCGCCACTTGCTCATCTACGTCGGCGAAGGCGTAGCTGCCTATGCTTTGCACTCTTTTTGAGGGCTGGATGTTCATTTTATGGCTTAAACTTTTCAAGATTTTTCAAATCCAACGTTGCCGTATAATCATCAAAGGTTTCGGCCCTGCGGATCTGCACCACTTCCCCGTTCGCTCTCAGCAACAGCTCGGCAGAGCGCAATTTGCCGTTGTAGTTGAAGCCCATAGCATGGCCGTGGGCGCCGGTGTCGTGGATGACCAGGATGTCACCCCTTTCAACCTCCGGAAGCATCCTGTCGATAGCAAACTTGTCGTTGTTCTCGCACAAGGAGCCGGTGACATCGTATTTGTGATTAGCAGGCTTGTCCTCTTTCCCCAGCACCGTGATGTGGTGGTAGGCACCGTACATTCCGGGCCGCATCAGGTTTGCCATAGATGCGTCCAAGCCGACATATTCTTTGTAGGTGTGCTTGAGATGCCGCACGGTTGTGACTAAGAAGCCGTAGGGACCTGTAATCATCCTTCCTGATTCCATCACAATCCTTAGGGGATCTAATCCGTTAGCCATGATTAGGTGGGTATATAACTTTTTGATTTCCGATGATAATGTTTCTATATCCAGAGGGACATCTTCCGGTTTGTGCGCGACACCGAACCCTCCCCCAAGATTGATAAATTCCATGCGTATCCCCAGCTTCTTCTTTATGGCAACGACAAGTTCAAAAAGCATCTTGGCTGTTGCTAGATGATAGGCAGGATCAAGCTCGTTGGAAGCAAACATCGTATGCAGACCAAACCTTGTTGCTCCCTTCTCTTTTGCTACCTGGTACGCTTTAAACAATTGCTCTTCCGTTAACCCATACTTTGCTTCTTTGGGATCGCCCAGTTGTACGCCTCCGGTTCTCTTTGGCCCGGGATTATACCTAAAACAAATTGTTTGCGGGAGCTTTCCACCCAGTGCCCTTTCCAGAAAATCAATATGGCTTATATCATCCAGATTGATGATTGCCCCTAATTCATGTGCCTTGACAAATTCATCGGCAGGTGTATCGTTGGAGGTGAACATAATGTCTTCTCCTATGATACCTACCTTTTCAGAAAGCAACAGTTCCGGAAGTGAACTGCAATCGGTTCCCATGCCCTTTTTCTTGAGAATCTTTAGGATAAATGGATTCGGTAACGCTTTTACGGCAAAATAATTCTTGAAATCTTTTGCCCAAGAAAATGCCTTGTACAACCGCCGGGCATTCTCCCGGATGCCTTTCTCATCATAGATATGGAATGGCGTAGGGTTTTTTCTGATGATCTTCTGAATCTGTTCTTTTGTGAAGGGCAGTGTTTTCTTTACCATTGTCATCTCAAGAGATAAAGACATAATTATCTCTCCAAATGTTATGTCTTCCTAATATAGTAACTGACTATTATATTGTTTAAAAATTTACGTCAGTTACTATAAATCAGCTTCATCGCTTCCAGGATTTTCCGCAATTTTTCCTTATTAGCGGGTTGCATGGGCGTCAGGGGCAGCCGATACGCTTCCTGAATCATTCCTTTCATGGCCAAAGCAGCCTTGATGGGCACGGGGTTTGTCTCGATGAAGATGCCCTTGAACAGCGGCAATAATTCATAATGGATGCGCAAGGCAGGCCCTAACTGGTTGTTCAATGCCTTGGTGACCATCTCAGTTACCCGTGCCGGATGGATATTGGAAGCTACTGAAATGACTCCCTTGCCTCCGACGGCCAACAAGGGCAATGTCAATCCGTCATCGCCGCTCAGCACATTGACATGATCGGGTTTCTGGGCGATGACATCCATCATCTGCGAGATGTCGCCGGAAGCTTCCTTGACAGCTACGATGTTGGAACACTCGTTGGTCAATTTCATCAAGGTTTCGGTTTCTACATTCACCGCAGTCCTTCCCTTGATATTATACAATACGATTGGAATGTCCACCTTGCCTGCGACAGTCCTGAAATGCTGGTAAAGCCCGTCCTGGGTCGGTTTGTTGTAATATGGATTTACGATTAAAGCACCATCTGCGCCGAGCTCTTTAGCCCTCTTGGTTGCTTTAACGGTCTTATCCGTCGAATTGGTGCCTGTTCCTGCGATGACGGGCACTTTCCCATTGGCTTCTTCTACGGCAATGGCGATGACTGTTTCCCACTCTTCAGAACTGAGTGTAGGGCTTTCGCCGGTGGTGCCGCACGGCACCAGGCCATTGATGCCTTTCTCGATCTGGAATTTTATGAGATTGCGCAATGCCTTCTCATCCAAAGACCCATCCTGTTTGAATGGAGTCACCAATGCGGTAAATGCGCCTTGAAACATCGCTATCCCTCCCTCAGCGTTTCCTTGATGAAATCGTTGATGGTGAAAAACCCTCTCTTCCCATGGAGCCACTCGGCAGCCAATACCGCTCCCAACGCAAACCCGTTCCGGTTTCGGGCGGTGTGTTTCAGTTCGATGGTGTCAAACTCGGAATCAAATCCCACCACATGGGTTCCCGGAATATCGCCGCCGCGGATACTGGCTACATGAATCTCATCCGGCGCAATTTTCCGATCCAGCTTTTCCGTAACCAGCTTTTCCTTCCGGTCCAGATTATTGACGAGGATATTCCCTATCTCCTTGGCTGTTCCGGAGGGGCTGTCCTGCTTCCGGCTGTGGTGCAATTCGTACGAAAAGACGTCGTAGGCTTCCACGTTGTTGACCAACCGGGCGGCGTTCTCAATCATGCGGTAAAACAGGTTCACGCCAATGGAAAAATTGGCGGCGTACAGGAATCCGTTCCCGTTCTTTTTGACGATCTCTCTAGCTTTTTCGAGTTCGTTATACCATCCGGTGGTGGCCATGACATGATTCTTTCTCAAAGCGCCTACCTTCCGGATGTTTTCCACGGCCGCCTGCGGCATGGAGAACTCAATGCAGACATCCGCCTGCTTGAGTGCTTCCTGACTGATCTCTTCATGCGTGGCGTTCGGTACCTGCGGATCGATGATGGAAACAATGGTGTGCCCTCTCTTTTCAGCCACTTCTTTCACGATCTGTCCCATCTTTCCGAATCCTATCAAAGCGATATTCATGGGCTCCGAAACCTTTATATATTATTTAAACGTTCTGTTGCAATACTAACAATTTGTAAAAACTATGGTAACCGTCAGCCATCTCGTCAAGAAGCTCGTGAAAGACAAGCCTTTTTTGCAGGAGGCTATGGGCAGGGGTATCATCAGTTTCGGCAACCTGGCCGAGGAGATGAAGCCCGGAATTGAGGAAGAGCTTGGCAAGGAAGTCAAAGAGGCTGCTGTCGTGATGGCACTGCGAAGGCATGCCGAAGAGCTCCGGGAAAAACACCACAAAATCAAATCCTTCAGCTACGAATCCGAGATCCTGCTCAAGTCCAACCTGATGGACATCACGGTGCGGAAAACGCCTTCCCTGCTAAACAAGCTAAAATCCCTCTATTCCATGGTGGATTACGGGAAGGGCGACGTGCTCAATATCATTGTGGGCAATTATGAGCTCAGCATTGTCCTCAGCTCAAAATACAAAGAGCGGGTCTTGAAGTTCCTCAAAGGCGAGAAAGTCCTCAACAAGGAGGAAGACCTGGTGGCATTGACGTTTACCTTCTCGGATGACTTTCTGCACACGCCCGGCGTGATCTTCCGCGTGCTGCAGCGTCTGGCCTGGGAGAACATCAATATTTATGAAGTGGTGTCCACCACCACGGAATTGACATTGATATTGAGCAAAAAGGATTCGATGAACGCCTATCGCTCCCTGCAGGATTTGATCGGCAAGAAGGAGGATTGACATGGAAACCAACCTGATATTGTATTTCAGCTCCGGCTCAAAACCGAGCGATGCGGCTGCAAAACTGAAGCGCATCGGCTTCAAGGTCTGCCAGGGGAAATATGATTTTGTGTACGAATGGAAGAAGAAGCCTTCCAACGAGGATATCCTGAAGTTAGGCGACAAGGTTTCTGAGGCACTGTCGGAAACCGGCATCACGTTCAAGATGGAGACAAAATAGAATAAGTTTTATAAATAACTCCCATTGACTTTTTCCTTATGGGCTCATAGCTCAGCCTGGTAGAGCGAATGGCTCTTATTGGAACGGGTTCCAACCATTTTGGGCTTTGTTCCAGAAGCGACCATTAGGTCGAGGGTTCGAATCCCTCTGAGCCCGTTCAACCATTTTGGGCTTTGTTCCAGAAGCGACCATTAGGTCGAGGGTTCGAATCCCTCTGAGCCCGTTCGTGGGGCTTCTGTAAGAATGCCCCACTTGCCTGTTTTTAGTCAAGTTTTTTGCAAAAACTTGTTTGACTCCCTCTGAGCCCGTTCACTTCTTATGGTACTTGAAGAAGATAATCTGCCGTTCTCTTTTTAAGGCGGCTTTCTTTGTTCTGAATTTCCCCAATACCTTCGTTCCTTTGCTGTTGTACAGGATCCATTGGTAGCCTTTTTTCCTGATCATTCCAGCAGTAGCAGCAGCGCCATGACGCCAATGCCAAGTACGAACGTCAAAAGTTCCAGCAGCGACTTCTTCACCCTGAACTCCTTGTGCAGCCGAGCCCGCAATGTAGATGAAGCTGCCGGCCGCGAAAGGGATCAGGAAAAGGGTCAGATGTTCGGTATAACGGGCGAGCGCCAAGGAGACCAGCGTGCCAAGAACAGCTGTTAAGGCCGTCAGGAAATTAAATCCCAATGCCTTTGCCCGTGTGAAACCACCATGGATCAATACCCCGAAATCTCCGATTTCCTGGGGAATCTCGTGCAGGATGATGGCAATCGTGGTGGCAACTCCGACAGGAATGCTGACCAGATAGCTTGCTCCCAGGATAAGGCCGTCAATGAAGTTGTGCACACTGTCCCCGAACAGGTTCATGAGCGCGACGGGATGCGGGTGATCTTTGCTGGTGGGGATATGACAATGGCGCCAATGAATCAGCTTCTCCACCACAAAGGAGAAGATGATGCCGAAGAGAATGTAGGAAGCGATGTTCAATCCAAAACCGGCTTCTTCCACTATCTCGGGCAATAAATGAATGAACGCGTCGCCGAACAGGGCGCCTGCGGCGAAGCTGACCATGTACAAAACGATTTTCTTGAGGCGTTCCAGCTTTAGCGAGATGGTAAAAATGCCTACAAAGGAAATCAGACTCACGAGAAGGACGCTTGCCAATGCATAGAGCCATATGTTGGTCATAAGTTAGATGAAATGGTTATTAATATTTAAATGTTTTGTTAATAATTCTTATAGTAATGTTTATAAATAAGTTAATAATATTCACCGGTATGCCTATTATCAGTGCCTCGTTGAACCAGAAGCTTCTCAAAGAAATGGGTGCGATGCAGCGGGAAGTGGGATTTTCTGGACGGAGTGAGATCATTCGGGCAGGTTTACGACTCCTGATAACCGAGCAGCGGGAAAAGGCAAAACTGAAAGGCAAGGTGGATGGGGTCCTGCTCATTATCCACGAGGACAAGTATTCCCAGGAGGTCTCCAATATTCGGCACCATTATTCGGACATTATTCAGACACATGTCCATAACCATCTGGAAAACAATAAATGTTTAGAAATCTTTGTCTTAAAAGGAGACGCAACTGTCGTTAAGAAGGTGTCCGATGAATTCCAGACGAATCGGAAAATTGATTTTGTGAAATTGATTGTCTCTTAAACGCACTTTAGCTTTCCGGTGACTTTGTCGATCTTCTCTTCCGGATGCGGCCCGATGCCCAAACAGGTGAGGGTTCCAGGTTCCACAACCGTATGGCCGGCATCCTCAATCAGGGAAACTGCCATTCCGGCGTCCTCGGCTTTCTGCTTGTACTCAAGAAGTTCCTTCTCATCCGCCACTTTCAAGACGATCTTTTTCATGCCCTGGCTTTGCCATTTTTTGAGGTCGTCCTTATGGGATTTCAATAAGGCGCCTACGGAAGCATGCGCCACCTGGGCGCTCATTTTTCCCTTCGGAAGCTTTAAGTCCTGGCGGACCAGGATGACCTGTTTGTATTCCATCGCGGAGGTTTATTCTTCCTACGTGTTAATATTCTTTTCTCTTTTTAGCAGCCAACATTCCCCTAGCCTTTTCATTTCAACAGTAAGAATGAAGCAAGATTCAATCAATCTTCAATAGCTTGCCGTCCAGCTTAATGGCCGGCTTATTGAATATCTGGTCCAGGTGGATGAAGGCATAGATGTCTCCCCCGAACCAGTAATTGGACCCAATGGCGATATGCGCAGTGCCCTTGGTCTTCTCGTCCACAATGGTAGCGCCGATCACCGACGCGTTTGGATTCAGGCCAATGCCGAACTCGCTGATCCGGCGGACATTGCCCGGCTGTTTGGCGCGCTCGGCAGCCCACTCCAGAGTTTCCTGCAGCTCCTTGGCTTCGTCTTTCCCCTCGATGTTCACAATGGAACCGTTCTCGATAAACAGCGTGACCGGATGCTTGATCAGCCTTGTCCCTCCGATGGTGCGGGAACTGACATCAATGACTACTTTGCCCTCCACTTTCTTTCCGTTGGGAGGCGTATAAACTTCTCCTGCAGGCAGGTTGCCTCCCTTGCCCGGCAATGCGTAATTGCCGTCCGAGGCTATGGACTCCATCCCATCGATATTGAAATAGAGGTCCGTTCCTGCATCGGTCGTCACATGCAATTCCTTGGCCTCATCCAGCTGCTTTTTGATCTCTGCATGCTGGACCTGAAGGGGCTTGTAATTGATGTCAATGGCCCGGAGGATGGCAGAAATCTTGTCGGTGTCCAGGCGGCCCAGGCTGGGCGCTGAAACAAACCGGTGCTTCTTTGTCTGGCAGAGATGCCGGAAGCTTTTTCCCAGCTTCCCCAGGCTGCCTAACTTGTCCGAAAGGATGGTGAAGATGACGTTGCCTTCCCGCAGCTCGGCGATCGCATTCTGCACCTCTTCGTCCGCTTCGGTGCCGCGCGCCTTGCTTTCCTGCAGGATCAGCTTGGTGTTGAGGTTCAATGATTCCGCAGCATAATAATAAGCGCCGGACAATACCGGGGAGACGTACTTTCCCGCTGATCCCGTATCTCCGATGATGAGGATCTTCTCATTCTGGATGCCCAGGCAGGGGAGGAAAATGCGCTTCAGCGGCTGTGAGGTCTCTTTGGCCAAATCCACCAGTTTGGTTTCTTTCAGCCAGTTCAAGGATGCTAATGTGTCCATTTCCAAGACCCTACTCTCTGTTTGTTTTTAAATTTTTGCTAATGCAAAATTATTTTTAGTGAAGGATAAGGTATATAAACCGGAATCCTTTCCTTTTAGGTATGATCACCTCCATCCTGTTCGATCTGGACAACACCCTGATTGATTTCTGGAAGATGAAGAAGATGACCTGCGATGCAGCGGTCTCTTCCATGATCGACGCGGGCCTGAAGGTGGACAAGGAAAAGGCGCTGAAGGAACTCTTTGCGATCTTTGAAAAGCACGGATTCGAGGATTCTACAGTGTTCCAGAAGTTCCTGATCAAGAAGATAGGCAGGGTGGACTACCGGATCCTGGCGCATGGCGTCGTGGCCTACCGCAAGGTGCGCATCGGCTTTCTCGAGCCGTATCCGCATGTGGTCAGCACGCTGCTGGCATTGAAAAAAAAGAAACTGAAGCTGGCCATTGTGACTGACGCGCCAAAACTGAAAGCATGGATGCGCCTGGCATCGATGAAAATCGGGGATTATTTTGACGCCGTGGTGACCTTTGAAGATACCAAGAAGCTCAAGCCTTCGGCGATGCCGTTTGAGGCGGCGCTCCGGCAGCTGAAAGCGAATCCCCGCCATTGCCTGATGGTGGGCGACTGGCCCGAACGCGACATAAAGGGCGCCAAGAAGCTGGGCATGAAGACGTGCTTTGCGCGCTATGGCAATCCAAACGTGCGGAAAAGCGGTGCGGATTATGAAATAAACGACATCCAGGAGCTCCTGAAGATTGTGAAGTAGTGTACTTTTTTTCTATATGGAAATTTATGGGTCTCCTATTCAGATTTCAAAAGATTTATATACTTCGTTGGTGTGGGTCTGTAGTAATTATTGTTTTTAACGAGATGAGGTGACTAAATATGCCAGAAGAGCTTAGCTTTTATGATGTAAAGGGAAAGAAGAAATTTACAGCAAGCCACTATGAAATCGTTACCAGGAAAGGCCGAAGATTTGCAAAAACAAAGGCCCCGTCCGGTATCGAAGCATGGCGGATCTTAGGAAAAGCGTAAAATCCAGATCCTTTTTTTATAATTTTTTTATAAATTATAATGATTAAATTAATATGCAGCAAGGGCATTTCCGTTCTTTGGGGGTGTGGACCCGTACACCCATTAACAACAGAAATAATGTCTATTATAACCTAATGGATAAAAATTCTGTTGATTGCTTCGGCAAGTTGGGCATATAGGAAAGCACTCCTACTCTCCTCGTTTTTTCTTCTTATACCCGATTTTGTCAATAACAAAGCTTATATATTTCATTGCCCGTGAACAGCCCTGGTGGTCGCTATGTGGAACAAATGCGAATCCTGCGGGAAGCAGATTGAGCGGGCAGAAGACTGCAGACTGACCACAAACGATGGGGTGGTAGTCCACACGTACTGCCTGACGTGTTATTTCAAAAAGAAAGAAGCTTCCCAGATGCTCAAACACTGAGTGCAGGGGTGGTGCAGAATCCGCTGGGTCATGCTATGTGTTTTTATCCTCTTCCTGGACGCATGCCGTTCTTCTGTAGGAGACAGCCATAAGGAGGTGGCCGATATGAGAGTGAGCAGCGCTGCATTTCAAGAAGGCGGAGCTATTCCGGAAGAGTTTACCTGCGATGGTGCGGATGTATCGCCGCCCTTGCGCATCGAGAATGCCCCTACCGGAACAAAGAGCCTTGCATTAACCGTAGAGGATCCGGATGCCCCTTCCGGGACGTTCGTCCATTGGGTGGTATGGAACCTGTCTTCTGGAACGAGGGACCTTCCGAAAGGACAGGCAGGAGGCGTAGCGGGCCGAAATGACTTTGGAAGGAAAGGGTATGGTGGGCCATGTCCTCCTTCTGGACAGCACCGCTATTTCTTCAAAGCGTATGCTGTAGACACGATGCTGGCATTGTCTTCTGACTCCGGCAAAAAAGAGCTGGAGAAGGCGTTAAAAGGCCATATTCTGGCCGAAGCCCGTCTTATGGGCATCTATCAGCGCTAGGCTCCCACTAATTTTCAATATAGAAACGAAAGGTTTAAATAGTAGTACTTTCAGAGATAGTATAGATTGGGGTGGCTAGATTAAGTGTTTTAACGAACGCTGAAATAGTCCTTTGTATGCAGAAAAGGGGTGCTTGGAAAAACGAGAGGAGAGAATAACCTACTATGGCAAAGAAAAAGAAAACATTTACCCTGACCAACAGCAAGATCCAGGAAATCATCGAGCGGATTGCGGGCCCGGATGCGGTCAAGATCGTGAAGTATCTGGACAACAAGAAGAATATTTCTGAATTCGTGGTGGCTGAAAAGACCAAGCTGGACATGCAGACCACCCGGCATATCCTGTACAGGCTGAACAATTTCAATATTGCCACGTACATACGGAAGAAGGACCGGCAGAAAGGATGGTATATCAGCTATTGGACCTTCAACCGGAGGCGCGTGAAGGACCTTATCCTGAAGCTGCAGAAAGAGCACCTAGAGAAGCTGCACGACCAGCTGCGCAAGGAAGAAGCGAACAAAAACAACTTCTTCATCTGCTCCCGGGCGTGCTCGCGGCTGGACTTTGACCAGGCCATCGAGTTTGAGTTCAAGTGCCCTGAATGCGGGTCACTGATGCACCAGCAGGAGAACGAGCGGACCATCGAGAACATCAAGGAGAAGATCAAAGCGATTGTGGTCTCTTCTTAATTTTTCTTTTTTATTCTTGGGATTACTTGGTAGGCCATGAATGCGATAACCGCTATCCCTACCCAGAATGTGATTGCTTCGATTTTCCCGAGGGCCAGCAGGATGCCCAGCACGATCAGAATGGTGATTAAAGCCAGCGAAACCGCTTTTACGGCCTTTTCTCCTACCATCGGCGCTTGATGGCACGCTTCTTTATCCGGACAAACAGCATGCCGTCTCTTCGCTCGACCTGCTTATGGATATAGAAATCCTTAGAGAAGGTAATAGTATCAATTGTAGCTGCCTCTTGCCTATTCAAAATGTAAACCACCCCCCACTGAATAGGATTTAGTGAAAATCCTGATTTATAAATTTTTGTCTTTCTGGTTTAGCTATTCGTATACTGGTCTCTCGTTGTCTAATAACCGGTTGAGATGATTTAAAAGGGGGTGGAAAAAAGAAAGGTTTTATTAATTGCCTGAACTGAAAAAGAGGGATGGCGCTTGTGATTTGGGAGATCATCGGATGGATCGCGGTTGCCTTGACAGCATCGCAGTTTTATCCGCAGCTTATAAGGGCATTCCGGACAAAAAAGGTGAGGGACATCTCATTGTTAAGCTTTGTGATGGTGACCATCAGCGCCACCTGCTGGCTCATCTACGGGTACTATAAAGCAGATATGGCCATCATCACGGCGAACGTGCTGGTGCTGATTGCAGCGATTATCATCCTGGTATTGAAGATCAGGTACAGGAAGCGATAAAGCCTTCTTAACGAAAGCCTCATGCCTTTATTTCATGATCTGCTGCAGGGCTTTTGAGATCCCTTGCTGACTTCCAGAAGAAATATCCGATGATCAGAAAAGTCAATACGGGAGATGTCCATTCCGGAATATCAAATCCGAAACTATGGAGCAGCATCACCATCCCTAAGAAAAGGATGGAGTACATGGCCCCGTTCTTTATGTACTTATATCTTTTGACACGCTCGATATTGCTGACCGTCAGCTGCCGTACCACCACGGCGCCTATTCCGTTGCCTATCAGTATGACGGGAATGGAAAACGTAAAGGCAAAAGCCCCCAGTATGCCGTCGATCGAGAACGTTGCATCAATGACCTCCAGGTAGAATATCTTGCTGAGGTCGCTCATGCCGGAGCTTCCTTCCAGCATTCGCTTCTCGGCCTGTTCGGCATTCTCCTTGAAGCCATGGGTTATGAAGAAGGCTGTCGAACCGACCACGGCGCCGAATGCCATGAGGGGATTTTTCTTGATGGCCAGCCAGACAATGCCCGCCAGCAGGACACTGACCACTGCAAAAAACCAGACCCCCTTTCTTTGGACGTATTCTTCTCCGATCAGCCCGTAGTGCTTGGGCTCGAGAAACAGCCAGTGGAAGAACAGGAAAACGAGGAAGGTGCCTCCGCCGATAAGAAGGATCGGCGCAGATTCCTTGATCACTTCTGCCACTTTCGGATCCGAGCTGAATGAGGCGGTAAACGCCCCGACGGGCCCTAAGCCCGGGTTGCTGGCCCATATGATCAGCCAGGGCAACAGGCCCCTTATCAGAAACACCGCAATCAGGATGCCCCATATCAGGAACCATCTCCTGGCTTTTTTCGACATGGTACCGAGGACTTCGGCATTGATGATGGCATTATCGACACTGATGATTATCTCAAACAATGCCAGTCCGACAACAGTCAATGCCAGTGAAAACCAATCCATGCGCCAGAGGGCGCAATCCGAGGATTATAAATGTTATGGCGGCATAACCTCATGTTTATTCACAGAAGTAAATGCGGCACGTACACAAGGGTAGCGCTGTTCTAAACCGTAGGCGTTTTCTTTATAAAGAAAATGCCATTCTTAATTGGTAGTATTTACCTAAGGGGTAATGAATTCACTAAAGCTAGCTTAAAGTCGCTAGGTAATCCAACTTTATCAGAATAACATGTCATTTGAAATTTAACAAAATTATAATCTTGTTCTAAATCCCTTAAAATTTGCCTATAAGCATAAGCTTCTTCAAAACTGTCAAAAAGAAAGTTATAATTACGTTCTCCCAGTTCTTTATTAAGTTCGTTAAATCCTTCCTCACCTACACCGTACTCATTAATAATAATTTCTTTATTTAATGTTATTGCATATGTACAGTTTACTATTTCTTTTTCAACAAAAGTTGTATATAAAAGAATTGAACTAATAAAAACAATAATGGTTACAATTAGGGGTTTATTTAAAAAGTCCCAAATGTTTTTTAACATAACAACCATCCTTGATAAGCTATTCTGCATTAAGTCCTATAAAAGCTTTGCTTAAGAAGTAAAATGCGGGGCGCAGGATTCGAACCTGCGTAGGCACTAAGCCATCAGGTCTCTTCATGCGAAGCAAGAACTCCGCTTGCCTAAGCCTGACCCGTTTGGCCACTCCGGCAACCCCGCGCAAAGGGGGTAAAAAGAGAATCTGTTTAAAAAAGTGGCGATTTTATTTATCTTTTTTGTGGAATATGTCTGCCAGTATACCAGTTAGGAACTTTATCAAATCGTTGCTGATTGCCAATATAAAAATGTTGGTCAGTATAATTATAAACAGCTCTGACGTTCCTGATTGGGACTACTTTATGCGGATCTCCTGAAGCTAATTTAATAGAATCTACATCACCGCAAACCGCGACAGAATCTCCAATATCCATACCATAAATACTGAGTGGATCAAGAACAACACCAATTTTGAATGTTATACCGCCCTGGCCCACGAATATACCTGGAATTAACAGGAATTTCCCCATTCACAACCCCTCTTAGCTTGATTTGAACATCGGGGTTTGCGTTTCCTCCGCAACCAAGTGCACCACTAAGTGACGTTACGATTAATCCCAAGACTATAGCTTTACCAACTTCACTTTTATATTTTTGTATGCCTTCTCCCAAACTTGAGTTAAATAATTTTTGTGTTGAGGATGGTTGGGATCAAGAACGTCCTTAGGCACCTCTGCTTTAATTGCAAAATTTTTTCCACCTTTAAAACCTTCCTCCCATTGCTTTAATTCAACCAATTCGATTTCTGGCTGATCTTCAATACATTCCCTAAATTTATTGAATTTCGGATTAGTTGTGTCAATCCTCATTCTTATATATCCCTGGACTGTATTATCAATCCTTTGGGGATCGTGTATTCTATATCTGCCTTTATGGTCAAGATAACTTCCAGAACAGGAAATCCCGATTGTATAACAAAAATCAAAACTATTTAATAGTTCTACAAGAGGAAAAATATCAGTATCAACCCCATCATGGCTGCCCCTCTCTGATTCTATATTAGGATACCTCCTTTGATATTCTTTTTCCTGTGCGAAAGATTCAAAGCCACGAGGATGAAAATATTTCTCTTCAAAAATTGGGCCAATATCTAATACATTATCCTGGTTCAGAATATACCATTTATTTCCTTCTGCCTCAAATATTTCTTTTTGTATTAGAGCTTCATCAACAACAGAGGGTTCACAGAGTGGATCTAAACCTAACAGCTTAGGTATCACATAAATATTTTTTTCAAATATTCCCTCCAATATCTTCTCGGAGTTTTTGCTACTAACTGCTCTTAGTTGAAGAGACATACTAAGACCGTAATGCGCTTCGTTAATTGCAAATAAATCAACTTCTTGATTTCCGATAACTTCTTCAAGTTTTAGCATATAAACGAGAATTATACTGCAGTTTATAAAGTTTTAGACTGTGGTTCTTTCCCGATAGTAACAGTGATAAGCACTAATTCATTTCCCTCGACTTGGTTTCTCAAAAATTAATAAAGCCGAAATTCGGATTTTATTGGGATTGCGTATTGGGTTGTGCATTGGATAAAACACATTTTTAGAACGAAAGTGCGAGTACAAAAATTTCGTGTCGAAATTTTTGCTATTTTTCCCGCCGCCATAAAAAATTTAAACCAATGGAAAAAACAAATAACGCTTTAAGATAACTTAGCCTGTATCTTCTCGTTGCCTGGTTCAAGTTCAAGCGCTTTCTTGAAGTGTTCCTGCGCCTTTTCCGTCTGGTTCAGATATTCATAGATGACGCCCAGATTATAGAAGTAGTCCGGATTGTAGGCATGCAGCGAGATGGCAGTTTCAATCTCTTTAATCGCTTCGTCAAACCTTCCTTCAGAGGCATAGACGATGCCCAGATCATGATACGCCTTGGACAGGGACGGATCAATGGCAATGGCGTTCTTCAGGGCTTTGATGGACTGGTTGATCAATCCTACTTCCTTGTACACCAGTCCCAGATTGTTGTGGGCCAGATAGAAGTCGGGCTTCAGCTGAATAGCCTTGATATAGTACTGAATGGCTTCCGGGTACTTACCGATGTGGGCGTAGCTGGTGGCCAGGATTTCATGAGCCACATAATTGTTCTCGCTCAGGTCAATGGCGTTTTTTGCGTACAGAATTGATTCCGGGTAGTTCCCCTCCTGTTGATAGACCCTGGCCAGCTGTTCATTCGCCTTGGTGTTCAATGGATCGGTCTGCACGGTTTTCAAGGCCAGGGTCATATCATCTCTCCAGTCCAGGTTGCGCTGAATCGCAAGAAAAGAGAAAAAAAGAAGAATGAATACTGCTATCGCCTTACCTATATTTCTCCAAATCTTTTCATTGCCTTTGAGATTTTTTATCTTTAGTACCAGGAACGCCAATAAAAGTGCAAATCCCAATGACGGCAAGAAGAGATACCTATCGGCCATGATGGTCAGCTGGGGCACCAGATTGTAAAACGGCAATAATGCGACAAAAAACCAGAGGATGGAGAAGAAAACAATTTTTGATTTTTTATACTGCAAAATGCCGATGGCAAGGATCGCCAAGAGGAAGAGGACCGAAAGCACGAACAAGGGATCGAATGGCGACTTCACCAATTTGACATAATGCTCCACGCTCAGATTAAAGGGCGCTACAAGCATCACTATGTATCTTGCCACAACCTTCACTGTCGTAAGAAAGGTGACGGCAAAGCTGCCCAGAAAATAATCGTCGTTCCTTCCCAGTACGGGAACGAATTGAAAACGGACAAAGAGATAGAAAATAGTCATAGCGGCCAATGCGCTGTATCTTTTCCAATTTCCCTTCACATATGCCCAGCCGTGGAAGCTGAACTCGTACAAAAGCAGCAAGGGGATGAAGGCCAGGGCCTCTTCGGATGCGAATAAGGCTATTGCATAAGACAGTAAAGCGATGAGAAAATATTTTTTCTTGTATTCTGCCCCTATCCAGAAATAAAGGCCGAGCAGCAGAAAGAAGATGCCCCACAAATCAAAGGCAGCGGTCATATTGGCGACCCGGTCGGTGTGCAGCGGATGGACGGCAAAAAAGAGGGCAGAAAGGAAGGAAAGGGCCTTGTTCTGGGTTATCCTGCGCAACAGATAGAAAATCAGGAGCGTGATGGCCGTGTAAAGCAGGACGGCATGAAGATGATAGGCAACCGGATTCAGGCCCCCTACCTGAAACATCAGGCTTTGAAGGACTGTGCGCACCGGCCGGTACAGATTTCCTGCGGAAGGCTCTGTGAAGAAAGAAGGTATGTTTTGTAACGAACGAATTTGGGTGTTGCCCTCGATGAAGAAACGATCGTCCCAGACAAATTTGTTGGGGAAGCTATTGGCGTAAAGGAGTATAACCGAAAGGGCCAATAAGGCAGGAAAGAGGAGCTTTTTCTTTTCCATGCGCCAGAATAACCTCCTGCCCAATAAAAAGATTCCTACTTCTTTGTCCAGCTGTATCTTCTCATTTTCGGGCTTTTCCCGAAGCCGCAGCTGCTGCATTTCTTCTTGCGCACATGAAAGGTCTTTTTCCCGCAGCGCCGGCAGTGGACCATATTGTATTTTCCAGACTTCCGACCCATAGAAGGGGTTCCTTTGGTCATTTTCCGCCCTGCCTAGCCCACAGAAAGTATGGTGATGGTGTCCCCGCGGATGAACAGCACGCCCAGCTTGCGCTTGGTCTCGCCGTCGATGCGCTCTTCGGCATCCTCCAGCACAATGTTGATGTGGATATCGAATGCCTTCAATTTCCCCACATACTGCTTGTTGTTCTTTAGTTCCACAATGACGCGCTTGTTGCGCGCTGCATTCAATGCATCCAATGGTCTTGCTGCTTCCATATTGACACCCCGCTAAAAAATAAAAACAGCTTCAGTATAGGTAAGTGGTATATAAAGGTTATGGAATGGTCACCGCACCGCCAGAAGGGCATAAATCACGGCGATGCTGATATTGATGATATGCGACGCAAAGCACAATCTGCAGATGACTTTCAGTCGGAACAGTAGCGCATGCGCCAAATAGAGAGAGTATGCGACCACCAGCCAGGAAACGGCTAAAAATAGAAGCTGAAACCAGGTGGTGTCAAAAAAGGTGGCCCCGAACACAATCGCGTAATACGACATTCCCCAGAAGAAATTGGAGACGCCCAGGAATTTTGCGAATTTGGTGGCAAGGATGTGGATGCAGGCATGGTCCTGGCAGACAAACCCAGGGATCCATTTCTCATCCCGGATCCAGCGCCTGCTGATGGCGATAAAGTATAACGTGATTAAGAATCCCAATCCGGAAGCGATGCGCAATGCAGTTTCGTAAGCCATTCAAAGCAGCCTTCAATCAGGGCTATAAAAATCTTATGCCAAAGGACAAAGAAGAACGCATTAAAAATAAAAGAAAGCTTTGATGAAAATATCCGTTTTGAAACCCAAATGTTTATAAAAGGATGATTTTTTCTCAACCCTTATGGCAATATCCCAGCGAAGAGCCCGGCGAAAGCCAAGCGGCGGACGCTACAAGACCATCGGCCGCAAAGAGAAACACTACGAATTAGGCCGTCTGCCGGCTTATACCGGCATCGGAAAGACGCGCAAGATGCAAATCCGCGGGCGAAGCGACAACCGGAAGGTCCGGCTGCTTGCGGCAGAAAAGGCCAATGTGTTCAATCCTTCTACCAAGAAATACGAACAGCTCACCATCAAAACTGTGAAGCAGAACCCTGCCAACCGGCATTTCGTACGGCGAAACATCATCACCAAGGGCACGGTCGTCGAGACCGAGAAAGGGCTGGCGCGCGTTACTTCCAGACCGGGCCAGAGCGGCGCGGTCAATGCAGTGCTGATTTCTTAGTAACTTATTAGTGATGAAGAATAGAAAAATTTATAAAGAAGATGTTGTTGAAATAGAACCAAAGGTGACCTGAATGCCGTATATTGCAATTAACTTAGCGACCGACGACATGGTGCAAAAGGCGCTTAGGACATTCGGAGAAGCTATTGTTTATGCTCCATTCCGTATGCCCGTTAGTGCAACGGATTTGACCAATGAGATCAATGATGGAGCAGAAACGAAAGGGCTGGTGTTCGTTATCGACCAGGACCCAAGAATAGCCCCTCCACAAGCTCAGAGGATACTTCGTGACTCTATCATTTATTGGGTACAGCCTGATGGAACTGTCAATTTAACAAGGCCCGTCTGGGGGCAAGAGCATTTACCTGGCATGATGAGAGATGTCTTAAGAACACAAAACTAATTAAATCTTATCCTATCCTCTATGAAAAATATGTTGATCCCCCTTTACAGAAATCTCTGCGGTACTTTTGGTCTCCAGCACTGGTGGCCCGTCACGTTCTCTAAGGAAAAAGGGCCGGAATATAATCCAAGAAAAGAATTAACAGAAAAGCAGCAGTTTGAGGTAATGGTCGGCGCTATTCTCACGCAGAACACCTCCTGGAAAAATGTGGAGAAGGCCATTATGAATCTAATCAGAAATGACGCATTGTCGGTTGAAAAAATAAAGAGCATCAAAAAAGAAAAACTGGCAGCTTTAATCAAATCATCCGGTTATTTCAACCAGAAGGCCGTCAAATTAAAGGCCTTGGCGGATTTTTTATCAAAGAATCCGATTCGGTCGCTTACTAAAGAAAAAGATTTGAGATTAGTGCGCAATAAATTCTTGGAAATCAAAGGGATTGGTCCTGAAACAGCAGATTCCATCTTGTTATATGCATTGGGGAAGCCTGTTTTTGTGATTGATGCATATACAAAACGGATTATGGGCAGAATTGGCTATAAAGAAAGCTCGTATGACGAATGGCAGCAGTTGTTCATGAAAGAATTGCCGTCAAATGCGGCATTGTTCAGCGAATATCATGCCCTGCTGGTAGAGCTGGCAAAACAGAACTGCCGAAAGACACCTATTTGTGAAACGTGCCCCCTCCTAGATAGGTGCCATTACGGAAAAAGCCGCCAAAACAACAATTCTTAAATAATAAGGCTGTAAGGAACTATCAGAATGAGGATTTCGCCCAAATTTGCCCTTCTATTCGGCGTGTTTTCAATACTGCTTTTCTCCGCGAGCGCGATAACGTATCCCAAACTTAGTGATTTTGTAACGGACAACGCGAACATCATTGACCCGGCATACGAACAACAAATCCTGGAACTGGCCAAAGCGATTGAGCAGAATACAACCGCTGAAATTGCTGTCGTTACTGTTTCTTCTTTAGAGGGCCTTCCTATCGAAACGTATGCCGTGGAACTGTTTAAGCAGGCCGGCATCGGGAAGAAAGACTTGAACAACGGGCTGCTGATCTTAATTGCGCCCAACGAGAGGGAATACCGGATTGAAGTGGGATACGGTCTAGAGGGCACGATACCGGACCTCCGGGCGAGGGAGATCGGCATCAACATCTTTGTGCCTAATTTCCGGAACAATGAATACGGCAAAGGCATCTACGATGCGGTGGCCGTCATCGGCGGCTACCTGCAGAACAACGAGGAGGTCATCTCGAAATACCATGCCACGTATGCCGACAATAGTCCTGGAAAATCCACCCTTTATACGTTGATTATCCTTCTGCTTTTCCTCTTTATGGTTATCGGCTTTTTCCGGTTTGTCTTTGGCAACATTGCCGTTGCGCTGGGGATGAAAAAACCCCGGAGAAGTATGGGATTCTTCCCCTTTTTCATCGGCTATGGCGGCGGGTTTAACCGCGGCGGATCCGGCGGCTTCGGGGGCTCGGGATTCGGAGGGTTTGGCGGCGGATTTTCAGGCGGCGGCGGATTTTCAGGAGGATGGTAAGATGGAGCAGATGATTAATGAATTCAAAGAGGCATTGAAAGAGAACTTGCTGTCGGTCATCCGATTCGGTACCGAAGGGCAGCCCAACAATTTCCTCTTTGTAGTGAAAAAGCTGGACTTTGGGATTTTGCAGAAAATAAAGCCGCTGGTCATTGCGCATAAAAAGCGCACCGAGATTGTACCGCTGTTCTTCACCCAAGAAGAGCTGATGGAAGGTGCCGATGTATTTCCGCTGGAGTTTCTGGACATCAAGTATCCGCATACCGTGCTGTACGGAGAGGATGTGGTTGAGAAGATTAAATTCGACAAGAAGCATGTACGGAGGCAGATTGAGTTTGAGCTGCGTTCTAAATTGATCCATCTGCGGGAGCATTTTATCTGGGTAAAAAAGCCCAGGGAACTGGAGCCCTTGCTTTCATCGGCCGTTCCCAATCTGATGCCGCTTTTCTATGGACTGCTGTTCCTGAAAGACACGAAGCCGCCTACCGAGCTGGATGCGTTATTCAAGGCTGTGGAAGATGCCTACAGGATCGATGTCTCCATTCTAAAGAAGGCGAGGGCGCTGAGCAAGCAGAAAGCCCGCGATGAAGAGCTGGGCAGCATGGTGAAAGAGCTCATGGAATTCCTCGCTTCCCTGGGTTCACAACTGGACAGGATGAAGTTTTAGGCAACAATTTTTGGCGCATTTGACAAAAATCATTTTTCAAAGCGAAAGCGCAAGTCCAAAAATTCCGGCGCGGAATTTTTGCAATAAACCCTGTCGCAAAGAAAAAAAGAGGCTTAAATGGCAAATCTTCCCTATTGAACGCTCCTTAATCGAAACGCTTTTAAAGCAGGAAGAAAACATACCTTAGCTATGAAAACCATAGGAAAAAAGAGAAC
>JAGVYO010000018.1 GCA_018303225.1 Candidatus Woesearchaeota archaeon
ATTTTTTCACATCAATGAGCTTTGTTTTCCTTTTTTTATCGTACCCTTCAGACAGCCCGTATTTCCGGATGATCGCATTCACATCCACATACAGATAGCCTTTCTTCTGCGCAATCTTCTTCGCCACTGCAGTCTTCCCTGTGCCCGGCGTTCCCGTAACAACAATCACTTTCATAAGAAGTAAGAGGAACAATCTCCTATAAATATCTACCTTACAGCCGAAAAATCATGCCGGCCATGGCGCTGGCAAGCCGGGGGAAGCCCCACAGCCTTTTAAGAAAAGGCTGGCGAAAACAGATGGGACGTGAAGTCCCATTTCGCGGCCCACACCATTGCCGATAGCCGCGACACGGAGCTTCATGCTCCGTCTTGCGTGCCGGCTGAGCGTAACCAGCCGCGGGGCGGCGAGCGAGGAGCGAAGCGACGACAGCGCCATAATGGCCTGCTTAACTATAGAAGAAGACTTTTTGAATCAATTCTTAGGAACGTGCCTTTTCAACGCACTGCTCAAATTCAGAAGTTGTCTCCCATTGGCATTTGCCCGCGACGCAGCCGCAGTCGATGGATTCGTAGCACGCATATTCTTCCCGGTATTCGCAGGTGGTGAAGACCGGCGGTGCATCCTTGTTCTGGCAGACCGTCCCCGAACAGCCGCCCACCACGCAATCAGAGGCAGCGGTGCATTCCACAACGCCGGTATCGGCATTCTCAGAGTCGATAATCGGGATGTCGCTCCGCACCGAATCAGGAACCTGCTGGCAGCCTAAGATGAAGAGTATTCCAAAGGGTAAAAGCAACAGGTCTGTTTTTTTCATTCCTTCCTTCTCCAGCTGAAAATCATATAAATAACTATCGCAGACAGCGACCCGATCAAAAACCAGAACCAGAGCTGCTGGTAAAAAGGAGTTGCAGCAACAACATCAGGAACTGCAAAAGCCGCTTCTTCCACTGCCTGCTCCACCGGCACTGCTGCTTTCAGGGCAGGCGCTGCTTCCAGAACCGCGGATTCCATGGACACTCCAGAAAACCGCTTCGTGAAATAGTACACGAACCCTGTACCTAAAACACTCAGCCCGAACATCGGCAATATGCTCCGCAGTTTCTCCTTGATGCCGTGGACGCTTTTCGGGGCGATGATGATATACTTGTTCGCCAGCTTGTAATGGTTCACTTCCTTGCCCTTGGGGCTATAATGGAACTCATCTGCAACCACAAGCCCGCCGTCCATCAGGTGCGCAAGGTTGTAATGCACCGTAGATATAGGGATTCCTAATTTCTCCGAAAGCTCCGATTCCGTGGCCTCTTTCTCGGACAGGTAGTCAAGGATCTTCCGGCAGCTCTCGTTGCTGATCACCTGCGCCAGTTTCTTGGCCTTATCTTCCTGCAGGGACACCAGCACGAATTTCTCTTTGGCCATATGGAAACTATGTGAAATCCTTATTTTAAATATCTTGTGATAGCTTCCACCCAGGTAGAAATCATTAAAAAGGAATATGCGCTCCTCGCGGCCATGCAATGCGACATCTGCGGCAACAAGGAAGCCACCATCGTGGCCAGCATCGAGGGCGCTGCGTTGAACGTCTGCAGCGGCTGCGGGAAATTCGGGAAATTCCTGAGGACCATCAGCGCAGCCCAAAAAGCGCCGAAGCCGGCAATAAAAGCCCCAACAATTCCGGAGAAGGAAGTCATGGACATGCTGATCGAGGACTATGCGGCCTGCATCCGCCAAGCAAGAGAAAAATTAGGCTTAAAGCAGGAGGACTTCGCAAAAAAGATAAACGAGAAAGTCTCGTTAATCCATCATATCGAGACCGGACGCCACGAGCCGAGTATCGAGCTGGCCAGGAAGCTGGAAAGGTTCCTGAGGATAAAGCTGGTCGTGGAGCACGAAGAGGTCCATGACAAAGCGAAGAAAGAGGCCAAAGGGGAAAGCTTTACCTTGGGCGATTTCATCAAGATCAAGAAAGGATGATCATCTCGAAAAGATATAGTGCTCGCAGGCAAAAAAAGTGTCTGAGAACACAAGGCGGTGCTCCGATTTTAGACGTTCTATAAAGCCGCCGAGCGCAGCAGGGCATGCTGCATCCCATGGCGGACAGGGGATGTCGCAGGTGTTGATCAGGACATGCTGTGCAGCAGAAGGCTCCAGTTCGGACAGGATTTCTGTGGTGGTGGTCGGATAATAGATCAGGTTGTCCGCTTTGGCATCCGAACCGACGATATAGATAGGGTTGCTGATCCATAGCCCGCCTTCGATCGAATTGCTTTCAACATATTCCCGGAAAGGGGAAATTTGCGCATTGACCGCATCCGTCCGGTACTGCAACCCTGCCTGTAAGATGAAAATCAGGACGACCAGTGCATAAGCTGTTTTTTTCAGCTTAATTTTTTCCAAGGAACAGACGATCCCGTAGGCAGCCACCATGCTCAGGTACGGCAGGAACATCAGCGCAAAGCGCATCTCCTTGTGCGCAGCGATGCTGAAAGGCACCAGGAACATCAGCGCAACCAGGGATAGGAGAAAGGCATCCGTACTGAATTTCCTTTTGGCCAAGACAAGAACGAGCCCGGCAAGAAAGAAGATCAGAAAGAGGTTTTCCTTAGGAAGCTCCAGAAGATAGTAGTAGAACGGCTGGGAGAACATCCAACCTGTAGTGGCGGTCAGATAGGCCTGCCGGAAGAACGGCTGCAGGGGATTGCCGTATCGGAACAGATTGAAGACCAAGAAAGGGACCAAAAAAATAAGGACCCCAGAGAGGTGCAATCCGATAGAACGGAAAGAGAGTTTAAGCCTCTTAGCCCGGATAAGGACGAACAGGTACAATCCAATCAGGACAAACACCTGGAAGAACCGGGTCATGACAGCCAGCCCTGCAAAAACACCCGATAAGAACAGCTTCTTTTTCAGGAAAAGATAGACCGCAGCCAAAGCGAAGAACGTGGAAGGGATCGCGGTCATGGCATGATTGGTGAAAAAGAGGAACGTGGGCATAAAAGCGAAAAGAACCGAAGCCAAAAGGGCAGTTTTCTCGTCAAACGCCTCTTTAGCAACCAGATAGGTGAGATAGATCGCGCCTACGCTGAAAAGCAGCATGAGGATTCTGCCGGCCAATACAGGGTCAAGGCCGATCTTCCAGAAAAAACCCAGGAATAAAGGCAGCACCAGCGGCCGGGCATCCTCCCATAATCCGGCCTCGCCACCGGAAAAGATATGCTTCCCCATGCCGATAAAGACTGCTTCGTCCCACTGTGTATCGAAAGGAACCACGAACTGGAAAATGCCGACTGCCAGGAACGCAAGGAGCAAGAGGCAGAGGAAAATAGAGGGTTTCATGTACCCATGGCAGGAAAGCTATTTTATAAAAGTATGGAAGGCAAAAGTATTTAGGACCCCTATTATAGAAAGATATTTAACGGGTAAAAGACCTTAAAAAAAAGGTTACAGATGGCAATCTATACGATATTTGTATACGTGGTATGGTTCGTGGCTATTTATTTCACCATCGTGCTGCTTCTGTTGATCCTGAGCAACCGGAAACAGCTGTATGATTCGCCGGTCCTGGATGAGAGCAAACCGCTTCCGAAAGTCAGCATCGTGGTCCCTGCCTATAATGAAGAGAAGAAGATCGCGGAATCCATCGAATCGTTAAAGACCGTGGATTATCCGCAGGAGCTGCTTGAGATCATCGTGGTCAACGACGGCAGCACCGACCGGACCGCAGAGGTGGTGAGCAGGTACAAAGGCGTGCCGAATTTAATCTTCATAGACAACAAGGATAACAAAGGCAAGGCCGCACGCCTTAACCAGGGCATTTCAAGAGCCAGAGGCGAATTCGTTGCCTGCATGGACGCGGACTCTCAAGTGCAGCCGGACATCATCAAAAAGACCGTCCCCTATTTCAGGGACCCGAAGACAAGCGCAGTGACCGTGACGGTCAAGGTCAATAACCCGAAGGGGTTCATGGAGAAGGTCATCGAGATCGAGTACATCATCGGTTTGTCGCTTTTCCTGAAGGCGCTTTCCTTCCTGAACAGCGTCCACGTGACCCCGGGGCCTTTTTCGATATACCGGAAATCGGTGCTGAAAAAGATAGGAGGCTTTGACGAGACCAGTATCACCGAGGATCTGGAGATAGCGCACCGGCTCCAGCGATACGATTACAAAATAGCCTCGTGCCTCACCACCTATGTGAGGACCATCATACCGGAGAGCATGAGAGGCCTCTACCGGCAGCGCCGCAGATGGTATTCCGGCGCCCTGATCACCTTCTGGCAGTATAGGGACATGGCATTCAGGAAAAAAGCAGGCGTGTTCGGCGTCTTCCTGCCTTACATCTACACCGTCATGGTTCTGGGGCTCATCCTGTTCCTGAGCTCTTCTTACCTGGGCCTGACGGATATGTTCCACAACCTCTCTTTGTACGCACATACCAACTTTAATTTTTTTGAGCATTTCTCGTTGAAAGACATTGATCCGCTGTCCGTGAGCGTGTTCGGCGTCTTCGGACTGTCTTCGATAGTTTCGGTCTTCCTGCTGGCATTTATCGGAGTGAAACTGACGGGCCAGAAGATCCGGAGCAAGGCCAAAGGGCTGATGGGGTTCTGGCTGCTCTTCTTCATCTATCAGGTCTTCTGGATATCCGCGTTTTTCAATGTCCTGTTCAGGAGAGAGGTAAAATGGCGGTGAAGAAGAGAATTTTCGGGTATGCGGCCATATTGACGCTGGTCTTGTTCATCCTCATCTATTCCTTCAACGTCATACTGGACCAAAAGAGGGAAGAGAGCCTTCTGGATCGGGTGGATGACCTGTTCAGCGACTATGAGGAGCTGCAGGCCATTCTTCTCCTATCCGATGTTGCCCAGGACGAGAAGATGACCTGCCTGGCATTGGAGAGCAGCCTCGTCTACCTGAACCGGATATGGGAGACCGGGAGGAAGATCGACACCTACCAGTCATTGAACGAGGAGTTCCTCAACGATCCCGCGTACGCCAAAATGAAGCAGAAGTTCAACCGCGGCGAGATCATGTACTTCTCCATGCTCAAGAAGCTGAAGGACGAATGCAATGTGGACAAGACCGTCATCCAGTATTTCTATAAGCGTCCTGAGGAATGCGGCAATTGCGACGCACAGTCGTTCGTGCTGACAGACATAAACAAGGAGCTGAACGAGGAGCTGACCATCTTCGCCTTCGATGCCAACATCGGAGGCCCTGCCGTCGGATTATTGACGACCTACTACAATATGACGGAATACCCCTGCATGGTCATCGAAGAAGACATGTACTGCGGACTGCACAACAAGGACCAGCTCATAGGGATTCTCTGCAGATACGGCAATCTTTCTGTATGCAGCTGATCTGTAAAAACAGACACCACTACCATCTGCTATAGTAAAAGGCACAAAAATTTGAGCAAGAGATTGCCTTTTACTTATTACGAACGGACAACTATCGCTCAATATATTTTGTCCGTGAGTATAGATGCTGGTTTAGTGCAATACATTCTTTTTGTTGGCGCATTGGAAAATCTATTACGGAAAATTATTTCTTTGTAGTAAGGCTCATCACAAAAATTTCGGCACGAAATTTTTGCTGCTGTCAAGAATCGAAGATTCTTGAACATGCTCAGAAATCTACGATTTCTGACATTTTCCCTGCCGCAAACAAGAAATAAACGTCCATTGGAAAAAAGATTGCCTAATCCATCTATGGGCACAGAATAATTATTAAATCGAATCCTTATACCCTGCGCCATGGACAAGACACCCACAGGCAGCAAAATCTTGGACAGGATGCTGGAAGGCGGCTATGAGACAGACACGCTCACCACGATCTACGGCCCGGCCGGCAGCGGAAAGACCAACCTGTGCCTGTTGGCAGGCACCATCGTAGCAAGAAAAAAGAAGAAAGTCATCTACATCGACACCGAAGGCAGCTTCTCCATCGAGCGCCTGAAGCAGATCGCGCCGGATTACAAAGAGCTGTTGAACCATTGGGTATTGCTCAAGCCGTCCACCTTCCACGAGCAGCAGAGGGTGTTTGAGAAATTGAACACCCACCTCTCGGACAATGTGGGCCTCATCATCGTGGACACCATCGCCATGCTCTACCGCCTCGAGCTGGGGAAGAGCGAAGATATCTACGAGATCAACCGGGAGTTGGGGCGGCAGATAGCGTATCTTTCCGGCATCACAAGAAAAAAGGGCATCCCGGTCCTGCTGGCCAACCAGGTATATGCCGACATGGAGAACAGGGAAAGGGTGAAAATCGTCGGAGGCGACATCCTGAAATACGGAAGCAAATGCCTCATCGAGCTGCAGATCACCCGGAACGGAAACCGGCGCGCCATCCTGAGGAAGCACCGCAGCATCCAGGAGGAGAAGCAGATAACCTTCAAGATCGTGGAGGGCGGCATCATCGGCACCAAAGAGGCCAACGGATTCAGACGCTAAGCTTCCCATGGGCCATGGAAAGGGCCAATTCATCATCTTCTTTTTTTCATAAATTGGTTGTTTAAACCGGCATCCAATTCTTCAGAAGCAGTGCCAACATCGGCGGCTGGTTTTTAAGCAAAACGTTTTTAAAGCCTCCGACGTTAGAAAAAGCAATAGAGGTGTGGGGGCTATCATGAAAAATGCTGTTAAAGTGTTCAAGAAGTACAGGTCTCAGCTGCGTGATTCTTCGCGCATCAAGGCCCAGCACAAGAGGGGCCGGTTGACGGCAAGGGAGCGGATTGATCTGCTGCTCGATAAGGGATCTTTCACCGAAGTAGAGGCATTGGCCGAACTTTCTTCAGACGATCCTCAGTTGCAGGAAAAAAAGCAGCCGGGAGACGGCGTCATAACCGGATATGGGACCATCGGCCAGAGGCCTGTATTCGTCTACTCCCAGGATTTCACCGTCATGGGCGGCTCGATGGGCGATCGCCATACGCGGAAAGTGGCCAAGATCATTGGGATGGCCCTGAAGACCGGAGCGCCGGTGATAGGCCTCCTTGACTCCGGCGGCGCACGCATCCAGGAAGGCATCAAAGGCCTGGATGGTGGCGGCGAAATCTTCTATCTGAACACCCAGGCATCCGGCGTCATTCCGCAGATATCGGCCATCTTGGGGCCGTGCGCCGGGATCGCGGTCTATTCGCCGGCATTGACCGATTTCGTGTTCACCGTGGACAAGATCTCGAACCTGTTCATCACCGGGCCGGATGTCATAAAGGCCGTGACCGGCGAGAACGTGTCGTTTGAGCAGTTGGGCGGCGCCAGGATCCATGCCCAGAAGAGCGGGGTGGCGCATTTCGTCAGCCAGAACGAAAAGGAGTGCATTGCAAAGATCAAGAGGCTCCTGAGCTACCTGCCGCAGAACAACCTGGACAACCCGCCGGCAGTCCATGGAGCAGACAGCGAGAACCGGATGACCCCGGATCTCGATAAGATTGTCCCTCTGGATCCGAAAAAGACCTACGATGTCCGCGGGGTCGTCGAAGAGATTTTCGACAAAAGTTCGTTCCTCGAGATCCACGAGCATTTTGCCGAGAACGTCGTCATCGGATTGGCAAGGCTGAACGGGATGGCCACAGGCGTCGTCGCCAATCAGCCGTGCGTCCTGGCAGGCTGCCTGGATATCCACAGCTCCGGCAAGATTGCCCGTTTTGTGCGCTTCTGCGACGCGTTCAACATTCCGGTCATCAACCTGGTGGATGTCACGGGCTATCTTCCCGGCACCGACCAGGAACACAGAGGGATCATCAGCCAGGGCGCCAAGATACTGTTCGCGTATTCAGAAGCGACAGTCCCGAAGATATCGCTGGTGATGCGGAAAGCCTACGGCGGCGCGTATATCGCGCTGGTGTCCAAGGACATGGGCTATGATACGGTGTTTGCCTGGCCGATGGCCGAAATCGCAGTCATGGGGGCCGAGCAGGCGGTTAACATCATTTTCCGGAAAGAGGTGGCTGAAAAAGGCGGGGAAAAGGTACGGAAACAGAAGATCGATGATTTCACAGAGAGGTTCCTGAACCCCTACATAGCAGCCAAGGAAGGCCGCATCGACGCGGTCATAGAGCCCAAAGAGACCCGGCGCACGCTGATCAAGGCGCTGGAGATGCTGCTGACCAAGCGCGAGCGAAGGCCCGCGAAAAAACACGGAAACATCCCGCTGTAGGCGCCATGGAAGACCTCATCATCAGGGTGGATGGCAAAGAGTACAAGGTCAAGGTGGAAGAGACCGAGGATGGCAAGATCCGCGTCCACTGCGGGAAAGACGTGTATGAGGTCGAGACCCGGGAAGACGCCCTGCAGTTCACCGACGAGGAAAGGGAGCGCATCGGGGGCAGGGAGAATGTCGTCAAAGCCCCGCTGCCCGGGACAGTGGTCGAAGTGAAGGTGAAGAAAGGCGACACGGTGAAGGCCAACGACCCGCTGATAAAGCTGGTCGCCATGAAGATGGAGAACGAGATCACCGCACCGAAGAGCGGAAAGATAAAATCCGTGTGGGTCAAGAAGAAAGACAGTGTCAACCGCGGCGATCCGCTGATAGAGATGGAGTGATACCATGGGAAAGACAACCACCAAAAAATGGGTCTTTGCCGCCCTGTTTGCGGCATTGACCGCCGCAGTAGCGCCGTTCAAGATACCGCTGGGCTTTACGCCCGTCCCAATCACCCTGCAGACACTGGTCGTGCTGCTGGCAGGCGCTGTGTTAGGCTCGACGTACGGGGCATTGGCCATGATCCTGTACGTGCTCGTCGGCGCACTTGGATTGCCGGTATTCGCCGGCGGAGGATCCGGTGTAGGCGCATTGTTGGGTCCTACCGGAGGCTACCTGTTCAGCTATTTCATCGCCGCCTTCGTGATCGGAAGGATGGTCGAGAAGAAAAAGAATCCGACCTACCTCCACTACATCATCGCAATGGCCGTGGGCACCATCGTCATCTATGTGTTGGGCGCCGGCCAGGGAATGCTCGTGACCGGCCTTCCGTTTCCGGCTATCTTGGTAGGATGGGTGCTGCCTTTTCTCATCGGGGATGCTGTAAAACTGCTGGTGGCCGCGCTGATCGCAAAAAAAGCGAATATCCAGCAGTACCTGAAATAAATGGTTCTTGGCTATTTCAGACACGTCCCGGAATTTAAAGGACTCCGATGGATAAATTCAGAACCCCTCGCCATAAAGGAATTAAAAAGAAAGCCTGTATTGATTGATTTCTGGAATTACAGCTGTTTAAGCTGCATAACTGCATTAAAAGAAACAAAGCGCCTATATCGCTCCTACCATCCAAAGGGGCTGCAAGTGATAGGCATTCATGTTCCTGAATTCCAGTTTGAAAAAGAGAAGGAGAATGTGAAAAGGGCTGTAGAAAAATATGGCATCCAGTATCCGGTGGCGATGGACAATCGGCACACCACATGCCGGCGATACGGAAATCTCTTCTGGCCGCACCAGATCCTGATAGACCCGGAGGGAAGGATGGTGTACGAGACCACCGGAGAAAAAGGCATCCGGCAAATGAAGGCAGAAATACGCCACTTGTTGGGCATGCATGAGAAAACAAAGCAATTCGTATATTTTGGAAAAGGAAAAGCACAACCGAAAGGATTCAGATGGGACGGAAAATGGGAGCAAACCAAAGAAGGCATCTCCACAGAAGATAAAAATGCAAGGCTGCGGAGCGAAGCAACCGCAAAGAGGATTCATGCCGTCATCGAGACGCTCAAAAAAGGGAGTCGGGTAAGGATAAAGACCCCTGAAAAGGTAAGAAGGATAAACATCGAGCATAGCGATAGGTATCAATTGTTCCAGAGCGATACGACAAAAAAAATTAGAATGGAATTGGCCGTTATAAAAGGAAAAGTACGCATCTGTTCATTTTCCTTGGAATAAAAAATGATCGAGATAAAAAATCTCTATTTCGGATACGAAGGGAACACCATTCTGAAAGACATCTCCCTCACCATCAAAGAGGCAGAATTTGTCGCCATCATCGGCGCCAATGGAACAGGAAAGACAACGCTCATCCGGCATCTGAACGCGCTGTTGGAGCCTACTGCAGGAGAGGTGGTCGTGGACGGGCTGGATACCCGGCAGCATCCCACAACCGTGCGCGAAAAAGTCGGGATGCTCTTCCAGAACCCCGAGGACCAGCTGATCCATTCTATCGTGGAGGAGGATGTTGCCTTTGGCCTGGAAAACCAGGGCGTGCCCCCGGCAGAGATCCAGGGAAGGGTCAAAGGTGTGCTGGAAAGGCTCAATATAAAGCATCTGGCAAAAAGGAACGTCAATGAGCTTTCCTTCGGCCAGAAACAACTGACGGCACTGGCCGGCGTCCTGGTCATGAGACCGAAATACATCGTATTTGACGAGCCGGCCACCATGCTGGATCCGAAGAACAGAAAGGCCATCATGGAGCAGATCGCTGAACTGAACAGAAAAGAAAAGATTACCATACTGCTGGTCACCAACAACTTGGGGGACATAAAGGAAAATGTCCAAAGGGTCATCCTGCTCAACGAAGGCAGGATTTTCTTTGATGGCCCTCCAAAGCAGCTATCCGAAGACACGCTGAAAGAGGCGGATATGGATGGTTAGGAATATAATGGGGCAGTACCGGTATAAGGATACCCCCATCCATAGGCTGGACGCACGGATAAAGATTATCTGCGTGATCCTGCTGAGCATCTTCCTTTTCTCGCTGGAAACAATGAAGGAGATGGCGCTGGCAACCGGATTCATCACTCTCGTCACGGTCTTAGCGAGAATCAGCCCAAAACAGCTGCTGCGCAACCTGCGTTCGTTCGTCTTCTTATTCGGTTTCATCCTGCTGATGTATTATCTTTTTGATCGGCAGAATATGATAGGAGGTTATGTGGTAGTGATAAGGTTCCTGTTACTATTGCTCATCTCCGCAGTATTGACCTTCTCCACCAGTGCAAGCGAGTTGATCTATGCGGCGGAAAAGCTTCTCCGGCCATTTAGGATCCTGCGCCTAAAGCCGCGCCGCATTGCAGTTATGATCGCGATCACCATCCGGTTTATTCCGATGCTATTCAAAGAGGCGCAGAACGTGCGGGATGCACAGCTTTCAAGGGGTGCTTCCTGGAAAAAGCCGCATCACATCGGTCACTGGGCAGCGGCTTTATTGCAGAAGACCCTTATGCAGGCCTGCCGGCTGGCCGATGCCCTGGATGCGCGCAATTACAAAGACGAAGGCCATACCCATTTCAGAGAATACCGGATAAAACCAAAAGATATGGCAGCAGGAATAGTGATTCTCTTGCTGACTGTACTCCTATCGTAGCCCCCTGAAAACCATTTGGTATACAAGGACTACTTACCATAGCCATTTAAAGGAGCTATTTCTCAGAAAAAATGAGGAGAGTCATGTTAAGCGCAGAAAGCATCAGATATTTCACGTATTTCTCTATCTTCATAATGGGACTGATTATCGGCCGGCTGAGCATGGCCATCCAATACGCCGTGATGAAGCCCGCAAAAAAGAAAGAATGATTATTTCTTTGCAGGATCGGACGTCTTTCCGAACAGTATGCCTGCCAGGATATTGAGCGCCCATGCCTGGAAGACATTGATGCGCAGGCTAAGGTAAGAGGTGCAGGTTCCTGCAGCGTCTGCAATGCAGAATTTTCCAACGATGAAGTTCCATAGCCACATCACCGGGAATGCCAATATCAATCCAACAATGACGCTCAGCAGAACGATGATGAGCATGGTGTACCCGATCTCGACAAGTCTCCGCAGCAGGTACAGGTGACGGTGCATGGCCATGAGGGAAATAAAAAGAAGAAGGGTATATAAAGATTATGGTACGTTTTCCCGACATAGGATCCGGATATCTCCCTCGGTCACGATGCGGATTTTTCCGGCGGCATCTTTGACCAGAAGGCGGCATTGCGGATCCACGCCCACGGCTTTTCCGGAAAAGCGGCCGCCGATAGAGGCCACGGTGATGTCTTTTCCCAGGGTGCTGCATGCCTTCTTCCATTCCTTTAGGAGAGGTGAAAATCCTTTTTGGGTGTAGATGCTATAGACCTTGGCAAATTCTCCGGCAATATCCCGGATGATGGCATTTAATGGGAGTGATTTTCCTACCAAGGATTTCAGCGAAGCCGCCTTGGACTGCAGAGAAGGAGGAAGTTTGTTATTCACATTCAGGCCGATCCCGATGACGCTCTTTCCGTCCCGTTGGCCGTAGCGGTTTTCCGTCAGGATGCCGCAGACCTTCAGATGGCAGTGCACAAGGTCATTGGGCCACTTGATGGAAACATCCATTCCCATGCGCCGGAGAACCCGATAGACCGCAAGGCTGGCCAGAAAGGTCAGTTCCGCAGGATGCTCGCCCAACGGAAGTACAAGGCTGAACCACGCACCCCCTTTTCCGGACGACCAGGAACGGTCAAAACGGCCCCTCCCCCGGGTCTGCGTTTCTGCAACGACTGCTGACCATGGATCCATGGTCATCGCTTTCGTGTTGGTGGAAGGCAGCCTGTCAAAGAAGCAGAAAGCGAATCTCATAGTTCCGGACGGATGAGCTCCTGGCGTCCTGCAGAGACCCATGCGTTATTTTTGGACAGCCTGGAATAGCGGTTCTTTTTTTTCAGATAATGGGATGCAGCAGTGGTGACGACCAGGATGCGCTCCTCCCGGGGGAGTTCCTTCTTTTTAGGCAGGCGCTTTCCGTTCTTCTTCAGGTCGCCAAGGATATTGAAGTTCTCGATGAAAGAGGTGGAGACATTGCCCTTCCAGAACTGCTTGTGGTGCATGACCGCTGTATGGAAAGGGACGGTCGTCTGGACGCCTTCGATGATGAACTCGTCCAATGCCCGGCGCATCCGCTGGATGGCCTCGTGCCGTGTTTTGCCGCCGCACATCAGCTTGGCGATGAGCGAATCATAATGGGGGCTGATGAAATGGCCGGTATGGCACGAACTGCATATCCGGATGCCCGGCCCGCCCGGCGGCAGGTAATTGGTGATCCTCCCTACTTCAGGCTGGAAATCGTTTAAGGGAGATTCAGCGTTGATGCGGCACTCGATGGACCATCCGGTAATCTTGATGTCATCCTGGGAGAAAGCCAGTTTGGCCCCTGCCGCGAGCTTGATCTGTTCCTTCACCAAGTCCACGCCAGTGACCATTTCAGTGACACCGTGCTCCACCTGAATCCGGGCATTGACCTCCATGAAATAGAAGTTCTTGTTCCTGTCGAGCAGAAATTCCACCGTGCCTGCACCCTCGTAATCGGTTGATTTTATGATGGCAACCGCTGCCCGTCCCATGCGGTCGCGCAGTTTCCGGTCCATGGCCGGGCTTGGCGCCTCCTCAATCAGTTTCTGGTGACGTCGCTGGATGCTGCAGTCCCGCTCTCCTAAGTGGATGACGTTGCCGTACCGGTCCGCAAGGATCTGGAATTCGATATGCCGCGGATCTTCCATATATTTTTCCATGTAAAGGCTTCGGTCGCCGAAAGACGCTTCTGCCTCGTTCTGGGCCGAGGAGTATTCCTTGCGGAGCTGCTTCTCGTCGCGGATGACCCGCATGCCTTTTCCGCCGCCGCCCATCGTGGCCTTGAGGATGACCGGATAGCCGATCTTTCCGGCGATGACTGCGGCACTCTCCTCATCCTTCAGCACCGTCTTCGTTCCGCTCACCACCGGGATACCGAGCCGTTTGGCCAGCTCCCGGGCCTTCACCTTATCACCCATGAGCGAAAGCGCTTTCATGGAAGGGCCGATGAATTTGATGCGGTGTTTCAGGCATAATTCCGCAAAAGCAGAATTTTCCGAGAGGAACCCGTAGCCTGGATGGATGGCGTCTGCGCCGGTTTTCCGGGCGATGGCAATGATCCTCTTGATATCAAGATAGCCGTTGGGGCCGAGGTTGTAAGCCTTGTCCGAGAACTTGACAGCCAGCGAATCCTTGTCATCCTTCGTATACACCATGACGGTCTCGATGGCCAGCTCACGGCAGGCCCGGATCACCCGAAGCGCAATCTCCCCGCGGTTCGCGATCAGGATGCGCTTGAAGAGTTTTTCTTTGCTGACGACCGTATAGTCCCTCTCCCGGCCGATGTTGGTTCCCAAACCGCGCGTCAGCATGTCAAGGAAGGACCGGGAAGAGGTGTCTGCCACCATGGTACGTAGCTTCTCGGGGTCGATGTTGGGTACTTTTGTGGCCACGTTCTTCATGATCGTGTCCGTGAAGCCCTCCAGATCCGGATTGTGAAGAAGGTTCTGGTCTTTCTCCAGTGTGATGAGCTGGGACCTGACCAGCGCTTCGACATGGTCGTACAGATAGGGAACATGCTGCTGCGTGCGCTTCAGGAGGCGTGCCGCGAAGCGATAGGCTTTCTCGAGGGGCGTAAGAAAGCCTTCCAGTATCCTATCGGTGATTTTTGAGCCTGGCATATGGAAAAAAAGAGGGTTTCAAGATATTTAAGTGTATTGCTTAACAGGAAAAGGACATAGGCCTTTTTAAAGGTTTCTATTTTTCTTATTGATTAGTAGTTACATAGGCCTTTGGGACCGCCTGCCAAACGAAGCATTTTTAAAGCGATTTAGCTTCAAAAGAGCCGTCTGGGGGCTTACAGGATGAACCAGGAAATCGAAGCGCTGAAGAACCAAAAAGGCGGGATTGAGAAGGCTGACATAGGCAAAATCATACCCTATCGGGCTCCCTTTTTGCTGGTGGACAAGGTGGTACGATTGGACGACAAGAGCATCGTGGCCACCAAGACGTTTGCCAGGGACGAGGCCATTATCCAGGGCCATTTTAGCGATTTTGCCATCGTGCCCGGAGCCCTGATCATCGAGGCGCTGGGACAGGCAGCGACGCTCCTGATCCGAAGCCAGCTCAAGGACCATCAAAATAAGGATATCCTGGCGTATGAGATTCGCGATGTGAAATTTCGCCTTCCGGTATTTCCAGAGGAAGAGATGAGGCTGGAAGTGGAGCTTTCCGGCATGGATGAACGCAGAGCCAAAGTGTATGGCCGTGTCCTAAAGGATGAGAAGACCGTCACCGAAGGGGTAATGACAGTCGCTATTGTAGATAAAAAAGAGTTTAGGGGAAAATATTCCAGATAAGAATAACCGCAGGTAAACAATATGTTCGTCAAAGGCGTTGGCATGACCAAGTTTGGGACAGAGAATAGGAGTTCGCAGGAGATGATCTACGAGGCCGCCTTTGAGGCGCTGCAGGGTGCGGACATGACACCGGATGACATGGATGCCATTGTGCTCTCAACAACAGACAGCCAGATCAACGGAGAACGCCAGCGGTTGATGGGGCCGGTCGTCAACAGCCTGCTCAACACCAAAAAACCTGTCATTCGGATTCCGGCTGTATGCGGCGGTGGAGGAGCAGCATTATGGTCCGCG
>JAGVYO010000019.1 GCA_018303225.1 Candidatus Woesearchaeota archaeon
TCAATGCCCATCTTTTTGAATTCTTCTACAATGGTGCCATGGGCTGCATTCTTCCGTATCTTGATCATCTCTGCCGTGGGTTCAAGGTGCGCAACATTGCATTTGCGCCTCCGCACCTGGCCGTCAATCAGCACGTAATGGTTGTCCAATACGTCCACCACCACGCATTTCCCGCCGGCGTCCCTGCCGGCAATCTTTACACACACTCTTCCTACATCCATCATTGTTGATCCCTCGTTGTTCTCAGCCAAATGGGATAGCGTCGCCGTCTATCCGTGAGACTATACGCGTGCTTTTTCCACCATCTTGAGGCGCATGCACCGGCTGCACAGGTTTCCGCCGTACGGCCGCGAAACGCGCTTCTTTGTTTTTGAGACATTGCGCAGCAGGGACGCCCTTTTCCGGAGCATCCCTTTCAAAACAGCCCCGCACTGCGCGCAATGCGCCATTTTAGGTTTCTGCTTTTGGAGGTGCAGGACGGTTCTTCCGCCCGGAACCTTCCGGAATACTTTCCTGAATGATCTGGATCGATGTTTGGGTCTTGGCATTGTTACCTCCTAATACACCTTAAACCATTTTCGCAAGAGCATGCTGAACACGATGGATGATATGATGTAGGCCCCCAGCCATCCGATCTTCCACCCGAAAAGATTGGCGATCTTCAGGGGGCTGTGGTCTATCCGGATCTCCTTAACAGGATCGTTCTTGATGCGTTCGAACGGGGTTGCGTACGACTGCTCTTCGGTGATCAGGACCTCTTTTGAATAGGTTTTGTCATTGAATTTGTAATTCAATTGGTAGGATCCGCTTTTCTCGGCTTTCAGGAGCCATGTAACGCGGTTGTTGGAGACGATCTGGGTCGCATTTCCCTCTACCTTTATTCCTTCAGGCACATCGAGGACGATCTCGCCAGCTATTCCCTCCTGCATCTCAAGGGTCGTGGTAAACGCTTCTCCGGGTGAGATGGGAATGAACGCGTAATGCGCATTCATCCATCCGAACAGCACGATGATGGGGAGGAAGGTGAACAGCGTCGAGCGCATCGAATGGGTCATATATTTCATATTGGCCTGCATGGCCTTTTTCTGCACTTCCATCATCTTCTCCGGATGCTCGCGCAGCTCTTTCATCTGCTTCTGGGAACTCTTCATCTCTTCCCGAAGCTGCTTCATCAGGTCCTGGTTGGTGGTCAGCTTGTAGATCAGCACGATCAGGAGCGAGATGAACAGCGAAAGTCCCAGGATTACCCATAGCGGCGGGAACTGCAGCAACGGTGACAGCACGGGATCAAGGAATGCCATTTTTATCCTCCCATGAACCTGCGCATCATAGGGTTCATATCCATCATGTGCTGCTGCGCAATCTCTTCATACAGCTTGTAGATGATCATCACGGCCAGCAAAATTCCTGTACCCTGGGCCAGCGATCCAGTCATGTCCGCAATCGCGGCTAAGAAACCGACTGTCATGGCGCCCATGACGGTCAGCGGCCAGATGTATCGGCCCAGCAGCCTTTCCAGGACCCGCTCATCCCTCCGGAAACCGGGGATCTGCAGGCCGGAGGCCATCATCTGCTTGGCCTGGCTGCGGGCATCCATGTTTGCGGTCTGCACCCAGAAGATGCTGAACAGCACAGAACCTCCCACCAAAAACAGCATATAGGTCAGGGCTTGCAGGTACGGCGCAGCGCCCAGGGCCAGCGTCTGCCGTTCGATGATGCTGCGCACGATGTTCGGGCTCTGTATCCAGTAGACCAGCCCTGTCAGCGGCTCTCCGCTGGCACCGAACGTGCCCAGCAGCGGCCTTCCCCAATTCTGGAGAAGCCGGCCCCACAACTGGAAATTGGCGAGCAGCGCAGCTACCAGGATGACCGGGATGTTGGAGGTATAAATGAAGCTCAGCGGCCATCGGATGCCATGCCCGCGGATTCTCCCGAATGATAATGGGATCTCCACTTTCATGGATTGCGCATACACGGCCATGGCAAAGACCAGCAGCGTGGAAATCAGCGCAGAAAGATGGATCGCCGCGGTCGTCGGATCCCCGGCAGCGAGGCTCTGGAAAAGGGCAGGGATGGCACCGGCCGAATACGTAGTGCCGGCAAGGCCTGTCGGGCCCTGCAGCCAGTTGAAGGCCTGCAGAAAAATGCTTTGGCTGACGCCGGCTGCGATGAATAAGCTGATGCCCGAGCCGAAGCCCCACTTGCTGACCACTTCATCCATGAACAGGATGAGCAGGCCGCCTAAAAAAAGCTGGAAGACCAGCAGGAGCTGGAATTGCAGGAAAAGCGCGGTGCCTGGCACCACTGCAGGGCTGAAGCCTTCCGGAGACAATCCGCCCATGAACACATAGATGAATGCTTCAAAGATGATGAAGAACACGGACAATAATTTCTGCGTCCCCTGAAAGCTCTTCTTCCCCTCGGGCTTAGTCAGGTCGAATTTCACCAGTCCAGAACCATTAAGGAGCTGCAGGATGATGGAAGAGGTAACTATCGGGCCAATGCCCAGTGAGATGATGGAGCCGAATTGGGCGGCCAGGATGAGTGAAAGATATTCAAACTGTTGCAGGGCGTTATTTCCGAGGCCGAAGAGGGGCATCAGTCCCATCACATAAAAAAGGACCAGCACAACCAATGTCCATTTGATCTTTTCCTTGAAAGAAAGCCGCTTTTCCTTAGGGGCCGTCACTTCCGGTAAATTAGAGATTATGGTGTTCCATACGCCCATGAAAAGCCACCTATTCCTCAGCCGCCAAAGCCACGTCCCCGCCGGCAGCCTTTATCTTTTCTACAGCCCTGGCCGAGGCAGACGCCACTTTAACCCGAATCTTCTTTGTAACTTTCCCGTCTCCCAATAATTTGTTGTAGCCCACTTTTCCAAGATTGATATGGAATTCCTCTTTCTCCTTCCGGGCCTCATTGGATACAACCCATTTTTCGATATGCTGGTCCAATTGGCCTACATTGATAGGATAGATCGTACGCTGGACGCCTTTCTTCTTAAACCCGCGCTTTCCGAAGTAGTCTTTATCTTTCCAGATAGACGGCTTTTTCGTGTCGGCCCGCTTTCCGGTTCCGGCCATGCCTCGGCCGCCGCGATGTCCTGCACCGCGGTGCTTTTTCTTCGCGCCCCATCCATGGGTCCAGCTTCCCCGCTGCCTGCTTTTTTTCGTTCGTTTTTGGACCACCATATTAAATCATCCTTCGGATAAGGTCGTTCATCTTCTCGCCCCGGTTTCCCAGGGCGCCGCCCTTGGAAAACACTGCTTTCATGCCTTTCCGCCCGAACCCTTTTCTGGGCGGAGAGAGGCGGAAAAACGGCTTCGCATACTCTTTCCCAGCATTGTCCCTTGTTTTTTCCTCCCTTCTTTCCTTAAGGAGGGCCAGGGTGGCATCGTCGATGGGACCCCATGTCAAAAAATCTTTTCCCTTGATGACCATGCCCATCTTCTCGGGCGAATCTTCGATGACCGTGCAATAATTCTTCCGGTGGAGGTTGAGATGGCGCATCGTATCTTTCTGCACATGGCTCATCCCGATTCCTCCGCGTACACGGACAACGGCAATAGGCTTATTCATTTTGCTTCACTTCGGTCGTTTTGGCGATGCTGCCTTCCACCATTCCCAGAGGCTCATGGTAGCGGGAAGAGAGCTTCATCGTTATCAGTTTCTGCAGCGCAGCCATGCACGCCCGGACCAGGTTGTACTTGCTTCCGGTCTGGCCGCGCGTCTTGGACCATACATCCTTGATGCCGGCCAGCTTCAAAATCTTCTGGCATTCATGCTCGACACAGAGTCCTGTTCCGCGGGGCGCCGGCATAAGCCGCAGGATGACCGACCCGCATTTTCCCTCTACGGTAAAGGGGATGGAATGGGGGCCTTTGCAGCCGCACTGCCAGCTGCCGCAGCCCCTTCGTATTTTGATGATGTTCAGCTTGGCGTTCCGGATGGCCTTCTCCCGGGCCGGTACGGTTTCCTTGGATTTCCCGTATCCGACGCCCACGTAGCCGTCGTTGTTGCCCGCGACCGCAAACGTCGCAAATTTCGGTTTGTTCCCTTCCTGCGTCTTTTTCTGCGTCTGCTTGAACACCCTTCTCTTTCCGCCGCCGAACTTTCCTTTGGACTGTCCGATCAGCAGCAGGTCCGTCTCCAGATTGGGCAGGAGGAGATCGGTGATTTCGGGCTCCAGTATCTTGATGCCGTTATCAATCAGTGCGTCGATATCCGCGATGGTGCCTTCCCATACTTTTTTCCCGGTGCCGGTTTTAGGCTTCCAGCGCTCTTTATCAATGGCCCTCTTTTCCCGGGCCCTGCGCACTTCCATCTCCTCGACAGTCTCGATGACTTCTTCGGTATTTTCTGCTTCTTTGTCCGATGGCTCTTCTTCAGGTTTCATGGTTTGCTCATGATTTTCTTTTTGCATGCATCCACATGCTGTTCCATTTCAGAGGGATTGACGCCGCTCTTGGCATAGCCGCTGAAACGGCTCTTCAGCGTTTCCTTGGGGAGGGAGGACGCATACAGGGCAACATGCTTTCCTTCCAGCCGTTCTTTGGGTGGCAGGATTCCGGCGTCATGCGGGACATGAACGCCTGCTTCCGTCACTCCTTTGAGCACGGCGTAGATCCGGCTGCCCTTTACAGAAGGGTGCATCCCAATATCCAGGACCGCTTCCTTTATGTTCTTGGCCAGCGCCTTCTTGCCGACGAGCAGGCCCACCAGATACGCCGAGGGGATGTTCCCCCGTCCGGCCTTCCAGCCGAACTTTCCAAGCTCCGCGCTGTGCACGGCCGCCAAAACACGGTCGCCGTCCGGCGCAAACGCTACGATCTGCGCCTGGATGTTTTTCAGGAATCTCCTCACTACCAGCCTCGGAAGGCCCGACTCCAGCAGGCTCTTCCGTTTCCTGTAATGGGTTCTTCCTTCCCGTTTCCGCCGGAAAGGGACGGTATATGTCTTACTTTTCATTCTTTATCAGCCTATGCTCTTCAAGGTAAATTTTGACGTGCCGCCGGCTTCGGAAAAATCCGCCTTTGGCTTTGGAGTAAAGATCACGGTAAGCATCTCTTGAAATGCGTTTCCGCTCCCGCAGGTTGTGCAGCAATTCACGGATGGCGCGGATGCGGTTTATCCATGCCCTCTTTCTTCCGAGCCGGGAGGTCTTTGTTCCCTTCCGGGAGCCGGCATTCTGCTGCCTTCCCTTACGGCGCTGCTCGATCCGTTTTCGGACCCTTCCCCGCGATATGCCGCGTTTCGGGATTTGGAGGATCGCATGGTCCAGCATCAGCCTTCGGATGTCGGCTTTGGTGATGGCCTCCTTGGCCTCCTCCAAACGGGCCGGATCTATCCAGACCCTCTTTTCCGAACATCCCCAGATGCTCGCCGCCAGCCGTTTCTGCATCGATAGTCTCATGGTGCTACTTCTTCTGGATCAGGAGCTTGTCCTTCTCTTTCTTCTCCTGCTTTTTCTGCTCTTCTTCGTTCGCAGCTTCTTCTTTCTTCTCTGCCTTTTTACCCTTCGCCTCTTTCTTGGCTTCCTTCTTTTTCTTGCTCTCCTCTCGTTGCTGCTTTTTCTGCTCGAACATCTCTTTGTAGCTCTTGATGAAGTCAGCGGGATTCTTCAGGTTGAGTATCCGGATATTCTTTTTCTGCGCCAGCTCCAGCATCTCCATCCGGTTCCGGCCGCCGACACCCTTTGCAAGGACAGCGCCTTCTTTTCCCGGGATGATGCGCTCGAGATCGCTCCGATTGAATACCCTCACAGGGATAAGTCCCGACGGATGGGTCCCCCTGATTTCCTTCGGGCTTCTCCACCCCTGGCTTACGCATCGCCGGTACCCCTTTTTCTTGAGGCGCATCTTTGACTGGATGCCTTTCGGCTTTCGCCATTTTTTCGGGATTTCCACCCTTTTATGGGCATCCTGATACACAAAAATGGGCTTCTTGCTCTTGATCCGCTCACGATGGGCCAGGGCGTCGTTCATTTTAGGTCCTTCCCGTCTTTATTGGTGATAAATATCCCGTCCTGGAAAACACGGGTATCATAACCGGTCCTTCGGGTCAGCTGCTCAATGTCGGCGGCCGTTTGTCCGGCCGTCTCCTTGCTGGTGCTTTCCACGACGACCTTGTCGCCTTCCACCTTTACCGAAGCGCCCTTCTTAAGCTTCAATACCCGCGGAATCTTCTCCCCGAGAAGGTTCTTTACGATGAACTCATCTTTGGTGGCCGTGACGGTCATGGGAAAATGCCCCGAGCAGATTTTCAGTTCGTAGCGGTGCATTTCATGGCACCCTTTGAGCATGTTCTTTATGTGGGCCCTGAACGTGCCTATCATTTTCCGCTCGCGCTTCCCGTCCAGACGGCTTTTCAGGATGATCTTGCCGTCCCCGATTTCTGCAGACACGCGCTTATCGGCCAGCAGGCGCTGGACGTCTCCTTCGGAGCCATGGACATGGAGGATGTTGTTCTGGTAAGAGGCGGTGACCCCTTTTGGCAGGGGAATCGATGTTTCAATCCCTTTCTGTTTTGGTTTGGCCTTTTCCATGGTATCTAGTAGCAATACGCCAGCAATCTCCCGCCGACGCTTTTTTTCTTGGCTTCCGGGTGAGGCAGGACGCCCAGCGGCGTGGACACGACCAATATGCCTACATCCTTGGCCGGCAGGTAGCGCTTTTCGAACTTTTCAAAACCATCTTTTTTTACGGAAATGCGCGGCTTAATGACGCCGCACTTGTTGATGGTTCCGAGCAGATGGATCCGGATATGGTTTCCGCGGCCTTCCTGTATCTCTTCATACTCGCCGAGATACTGGCTGTCTTTGAGTACATTGAAGACGCTCTTGATGAGCGTGGAAATCGGCTTGACGAGGCACTCGCTTCTGCCGAGCTGCTCGCTGCTCAATACGACCGATAATGCGTTTGCCAGCGGATCATTTAGGGTCATGGTTTCACCTAGCTATACTTCTTAAATCCAAGATTGACAGCGGTTTCCCGGAAGCAATGCCGGCAGAGATGCAGGCCGTATTTGCTGATATGGGCCCCGGTTCTTCCGCACCGGATGCAGTGGAAAAGATTGATGCCGCAGCTTCTTTTTTTCGGGGCGCTGTGCTTGATGAATTTCTCCAGCTTGGGCCTTCTGGCCTTCAGCTGCTTGAACACTTTCCGGTAATCGCTATACGTCATTCTTCATTCACCTTTGCATGGAACCTCTCTTTCATGAAAGCGATGGCTTCTTCCTTGCGTATCTTGTGCCGTACCGGAAGCCGTTTTCGTTGGATCCCCCGGTGCTTTATCCGGAAGCCAGGCCGTTCCAGCGTGACGCATACTTCCAGGCCCATAATCCCTATGGAGGGATCGTAGGCGACGCCCGGGATGTCGATGTATTCATGGATTCCGAACGCGACATTCCCTTCAGCGTCGAACTGGCGGTCGCTGAGCTTATGCTCCTTGGCTTCCAGCAGTTTCAGCAGGATCTGTTTTGCCTTCTCTTTGCGGAGCGTCACTTTGCATCCGATGGCCAGCCCGGGACGCAGGCCCCATTCCGGTATCCTTTTTCTCGTGAATGTCTTGATAGGCTCTACGCCCGTGATGCTCTTAAGCAGGCTTACTCCCTTCTCGAGGCGCGGTACGTCTTTTCCCGCACCGATATTCAGGGTTATCTTCTCGATCCGGATGGTCCTCATGGGATTCATTTTAGGCGCTCAATTTTATGGACGGTTTTTCTTTTCCGATCACAAAGGCGTATTCCTTCAGGGTCTCGTACACGTCCCCTTTCCTGCTTTTGTACCGGATCTTGTCCCCATGGACGTCTTCTACCTTTCCCATGTCCCCAATATGCTTCCCTCCGATGAGGTAGATGAGCATATTCTTTCCGAGCGGGAGATGCTCTTTGACTTCCTGCTTCGGGACTTCGAGGACAAGCGTGTCTCCGACACGATGGGTGGTTTTGTCGACTTGAAGCGTTCTTCCGTCGATGAGATGGATCTGGTACCCTCCCTTGTAGCGGCTTTTTCCGGTGATCTTGCAGGGTTTCAGGCCGGATTCTTTCTTGTCGATGGGGATCGCGTGAAGGTGGCCTTTCTCATTGAAGAGGATGCGGAATTCCTTCTGGATGTCCGGAAACGAAACCACGTCCATCAGCCCTGCCGGGAAGCGGATATCTTTCCTTCGCACCCCGTCGACCAGCACGTGCCGTTCCTGGAGGATTTTCCTTACCTCATAGGAGGTGTCGGCAAATTTCAGCAGGTCCCTCAGGACGATGTTGAGGGGCATGCCCATGGGTAGGGAATGGGGGCCGGGGTTCGGCCTGCTGATGAAGGTATGCAGTTTCCTCCCTATTTTCCAGGTCTTCGGCGAGGCGATTCGTTTGAGATGGTTTTTTGTCATTTTGCTTTTGGCGGATTTTTACGGTTTCCGCGTTCCAGGACGCCGGACCGTTTCTTGTCTTCGATGCTTAATTCGGTGATCATCAGGTTGGAAGGCTGAAAAGGCACGAACACCTTGTTCCCGTCTTTTCGGGAGATCTGGACGCCGGAAATATAGACGACGCCTCTCGAAAGAAAGATAGTGTCTATCTTTCCTGTCTGCTTTTTGTAATGCCCCCGCATCACTTTTACCTTGTCGCCCTTCCGGAGCCCGATGCTCCGTTTGCCGTATTTCTTGCGCAGCTCGGGCGAGAGGTGGGAGCGCATGAACCGCTGGCGTACGTGCAGCGGCGCCTGATAGCGGTATTTCCGTTGTTTCCGCGGCTGGATGCTCCGCTTCCATTGGGATGAAAATTTTGTTTTCATGTTACACGACGATATTGGCTATCTTTGCGATGCCCGGCCATCGGTCGCAGGCCTCTTTCGCGATGGGGCCTTTGAAGATGGTCCCTTTCGGGTTTCCTTTGTCGTCCTTCACCACGACCGCCGAGTTGTCTTCGAATTTGATGCGGGTGCCGTCCGGTCTCCGGTACTCTTTCTTCTGGCGCACGATGATGGCCAGCACCACCTGTTTTCGCATGTCCGGCTTTCCCCGTTTCACAGAGGCCATGACCAGGTCTCCGACGCCTGCCGCCGTTCTTCGGCCGCTGACGCTCTTCTGGCCCATCACGGTGAACAGGCGGAGGACCTTGGCCCCTGAATTGTCGCAGGTCTCTACTTCCGTCCCGGTGGGGAGCGCGCGGGAGATGGTGGCTTTTACCGCTTTCATTTCCGTTTGCCCTCGTCAGGAGACTCCTCTTCCTTCAGTTCTTTTTTCGGGCTCTTTACCTTGGCTTCTTCGCGCGCTTCAAGCTTCTCTTCAAAGCCCCTTTCTTTTCCAAGATTCTCAATGACCACGAAATGCTTGGTCTTGCTCAGCGGGCGGCATTCGCTGATCCGCACATGGTCCCCTTCCCGGGCGTCGAGGCATTCCGGATTATGCGCCTTGATGCGCGTCCTCCGTTTTTCATAACCTTCGTATTTTGGGAGGTAATGCTTCCTATCCCACTCTACATTGACCGTCCGGGTCATCCGTGCCGATATGACCGTGCCTTCAAAGACGCGCCCGTGGCATTTCAGCTGCCCGTGGAACGGGCAGTTTGCGTCATTGCATTTCTTCTTGGGCGGTGTCACGCCGATTCCTGTGTTTTCGCTCATTTTGTCAGACCTTGATTTTCATCTTGATGCGTTCTTCCGGCCGGGCACAGACGGTGCTTCCTTCCACCGTGACGTCCGGCAGGGCATCGAACACAAAACAATGATCCCGTTTGCTTACTTTCTGCACCCCTTTTTCCGTCTTGATCCAAAGCATGTATTTGCTCTCATCGATAATCGTGCCTTTTATCTTGGTTCCGCCGACCGCGGCCTTCATTCCGATCCATTCGCCGCGAAGCAGCCCCTCGTGCCTTTTGTCCATCTTATCTGACATCAATCGTCTCTGGCCCGAACCCCAGTTCCACCAATTGCTGTTTTACTTTCTGTTTGTGGTCCCCTTGCAGTTCGATCCTTCCGTCTTTCACCGTGCCGCCGCATGCAAACTTGTTCTTCAGCTTCTTGGTAAGGTCCTTGATGTCGATCTCCTTGTCGTTGATGCCTACCACAACCGTGTAGATGCGGTTGAATTTCTTCTTGTCTAGATACACCTTGATGCGCTGGCTTTCCTTCGCAATGCTCTCACAAACACACAGCTCTTTGGGTAACCCGCAGGTTGTGCATATTTCACTCATTGCTTTTTCTCCTTGTTTTGCAAAACCGTCTCAATGCGCGCAACGGTTTTCTTTATATCCTTGATCTGGCCGGGACTTTTCGGAGTGGTGCCGGTCGCTACCTGGGCGTTAAGCTTGATGAGCTCTTTCCGCAGCTCGTCTTTCTTTTTCCTCAGGTCCTCCTCACTGTTCTGGCGCAGTTCCTTGATCTTCACGGCCTTCCTCCTTCTCCATCGGCTCTTCTTTTATCTCCTTTTTCTTCTCGGATTTCTTTCCTTTTGGCTCTTTTTTATCCTCAGGAATTTCCTTCTTCTTCTCTTCTGCGACGGTTTCCTTCTCTTCGCGCAGGGCAATGCTGTCGGGAAGCTTGATGTCGGGCGGCATGATCGATACTTTCACGCCGATGGTGCCGCTTTTTAGCTGGGCGGCGCCCATAGCCCGCCGGACGCCCGTCAGCGCGATGTCGCCGCATTTTTTCAGGTAACCGGAATAAAACCGCCATGATTTTGCGCGTGCGCTCGGCACCTTTCCGCTGATGATGATTTCGATGCCCAAGGCGCCCGCATTTATGACCTCGCTCATCATCTTATGGCCGATGCCCTTGAAACGCTGCGTGCCGAAGCGCTCTAAGGAATCAACGATGCGCTCCACCACCATCGTGGCGTCGAGCATCGGGTTTTCCACTTCGCTGATCTCGATCTGCGGGTTCTCTAAATTGAATTTCTTTTTCAGGGTCTTTGTCAACTGCTTGATGTTCTCCCCTTTCCGGCCAACGATCAGGCCGGGCCTCGACGCGTAGATGGTGATTTTCTCGCCGACCGGCGTCTTTTGCATCTTGGTCATGCTATGGCCCACGCTTTTGAGGTTCTGCTGGATGAACTCCTGGATCTGGAATTCCTTGATGCGCTGCGCGACAAATTTTCGTTCGATCATTTTTTGCTTTCTTTCTTCTCCACGTTTGGTTTATGGTCTTTTCCCGGGGCCCCGCTCTTTTCGGGCTTCTTCTCGCTTTTTTTCTCCTCTACCACGATCTCCACGTGCGTGCGTTTCATCTTGGTGCGGCGCTGCCGTCCGAAATGCCACGGGCGCGAAGCCCTGTTGGGGCTGATATGGCTTATGACGAGGTCAGCCGTGCTGAGGCCCTTGAACTGTGCGTTGGCTTCCACGGAATTTAGCAGCCGGATAAGCATGGCCGCGGTCTTTTTTGGATATCTCCCGGGCCCTATGCCTCTTTTATGGCCCAGGTCCATTTTGGAACGCCGGTAGGGGACGGCCTGCGTCCCTTCCACCACCCGCTCCAAATAGCGTTTGGCCTTTTCCAGCCTCATATTCCGGAGCACGTTGCAGACCTCGACGGCTTTTTTTATGGAAATGGGCAACGCAGAGCCGATGGCCCTTGCCGCATGCTCCTTGCTGTAGTTCTGGAACGAATATTTCTGCGCCATTTATCTCACCGAGAGGCTGGCGCTGGAACGTGTAGCGCCGATTCCGGGCGCGCTGTGCGACACCTTTCTGCGGGTCAGCACAAATTCTCCCAGGCAATGCCCCAGCATCTCCTCTGTTATCGAAACGATGACAAACGACTTCCCGTCATGGACTTTGATGATCTTTCCGACCATCTCGGGGAGGATGGCCATGTCCCTGCAATGCGTCTCTACATTTTGTTTGGTCTTGAGCTTTTTCAGCAGCAGTTTCTGGGCATCCGTGAAGCCGCGCTTCAGGCTTCTCCGTTGGCGTGCGGGCACAAACTCGGCAAACTCGCGGACGCTCATCTGCTTCAGTTCCTCGATGGTTTTACCGCGATAGGTGAATTTTTTAGCCATTTTGCAGGTTCACTTCCGGCCCGTGCGTCTCGGGGCGATCTTGCCCACTTTTCTTCCCGGCGGCGCATTGCGCGGCGCTTGGGTAGGCCTTCCTTTGGTATGCGAGCCTTTTCCGCCGAAGGGATGGTTCACGGCATTCATAGATGTTCCGCTTACGCTCGGCCAAAATTTGTTGGTGGCCCTTGCCCTATGGTAGCGTTTTCCCGCCTTCAGGAACGGCTTTTCAGGCCGTCCGCTTCCGGCAACCGTTCCGATGACGGCCCGGCACTCTGCCCTGAAAACGTGGTTCTTGTTGGAAGGCAGCAGGACCACCACTTTGTCCTTGAGCTTTGCCACAATCTTGGCGGATGAGCCCGAGGCACGGGCATATTTACCGCCATCTCCTGGATGGCTCTCGATGTTGTAGATGCCAACGCCTTCCGGGATGCTCTTTAAAGGAAGGATATTGCCTATTTTTATATCGATATCCGGGCCGGCGCGCAGCTCGTCCCCTACACGGATGCCTTCCGGGGCCGGCAACAAAATCTCTTCGGCATTTTCATAGCGTACCCTTATCAGTGGACCGGTATGGCCTTGTGATTTTATGATGTCCAATATCTTTCCTTTCAACTCAGCTTCGCTTAACGAAGGATGTTTGGCCTCTCCGGCATATCGGAAACTGGGAGCCCGAAACGTAGGGGATCCTTTTCCGCGCCGCTGTTGAATTAGGCTTTTTCCCATAGTCCACCTTTTACATGAGTCCCATCTGCGTCGCAATGTCGATCGCAGGGGTTTCGCTGGAAAATTTGATGTAGGCTTTCTTCGTGCCCCGGGTTGAGACAAAGGTGTTCACGCGTTCCACCTTTACATTAAACACCTTCTCGACCGCCTTCCTGATGTCTTCTTCGTTAGCTTTGATGTCCACGACAAATACCAATGTGTTTTCAGATTCCATCAGGCGGATGGACTTCTCAGTGGAGGAGGGATGCTTAATCACATCGTACGGATCCATTGGTTTCTTTGATGCCATGGTCATTTCAAAAATAATTTCTCCTTTTCGAGCTTGTTTATGGCTGCTTCGGTCCACAGGGTCAGCCGCCCCGGCAGCGCTCCCGGCGCCAGCTGTTCCGCGTTGAGGCGGTCCACAGCGACGACCAGCACGCCCGGCAGGTTCCGGGCTGCTTTGCGGATCTTTTCCGGATTTTCCACAACGATCAGCGGGCCGTTTCTCTTCACATATTTCCGGCCGCGCATCTTCCCCTTTCCGCTGCGCACGCTTTTCACCGAGGCCCGCTCGAGCTCTCTTTCGAAACCGAGCTTCTCCAGGACATCGCGGACATTCTTCGTCTTGTCCATATTCTCGATCTTGGACTCGATGATGAACGGGAAATTCTCAGGCAGGCGATGGCCCCGCGCTGCCACAATCTCTTTGGACACGCTGGCTGCGATCGCGCTTCGCAGCGCTTTTCGGCTCTCCTTCCGGTTGATTTTCTGCACCCATATTTTGGACGCTTTGGGCGGATGGGCCTTCCGTCCGCCGACGGTCTGGGGGGCAAAGGCACCGGCCCAGTTCATCCGTGTTCCGCGGTGGGACATGATTTTTCTCGGCGTCCGTGACTGGCCGATTCCGTACGTAGTATTGTAATCCCGCCTTCTCTTTGACATCAGTGCCGAGGCCCTCTTTCCGGCTACCGGGCTTGTCCCGTACGGCTGTCTCCGCAGGTTCTGCAGGGCCAATACGGCTCTTCGGATGATGTCCGGGCGGAACGCTTCCTCAAACTGGGGAGGCAGTTTCCTGCTGCCCAGCGGTTTCTGTTCCACACTCATGATAGCGAGGTTCATTTTAGTTGCCCTGGTGGGAATGGAGACTTAGATAGGAGACGGTCGGCGCCTGGGCAGGAAGCTGTGATTTGGGCCGCATGGCCACAACCATCCGGATGAGCCGTTTGGCAGGCCCTCCGACGGATCCTCTGAGCAGGATGTAAGGGTTTTTTACGAGTCCATAGCGCATAAACCCGCCTTTCGCATTGATCTCCTCGCCTTTTTCTCCGATCTTGATGATCCATTTGTTGTACTCGATGCGCTGGTGATAGCCCATCTTGCCGGCATGCGCCACCCGGTACATGAAATGCCCCTGTGATTTCCATCCACCCAGCGTGCCAGGTCCGCGCCGTACCTTTTCCGATTTGTGGCTCCGGAGACTGACCCCGAAACGCTTCACCGGGCCCTGGAATCCTTTTCCCTTCGTGATGCTGTGCAGATCGACCTGTTGGCCTTCTTTCAGGACGTCCTTGACCGTGATGTCTTTTCCCAATTTCTCCTGGGCCACCCTCAGCTGGTCCTCTTTCTTTCCGCCGATGCCAAGCTCGAACACGTCCGGCTTCTTCTTTCCGATGCCGGTCGCCTTGGGCTGCGTATACACCAGCAGCCGTACCTCGTCAAAATCCTTGATGTCCTCTACCTTCTTGCTGACTTTCTTTGGCACAATCATGCTCCGTTCGAGCTCTTTTTCAAGTTGCATGGAGAATATCTCACCAACGAGCTGTTTTCGGTTTTCGATGGTGTTGTAAAAGCGGATAGAAGCAGTCTTTAAGGGCGGGCATTCGATGACGGTGATGGGACAAAAAATCGACTCGCCCTTGGTGAGGGTTGTCTTGCGGTTGTCCACAATCATGGCGTGGGTCATGCCCACCTTATACCCCGCAAACCCCAGCACGTTGGATTCTTTCGTTGCCGGCCAAGAGCGCACGCTAGCAACTTCGCTCTGGGCCCGTTTCCGGGGCCAGAACTGCATACTCGCATATCGCGGTCTTCGTGTTCGTGGCATAGTCGCTTCGTGTTGCGGGAACCCACCTCTTGAATACTGTCGCCTATCTGAGGTGCAATATGGAAAAAGCCTTTTGGTGAAACTCTTTTTTAGAAACAGTTCTACTCGGGACTGTACTGAAAAGAGCTCCTTTTCAGGCTTATGGTGTACTTACCGGTGCTTAAAACCCTTCTTCAAGCACCAAAGGAGTTTTCTAGAAACAGAAGGGCCTTTATAAACTTTACT
>JAGVYO010000040.1 GCA_018303225.1 Candidatus Woesearchaeota archaeon
GAGTTTCACCAAAGGAAAGATTTCAGTCAATTCGCTGGAAGAATATTACCGTCGTTTCAACTCCAAAAGATAAAAGCTTTTATAGAAGTTATTATTTTGCAGGGAAGTTTGATTTTCAGGGGGGGTTTTAAATGAATGCACCAAATGGGCAGGGAAACAACATCTGGGATTCAGCCACATATGCCGGGAGAGGGGTGCCTGTAACTTATAATGGACAACCAGCCATTGCCGTTGAAAGTAAGAATGGTTATGCGGTGTTGTTTCAAAATGGCTCTGGTGATGTAGAGATTAGGGATTATCGGCGCGGAGATGCGGTTATTGCAGGCGGAAACATGGCAGTAAACGAGGGCAAGAAACATGTTTCTCATCTGACTATAGGCAGCGGCCAGGAACATGATGCATTTTTGACAGTGCTCAATGGGCAAAGAGAAAAAACTGCAAGTTTGGCACCTCCAAGATAAAAATCACTGATTATGGCAAACCAAAAAGTAATCTTAGCCTACAGCGGCGGCCTGGACACATCGGTTATTCTAAAGTGGCTCCTCAATAAGGGCTACGATGTCGTTTGCTATCTGGCTGACCTTGGCCAGAAAGAGGATTTGAACGCAGCCAAGGAAAAAGCCCTGAAAATAGGCGCTTCCAAAGTCTACATCGAGGATGTGAAGAAAGAATTTGTCACGGATTTCATCTTCCCGGCGTTAAGGGCCAATGCAGTCTATGAGGGAAAATACCTGTTAGGAACTTCTATGGCACGGCCGTTGATTGCAAAAAAGCAGATTGAGATCGCACGAAAAGAAAAAACGAACATCGTGAGCCATGGCGCCACCGGCAAGGGCAACGACCAGGTCCGGTTTGAGATGACCTACATGACCCTGATGCCCGATGTGAAGATCATTGCGCCGTGGAAAGACGACGAGTTCCTGAACCAATTTCAAGGAAGGGAAGCCATGCTGGAGTTTTCGGAAAAGAACGGCATCCCGGTAAAAGCCACCAAGAAAGCGCCGTGGAGTTCCGATCCTAACCTGATGCATATCAGCTACGAGGCCGGCATCCTGGAGGACCCGAATATGGCCTATCCTGAAGAATTGTTCGAGCTGACCGTCAGCCCGCAGAAAGCGCCGGATAAGGAGACCGAAATCGAGATTCATTTCGAAAGAGGCAATCCGGTAAAAGTCGTGGACAAGACGAACAAAGTTACCAAAGAAGACCCTCTTGAATTGTTCCAATACCTCAATGACGTAGCCGGAAAGAACGGCGTGGGAAGGACGGATGTGGTGGAGAACCGGTTTGTCGGCATGAAATCAAGAGGCGTTTATGAGACGCCGGCCGGAACCGTTTTGCACACGGCGCATCGCGACATCGAAGGACTGACTATGGACAGAGAGGTCATGCACCTGCGCGACAGCCTGATCCCTAAATTTGCAGAACTCATCTACAACGGCTTCTGGTATGCGCCGGAAAAGGAGTTTTTACAGGCTGCCTTCGATAAGAGCCAGGAATACGTGTCCGGGATTGTGAAACTGGCGTTGTACAAGGGCAACATCCTCTTCAAAGGCCGTTCCTCCCCGAATTCGCTCTATCAGCAGAACATTGCCTCCATGGATGTTCACGGCCGCTACGATCAGAAAGACGCGATTGGCTTCATCAAACTGAATGCATTGCGGTTGCGGGCGAGTGCAAAACGGCTGAAGATAAAGTGATTTCTTGAGAAATGTTTAAATAAAGTTTACAATTCTCACGTCACTATGTATGAACTTCATACTCCTTCCTATGGGCCTTTTGAATCAGGGGGTGGCAGGCTACCGCTTTCTGAAAGAACGAGGGTATCGGATAGAAACGATGGGCAAAGCGGAATTTTGAAGATAGTCACTCGGCAATTTGATATGTTCTTAGGTGAAAGGGAAGGGGAATCCTACGTCGGTTTAGTCCCTCATGTTGTCGGACTGGAAGGCGACGTTGAAGCATTGAAGCGGTACTATCGGGGCCAAGAAGCATTGCCTGCTGTTCTTAGGAGGAATCAAGTGAAGGTAGCCATTCCTATCGAAGACCTTCGTTCGGCAGACAATTGGATTGAAAGAGCCAAGACACAAGGATATCTTTTCTAACCCATCCTCAAGTAACCCATTTCCCTCTTTTGTCCCTACTTTGCCATTAAGCATAGCATTTAAATAACGAGCCTTATTCTGCCGACGTTGAAATGCGCTCCCACAAGAAGTACATGGAATTGGCCATGAAGCTGGCCGAGAAAGGCAAGGGGCACGTCAGCCCCAACCCATTGGTGGGTTGCATTGTTGTCAAGCGGAACCGCATCGTGGGCAAGGGCTGGCACAGGAAATACGGCGACGCCCATGCCGAAGTCAACGCCCTGAACGAGGCTGGAAAAAAAGCAAGAGGCGCCACTCTGTACGTCACCCTGGAGCCCTGTTCGCACTGGGGCAAGACGCCGCCCTGCACCGAGCGCATCGTTGAAGCCGGTGTCAGTGAAGTGATTATAGGGATGATGGACCCGAATCCCGTGGTGAGCGGTGCGCAGGAGCTGAAGCTGAGGGGCATCAAGATCAAGACCGGTATCCTGGAACCGGATATAAAGAAACAGAACGAGCAGTTCATCAAATACATGAAGGTCAAGCGGCCGTTTGTCCTGGTCAAAGCGGCCATGAGCCTGGACGGGAAAATAGCCACGAGGACAGGCCACTCCAAGTACATCACCGGCAAAGAGGCGAGAATCTATGTCCACAAGTTGCGCGCCGAGATGGACGCGGTGATGGTGGGCATCAATACCGTATTGAAGGACAATCCCCAACTGAACACGCGGATGGTGCGCGGAAGGAACCCTTTTATCGTCATCGTGGACAGCCATTTGCGTATCCCTCCCAATGCTAAACTATTTCATGACCCGTTGAAAGTCATCATCGCCACCTCTTCCCAAGCGCCGAAAGCCAAGGTGAAGCAGCTCCTCCATAAGGGCGTAAAGGTACTGGTTTTGCGGCAGAAGCGCGGGCGGATCGACCTGGATGAGCTGATGAAAGAGCTGGGGAAGATGGAAATAGCCAGCGTCATGATCGAGGGCGGCGCTGAACTGAACGCCGAAGCCATCAAATCAAAGATTGTCGATAAGATACTATTCTTCATCTCTCCGAAGATGATAAGCCATCAAATCAAAGATTGTCGATAAGATACTATTCTTCATCTCTCCGAAGATGATTGGAAATGGGCTGGGTGCAATCGGTGATCTGGGCATCACCAAAGTGGATAGGTCTATTAAATTGAAAAATATTGATTACAAGAAGATCGGGAAAGACGTGATGATTGAAGGATATCTATGAAATTCGCCACCATCCCGGAAGCCATCAAAGACCTACAAAGAGGGCGCTTCATCATCCTGATTGACGATGAGGACCGCGAGAACGAAGGCGACCTGGTTTTGGCCGCGGAAAAGGCCACTCCGAACAAACTGAATTACATGCTCAAAGAGGCCAGGGGCATCCTGTGCGTGCCCATGGAAGGCAAACGTCTGGACGAGCTCGATATCCCGTTGATGGTGCAGAACAATACCGACCGCTTCAATACTCCTTTTACGGTCTCGGTGGATGCCAGGAAAGGCGTCTCCACCGGCGTAAGCGTGAATGACCGCATGGAGACGTTGAAGGTGCTTCTCGATCCGAACGCAAATCCTTCGGATTTGGTCAGGCCGGGCCACATGTTTCCGCTGCGCGCGGCCAAGAACGGCGTGCTGCAGCGCCAGGGCCATACCGAGGCGGCCGTGGATTTCCTGAAATTGGCCGATATGAAGCCCGTGGCTGTCATCGCCGAAATCATGAAGGATAATGGCGATATGGCTCAGCTGGAAGAGCTGATGGAGTTTGCAGAGAGGCACAAGCTCAACATCGTTACCATCGCGGATTTGGCCGAATACCGGAAAAAGCAGAAGGAATAGCTGTCTAATTCTAGACATTTATGTCTAATCTTGTCAGGAACGGGTCAATAGATTTATAAGGGAGCGGCTTGTAAAAAGCGGCATGGCAAAGCTCTGGCAGAAGGACTACGACGTGAATAAGGAGACCGAGAAATTCACCGTGGGCAACGATTATGTGCTGGATAAAGCGTTGCTTCCCTATGATATCTACGGCTCCATGGCGCATGCCGCGATGCTGAAGAAGATCGGCATTTTGACAGCCAATGAGTTTGCAGGATTAAAAAAAGAGCTTACGCATATTCTGAAGAACACCTCATTTGAGATTGCGCCGTCCGATGAGGACGTGCATACGGCCATAGAGAACGAGCTGACCCGGAAATTAAGCGCGTTGGGGAAAAAGATCCATACTGCCCGCTCGCGGAACGACCAGGTGTTATTGGATACGAGATTGTACACAAAAGATAATCTCACAAAAGATAATCTATTGGAGATAAAGCAATCTGTATTGGAATTAGCAAACGCCCTGCTGGAAGTGGCGGAAAAGAACAAAGCCATTCCGTTTCCCGGCTATACCCACACGCAGAAGGCCATGCCCTCCTCTGTGGGATTATGGGCAGGCGCATTTGCCGAATCGCTGATGGACGATGTGCTGCAAGTAAGTGCTGCTTATCAACTGAACGATCAGTCTCCGTTGGGCAGTGCTGCAGGCTACGGCGTTCCGCTGCTGATTGACAGGCAATATGTTGCCGATCTGCTGGGCTTCGAACAGTCGTGGGAAAATTGAGCTGGCAGTTTTATCCGCGCTGAATCAAATTGCGCTGACCCTGAACAAACTAGCAACAGACCTGATATGGTTCAGCACTCCGGAATTTGGCTATTTTGAGATGCCCAAAGAATTCTGCACCGGCTCGTCCATCATGCCGCAGAAGAAAAACCCGGATGTACTGGAACTGGTGCGCGCCAGGAGCGCGATGATGGAAGGCTATCTGGTCCAGTTGAACAACATCATAAAGAATCATATCTCCGGTTACCATCGCGATTTCCAGCTGACCAAGGAACCGCTGCTGAACGGCATCGAGACCAGCAAAAGCACTGTGAAAATCATGACCTTGGTGATGAAAGGGCTGAAAATCAACAAAGAGAACTGCATCAAGGCCTGCACGCCCGAATTATTTGCCACGGACAAAGCATTGGAGCTGGTCAGAAAGGGCATGCCCTTCCGGGACGCGTATAAGGAAGTGGGGTTGAACTTGGACAAGCTGAAAAGCGAGGATCCGGTGAAGAACATCCTGTCCAAAAAACATATCGGCGCAACAGGAAATCTGGGGCTTGAAAAGATAAAGAAACAGCTCCGGGACGAGTTTAAGCAGCTGAAGAAAGAGCAGCAACATTTCCATCACAAAATCAAAACGTTAATAAGCTGAAAAGCAAATAAACAGATAAGGGCCATTAAAAATAAATTTTTTATTTGCGAGCGCGAACCATGCGATTACAAAAATTTCGTGCCGAAATTTTTGGGACCGCCCTGCCAAAGAAAAAAGTTATCGTTTTAATGGAAAATTCACTGGAAACATAAACTATCATCTTAAAAAAGAGGTGGAAGGTTGATCTTCAAGGTCTTCAATGAGGTTTTTAAGCAGTATCCGGGCCTGCACGTCGGCATCCTGGTGGCTAAAAATATTGATAATGGCGGCACGGATGAAAAGATATTCCACCTTCTGGAAGAAATCGAAAGCCTTCTCCGCTCCGAATTTGACAAAGACGATTTCCACAAGAAAAAGCTCCCTGCCCAGCCAAGGGCCCGGCTGATAGATACGTGGCGTTCAGCGTATCGGGAGTTCGGCGTTGAACCGCACCAATACCACACGGCCTTGGAAGGATTGCTGAGAAAGGTGCTGGAAGGCCATAAGCTGCATCCCAACACCAAGCTGGTGGACTGCTGCAGGTTCCTGTCGCTGAAGCACATGGTTCCAATCAGCGCGGCCGATCTGGACCGGATTGAAGGGGACATTTTTCTCAGCAAAGCAGTCGGAGAGGAGGATTTCACCAATCCCGAAACAAAAGAAGTGGAGACGCCGCAAAAAGGCGAAGTGATCTACTCGGATGCAGCCAAGGTGCTGTACAGAAGATGGAACTGGCTGGAGAACGAGCACGTGCGCATCACCGAAGACACGAAGAACGCCGTCATTTTCGTGGACGGATTGCCGCCCATCGAAAAGGAGTACGTGGAGAACGTGCTGGCGGAAGCGCAGAAGGTCATCCCGCTGTTCTGCGGCGGAAAGATGCAGATAGGGATCGCTACCGAGCCGCGCAATGTGGTGAAGATTCCGTAATTCTGAAAACCAATACATTTATATTTGTTCCATCGTTGAAAATCTCTTATGGAACTCTTCGAATCCCACCTCAAAAAAATCCTGAAAAAGCACCTCAAGCAGGATGTTGACCTGCAGACCCCTCCCAGTCCGGAGATGGGTGATTACGCGATCCCCTGCTTCCCCTTCGCCAGGATCCTGAAGAAAGACCCGAAGCTGATTGCGGAAGAGCTGGCCAAAAAAATCAAGACAGACCATCTCATCAAACAGGCCGTAGCCGCAGGGCCGTACCTGAACTTCTTCATGAACAAGGCCCACTGGAACCAGAGCATTGTCCAGCAGATTCTGAAGGAAAAAGGCCAGTACGGATCGGTGCTGCTGGGAAAAGGAAAGAAAGCCCTGATCGAGCACACCAGCATAAACCCAAACGCCTCTCCGCATGTCGGCAGGGCAAGAAATGCCATCATCGGCGACGCGGTTACCCGCTTATTGAAATTCCAGGGCTACAAAGTGGAAACGCATTATTTCGTGAACGATGTAGGCAAGCAGATAGCCATGCTGGTATTGGGCTGCGAAGGGAAGAAAAAAGTAACGTTTGAGAAGCTGCTCGGCATCTACATCGACATCAACAAAAAGCTTGAGAAAAAGCCGGAGCTGGAGAAGAAGGTCTTTGAGCTGCTGCATAACCTGGAAAAGAAAGACCGTTCGACGATAAAGAAATTCCGGGATGTGGTGAAGATCTGCATTGACGGCCAGACCGAAATCATGGAGGAATTAGGCATTCATTACGATGCCTTTGACTACGAATCCGATTATCTGTGGGACAAACAAACCGAAAAAATCCTGGAAAAACTGAAAGACACCGGCAAGCTGTTCGAGGACGATGAGAAGCGGTGGGTGCTGGACCAGCAGGAATTCAACCTGGCCATGAAAAGCCCTGTGCTTGTTTTGACAAGAGCCGACAAGACCTCGCTGTATCCGCTGCGGGATCTGGCGTATACCATCGACAAGCTCCAGAGGGGGTTTCACGAAAACATCCTTGTCCTGGGAGAAGACCAGAAGCTCTATTTCCAGCAGCTTTCCGCTGCTTTGTCGGTCCTCAATTACAAAGCCCCGCGGGTGATCCATTACTCGTTTGTGCTGCTGCAGGAGGGCAAGATGTCTACCCGCAAGGGCAACCTGGTCCTGTTGAAGGATTTCATGGAAGAGGCCCTGCAGAAGGCGACGCACGAAGTAAAGACGCGAAATCCTAAACAGACTCCTTCCAAGATCCAAAAAACCGCCCGTTCCATCGGCTACGGGGCCATCAAATACACAATCCTGAAAGTTTCCCCGGAGAAAAACGTCACGTTTGACTGGACGCAGGCGCTGTCGTTTGAGGGGGATGCAGGGCCCTACCTGCAATACGCCTATGCCCGGATCCAGAGCATCTTCCGCAAGCACGGAAAAAAGCCCGATTCGGCAGCGGATCTCTCGCTGCTCGTCCATCCCGGCGAACAGCTTCTGCTCAGGCACCTGAGTCGGTTCCAGGAGACCCTGACCAACGCCTGCCAGGCCCTGAAGCCCCATCTGATTGCGGTGTACGCCTACCAGCTGGCCCAGCTGTTCAATGAATTCTACCATGCCTGCCCGATCCTGAAAGAAGGGGAAGATTTAAAAAAAGCAAGGCTTCTTTTATGCGAGGCCGTTGCGCAGGTGCTCGCGAACAGCCTTCAGCTGTTGGGCATCGACATCAT
>JAGVYO010000026.1 GCA_018303225.1 Candidatus Woesearchaeota archaeon
CCATTTGGATCGCCTGGAAGAACAAAACATGGTGTTTAAGCGCTCTGCAGGCAAGACATCCCGCTACAAGATCATGCAGCTGGAAGACCGCATCCAGTCTTTCTCGTGCGTTCTGGACGAAGAGAAATAAGGCGCCCTTTGGTTCCTTCTGTCCGGATACAATTTCTTTGTTTTGATGAAGTCTAAACGTTTAGACTCCTCTACAAATCATCCCATTTCATAAAGTCTAACCGGTTAGACTCATCCAATTTCAATAGCGGAGTCACTTTAAAGGCCCTTTGACCGATGGTTCTTAACAAAGTCGATGCGCATCGACTGGCCGCTTTATTTGGATCAATTCAACTCCTTTGGGGTCAACCAAAAGTTATATAAATGGGAATGGCCACCTAGGGCTTATGAAGCAGGACATGGTTCTTATATCAAGAAAAGAGTATGAGGGTATGAAAGAAACGATAGAGTTATTGCAAAATCCCGGGATGATGAAGCAAATTCTGGAAAGTGAAAAGAATATAGCGCAAGGAAAAATAAAGAAATTTAATGTTTAATAAACAGTATGCGTCCCTACCGCTTCTACAATAATCCTCCTCTTAGTATCATCAATGCTGTAAATCATTCTTATATTTGAGCCAAGCCAGCAACTCCATTTGCCGGCTAGCCTTCCATGCAGAGGATGTGCGTCAATTTCGGTTCTCGGAGATTGTTTCAATCTTTGCAATTTGTCGGTAATATCGCGCCTTTCTTTCATATACCTCTTAAGCACCTTCTCCGTTTTATTGTTTGCGATATAAATCTCATACATAAACAACTTACGTTAGGACTAATATTTAAACAGTGGCTTTACAGAAGCCTATCTGAATGTGTTTCTCACTTCCTCATCTATCACTGCCCCTACCATCTCAATCTGCCCATCACCGCTGTACTAAATGTGTAGTGGAGGTAGGGAGTCGGAGGAAAGGTATGACGCCCCCTCTGGGAATCGAACCCAGATCCCAAGCTCCGCAAGCTCGTATTCTGTCCGTTATACTAAGGGGGCAATAAGGTGGAAAAGAATAACTAGGGTTTTTATAAAGGTATTTGCTTATTCCGTACTATGTTGGATTTTCTTGCATTTAATTTATTTACTTTTTCTCTGTGGTTAGGCTCATTACAAAAATTTCGTGCCGGAATTTTTGGGATATTCGCTATCGCAACAAAATGATTTTAATCCAATGCGCTTTTTATCAAATATTTGGAAGAGAATCATGACCTTATTGCCTATTTCTTCTGCTTCTTGTACAGATTCTCCATCTGCTTCAGCGTGGTTGCTTCTGAAGCAGGCTTTTCGGAGCGTACCGAAATAATCCGCGGAAAGCGCAATGCAAATCCGGATGTGTACGACGGGCTCTGCTGGATCTCCTCATAAATGACTTCAATCACAATTTTCGGCTTTACGATAACAGAACGGCCTTTCTCCTCTACCACGAGTGATTTCAGCTCCCGGGTCATCTCTTCGTACGTGACGCCTTCGCTCTCTTTCTCTTTCAGCCCGGAAGAGACCCTGCCAACTTCTTTCCACTCATCGCCGTCCTTGCAGGCCACGATGTAGCTGGAGAGCCACTTGGCCCGTTTGCCCTCTCCCCATTCCGCGCCCACCACCACCAGGTCCAGTGTTTCCAGCACGGGCTTCAATTTCACCATGTGGCCCACGCGCGCGCCGGGCTTATAGGGTGCCTTGAGATTCTTCAGCATCAGCCCTTCGTTGCCCTGCTTCAGTGATTTCTGCAGGAACGCTTCGATCTCTTTCTTGCTGTCCGTGATGATGTGCTCTGCCAGCCCGATCTTTTTCTTCTCGGCTTTCACGATTTTCTTCAGGATCGCATACCGGTCTTCGTAATTCTCGTTCAAAAGGCTTTTTCCGTTATGATACACGATGTCAAAGATATTGATCTCAATGGGCAGTTCGGTGGCCATCTCTCCGATGCCGTACTTCCGCTTGATGCGCTGCGAGATGTGCTGGAAGGGCAGATAGCGTCCTGTTTTCGGATTATACCCTACCCCTTCGGAGTCGAGGATGCAGGCGTCTGCTTTCACATGGCTCCTGATCAACGGCACCACCTCGGAAAATTGGGAGGTCACTTCTTCCAGCCTTCTGGTGAAAATCTTCACTTCGGCCCCCTTTTTGTGGATCTGCATCCGGAAGCCGTCGTACTTGAACTCGACGGCGCACGGCCTGTCAACCCGCTCAAGTCCGTCCTCTATGTCCTCTGCTTTCAATGCCAGCATGACTTTGATGGGCTTTCCGACGGTGATCGCTTCCTTGTCCAGGCCTTCCAGGCCGTCTTTCTTGGCGCTCTCGGCCACTGCCGAAAAGTCGTTGGTGACATCGTAGGCGTGCTGCACGGCCCCGATATACCGGTTGTACCTTTCCCTGTCTTCCACTTCAATGTCTTCTTCCTTATACATGAATCCCATCTCTTTCTCGAAGAAGGCCCAGGCAATGGCGTCCCGCATGGTGCCTTCCCCGGTGCCTACCCGCAGCACCTCCAGGATGGTCCGGACGATGAAGCGCGCTTCCAGGGGCGTTGCAGAGGTCAGCAGTTCCGCGATCAATTTCAGCTTCCGGTCCACGGTGCCCGCGCCTTCCAGGGTGGCCAGTTTCCGCAGGTTCTCGAAGACTTTCTTGACATCCAGCTCATGCCGCGACAGCGTAGCCTGGGATTTTACCTTAACTAGGTTCTCGGCCACGGTGCCCAGATCGCCGGTCTTTTTCCACTCCTTCTCGATGCGGTCCTTTGACAGGCCCGTGGTCAGGACAATCGCTTTCGCGACCAATTTTGAAGCGACGCCGATCTTGCGCTCATCCCAGTTCGGGAACAGACGCCCCTGCAGGAGCAATACCACTGCCGGCAAATCCTCTACCTTTGCCTTTCTCAGAAATTCAGCGATGATCCGGGTCTTTTCCAGGCGCTTGGTCGTGCTTTCCAGCGCTTCGTAGACTTCGCATACGTTTTCGTATTTCATCCGTTAGGTATTTAAAGAAGCGCTCCTATAAATAAGTTATTCCATAAAAAGAGGATTTACTATGGACGTATTCCAGGCCATCCACACCCGCCGATCCATCCGAAAATACCTGAATAAGCCCGTTGACTGGGACAGGGTGGTGAACATTCTCGAAGCCGGAAAATTCGCTCCCAACGCCGGCAACCTGTCCAACTTCAAATTCATCGCGATACGGGACGAAGAGCAGCGGAAAAAGATTGCCAATGCCTGCCTGCAGCAGCACTGGATGGCCCAGGCGCCGGTGCATATTGCGGTCGTTTCCGAGCCGGAAAAATCAAAACGGTTTTACGGCGTCCGCGGGGAACGCTTCTATACCATCCAGGATTGCGCAGCGGCTATCGAGAACATGCTTCTGGCGGCCCACTCGTTGGGGCTGGGAAGCTGCTGGGTCGGCGCTTTCCAGGAAGAAAAGCTGCGTGAGCTGCTGCAGCTGCCGGAATCCATCATGATCCATGCGGTCCTCACGTTTGGGTATGCGGCTGAAAAACCAGTCATGCCTCCCAAATACCGGATCGAGCATTGCGTATTCCTAGAGAAATGGGGCCAGAAGAAAAACATCCCTTTCTCGTCGATGGGATGGTGGAGCGTCCGCACGGAAAAAGCAGTGAAAGCCGCCGGAAAAAAGCTGGCAAAACTATCCGAAAAGCTCAAAAAACGCTGATTCTTCTTTTCTAATCTATATTTCACACCATGGAAAAGTATAAATATTTGTTAGGGTTGAAAGAAAGGTTAAGAAAACATTAAATTGAGTTTTTTTGGCGAAAAACTCAATTGGCGTGTGTGTTTTCAACTTGTTCCGTGCGAATTTTGGCGATAAGCACGTGAAGTGCTAGGGTTTCATTGATTGTTGGCGCAACCGACAAAACGCAACTTCTAATGGAGATGGAGAACTAACCTAGATATAAATATTTCGGTACTCTAATATTTATATTCGGGGGGTTAATAGACCACAAAACAAAAAGGGGGAGGCCAAAATGGAGTTTGTCGTGCAAAATGCCTTAAAACAGGCAGAGGAACAGAAATTCGGGGCAGGCATTGAAGTCGGGCAGGCCAACATCAAGGTGATTGGTGTAGGCGGCGCCGGCAATAACATGGTGGGTTGGTTATACCAAAAAGGCATCAAAGGAGCCGAGATTATCGGCTGCAATACCGACCAGCAGCATTTGAATACCATTGATGTGGATCGCAAATTCTTAATCGGGCGCGAAGTCACCCGCGGCTTGGGTTGCGGAGGATTTCCGGAAAAAGGCGCTGAGGCAGCCCAGGAGACGCTGCAGGAGATCAAAGAGGCTCTGCGGGGATCGGACATGGTCTTTGTCTGCGCAGGTATGGGCGGCGGCACCGGCACAGGGGCTGCTCCTGTGGTAGCGCAAGTAGCCAAAGATACCGGCTCTATCGTAATTGGCACGGTTACCATGCCGTTCAAGATCGAACGGGCAAGGATCGATAAGGCTGAATTCGGCCTGCAGCAATTGCGCCAGGTCTCGGATACGGTCATTGTGATTGACAACAACCGGCTGGTCAGCATTGCGGGCAATTTGCCCATCAAGCAGGCCTTTGCCGTAGCCAACGAGTTGGTCTCTACCATGATCAAGGGCATTGTGGAAACCATTGCCATCCCATCGCTGGTCAATCTGGACTATGCGGACGTCAAGGCCATCATGACCAATGGCGGCGTAGCAGCGATCGGCGTAGGCAGTTCGGACACCAATAACAGGGTAGACGAAGCTGTCAAAGGCGCCTTGAGAAATCCGCTCCTGGACATCAACTATAAGGGAGCTACCGGTGCATTGATCCATGTATCCGGCGGTCCGGACATGACGCTCGACGAGATCAGCAAGGTCGGCGAGATTGTCACAGAATCGCTGGATCCGGATGCCAATGTCATCTGGGGAGCCCGTGTAGACGACAGCATGAAGGGCAAAATGACGGTAATGACCATCATTACCGGCGTGAAGAGCCCGTGGATCCTGGGCAAGATGGACTACAAGAGGCCAAGTCCGCAGGCCCAGCAGATCAGCGAGGAGCTGGGCATAGAGCTGGTGTAAGCCGAAAAGAGGCAGGAATTTTTCATTTTCACCCCTTTAGTCTTTGTGGTGAAGGCCTTGGATGGCGACATCTGAGGCACCATTTCTTGCCTTCATTTTTTAAACCACCCCCAACAAAATTTAATAAATGAAGGCAAACCTTTGCCCTCTTCGGGGGGCATTTTTTTCTTTTTTTTTCAAACTCTTTATAAAGCTGTAAACATCCCTTTTTTCTATGGCATTGTACTTTATCAGCATTGGTCTGAACGATTCGAAAGATATCTCTTTGAAAGGATTGGAGACTGTAAAGAAATGTGCAAAAGTGTACTTGGAGGGCTATACTTCGGTGCTGAATTGCCCGGTTTCTGATCTGGAGAAATTATACGGGAAGAAGGTCATTATAGCGGATCGCGATTTAGTAGAGAGCAAGGCCGGGGAAACGATATTGAAGGATGCGGAAGAGCAAAACACCGCTTTTTTGGTGGTCGGGGATGTCTTCTCTGCAACGACCCACATGGATTTGTGGCTGCGGGCCAAGGAAAAAGGCATTGAAACCATCGCCATCCATAACGCTTCTGTATTGACGGCTGTCGGGATAACGGGCCTGGAACTGTACAAGTTCGGCAAAGTGACTTCGATTCCGTTCCACAACAAAGATGTGAAAAGCCCTATTGAGGTCCTGAAGCAGAATCAAAAGATGGGTCTGCATACCCTGTTCTTATTAGACCTGGATCCAAAGGAAAAGAAGTTTCTGGCCATTAACGACGCAGCGGCTTATCTGATAAAGAATAGGGTTCCTAAAGATACCAAAGCGGTTGCGTGCTGTGCATTGGGGAGCTCCCATCCTCTTCTGAAATACGGCGCACTGGAAATTCTGCAAAAAGAGTCTTTTTCTAAATTCCCTCAATCCCTGATCATTCCCGGGAAACTGCACTTCATGGAAGAAAAAGCGCTGGAACTGTTGGCGTAAGGCTTATTCTCCTGCTAATGGATTCACGCAGGCGCCTTCCTTGCAGTCCGAGGAGCAGCGGTGGTTCCGGTTGACCGGCTTGTTGTCTTCGCAGTAATATTCCACCACGATATCATTCAGGCAGAAATCCTCTTTTTCGTAGGCTTCGCCGCTCTCCAGCACGCCGGATACTTTCCCATGCGTCCGCACGAGAACGCCGTCGTCACTGTCGGTGCAGCTGGGACCCCCGACAACCTGGCCGGTAGGGCTTTTACTGCCGCTGCAGCCTGCCAACAGAATCAACAGAACGAATGGAACTGCGATAAACACCCTTTTCATAAGGCTGTCTCGGGAACTCAGGTATATAAATTTTTCTGGGAAATTGTTCGGATTACCGGTGACAAATGGTGGGGTTGTTGTTTCTAATAACTTTTATAAACTGCTCAACTTATCTTTCCTATTACAGCCTTGTAGCGTACCAGTCCAGTTGGTTACACGAAAAAATCGGAGATTTTTTGTGTCCCTGAAATCGAACGATTTCAGTGACGCTCAGCTGGCATGCAATGTGGGTTTTGCGCTTCGCGCTCAAGCCCACGAATAAACAGCCCCGTAGTGTAGCGGTCAATCATCCGGCTCTTTGGAAGCCGGGACGGCAGTTCGAATCTGCCCGGGGCTACTTTTTTTCTTCAAGATAAGTTTTATAAATCCATGATTAACCATCGTTAACGAGGTGATTTGAATGGACAAAGTCGTGCATTTCGAGATTCCCGCCGATGAGGTAAAGAGGGCGGAAGCGTTCTATCAGAAGGTCTTTGGCTGGAGCGTGAACTCTATCCCGGCCATGCGTTATACCATCGTAAGGACGGTTGATGTCGATGAGCAGTTCATGCCCAAGGAAGCCGGCGCTATCAACGGCGGCATGCTGAAGCGACAGGAACCCATCACGAATCCTGTTATCACCATCCAGGTGGCGAGCATTGACAGGGCTTCCAAGAAAATCAATGCCCAGGGCGGCACGATCGTGCGCGGGAAGATGCAGGTCGGCGATATGGGTTATGCGGCCTATTTCAAGGACACCGAGGGAAATGTCCTTGGGTTGTGGGAAACGATCAAGAAATAGAATCCAGGCTATGCGATAGCGACCGAAAATAAAAAACACATTAACTAATCTTTTTTAAGCGCGTTTGACCATGCCAAAAATTTCCTACGGAAATTTTTAGGATAATCACTATCTTTCCAAAAAAGTTTTTTATCCAATGCCCATTGTTTAAACGATAGTGGGGAGAGTATCCTGATCCAACTCTTAAAACTCATAACATTTATAAATGGGCCTTTTATCCCTTGCAGTATCGAGAGATAAGCCGGTTCTGAAAAGAGCTTGCTTATGCTGGAGACAACGAATTTCTCGTATGTTTCCAATACATTACAGGTAACGAACTATGGCACGCATGTACTCCCGGAGAAAAGGAAAGGCCCGGTCGCACCAGCCTTTGAAGAAGAGCCTACCTACCTGGCTGAGGTACACGGGCAAAGAGCTGGAGCTGCTGGTTTTAAAGCTCGCTAAAGAGGGAAAGACGCCTTCCCAGATCGGCATCGTGCTGCGGGACACCTACGGGATTCCGGACATCAAACCCATCGCGAAGAAGAGCATCACCCAGATCCTCAAGGAGAAGAGCCTGCTTTCGGAAGTGCCGGAAGATTTAATGGCGTTGATCAAGAAGAACGTGAAATTACTGAAGCATTTCGAGCGCAACGCCCAGGACATGACTTCTAAACGCGGATTGCAATTGACCACGTCTAAGATCAAGCGCCTGACGAAATACTACAAGAGGGTCGGGAAGTTGCCGTCTGCCTGGAAATTCGACCCGAAGAAAGCGTCGCTGATGATCGAGTAAATTATTTCTTTTTTTAATTTTTCTGCAACGGGAGCTCTTCCATCGCTCCTCCAAATTCATTCTGCAGCCGCTCTATGACGCTGTTGATGATCCAGTCCGGCGTGGAAGCTCCGGCCGTGACGCCGCAATGCCGCTTGCCCGAGAACCATTCCCGCTGAAGCCGATCCGCGGTCTCGATATGGTGCGTAGGCGTATAGCGGTTGCAGACCTCGGCCAGATGCCGGGTGTTGGCGCTGTGGTAGCCCCCTATCACAATCATCACGTCCACGATTTTTGCCAGCTCCCTCGAGTTCTTCTGCCGCAATTTAGTGGGCACGCAGATGGTGTCCTCGACTTTCAGCTGCGGATTCTCTTTTTTCAGCTTTTCCGCCAGTTCACGAAACTTTTCAATCTCCTGCGTCGTTTGGGAAACCATGAAGACTTTCTTCCTGCCGAACTGGACATTGATCTCAGAAGGATTATGGATTACATCTGATTTTCTTAAATTGCCTCGTATGCCTTTGACTTCGGTATGCTTCTCATCGCCGTAAATCAGGATTTCATAGCCCTCTTTCTCCATCTTCTTGGTAGCGTCGTGGACTTTTCGCACCAAGGGGCAGGTGGTATCGACGACGTGCAGACCTTTATCCCTCGCTTTCGCGATGGTGTCATCGGGAACGCCGTGCGCGGAAATCACCACCGTCCCTTTTGTAATGGTGTCCAGCTCCTCATGGGGGACCATGCGGATGCCCTTCTTGGCCAACCGGTCCACGGCCTGCTTGTTATGGATGAGATGGCCGAGGATGTGGATCGGATGGGGCACATCGGTTCCCAACGCTTCTGCGGCGTCCATCGCGTCCTTTACCCCGAAGCAAAACCCTGCATATTTCGCCAAGGTGATTTTCATCTTTGTTCTCTCCATCTGCAAAACTCGCATTCTTCCGGGGATTCGGGAATGCTCCCTCCTAACGTCTTTAAGGCATTCTTTATTATCTTTTCCGCATTGGCGGTTGAAATGCTTCTTTCGACCAAATCGGTATGGAAAAGGATTTCGCCTTCCGTGCCTACCCTATCAGGATGGTAAAACAACAGGTAAGCATAATTCTCGATCTTAAATCCATTCTTTCTTAATAAGAAATTATAAAGGTCTAATTGGTCCTGGTAATGGTCGGCGGTATCTTCCTTTAGCGGAAAGCCCCTTGTTTTGTAATCAAGAACGATTAATTTTTCCTTCTTCTCCAGGATATTGTCAACGGCGCCCCTAATCAGGTTCCCATCCGGGTCTTTGTATTGGATGCCCTTGAGGTTATTTCTCCACGTTTTTAATAGCTCAATGTCGCTGAATAACCGGACGCCTTTCAGTTTTTTCAGTTCGGGAGGCAATTCATTCTTGTCCCTGAATGAGTCGAAATGAACCTTAAGAATCCTGTCCATGCCGCTGGGCAAGGAGGGAAAAATCCCGTTTGGCCGCCTGATGTTCCTGTTGAAATGCAGCCAGAAGCACCTGGGGCACTCTTTCAATAAATTTAACGATGATGGGGAAAATTTGTATGGCATTTTATCTCTTAAACACCTCTTTACCGTACATCCATAAGAACTTGTCTATTTTTTTAAAATCAAACTCATTTAAATTAAAATATATCCTGAATTTTTCAAGGATTACTAAGAACTTGGCATAATCACGCAAGTCCATATTATCGAAATCAAAAAAATTAGTTTGGTCTCTATACTCTCTTAGAATTTTATCCACAAAACTGTCATAGATGGGATACTTAGACTGATTATGCCAGTTACAATATTTTGTAGCAAAAGAGTAAAAATTCTTTTTTCTTTTTGATAATGTTATTTTTGCTATTTTATTCACTATTTCTGGCTCTCCAACTTCTAAGGCAGAATCAATATTTAAAGAAAGAATATGTTTAGCCATCTCAAAAGTAGCAAAAATGTTTGTGCTATACAAATCATTAATGACCGATATCTTTAGCAAAATATCTTTAATGTCCTTATTTTCCTTAAATTTCTCAAATAATTTTATAATCGCTTGATCTGCCAAATAATATCTCTCATCATTTTCAAACTTTCTATTGTATTCTCTCATTAAATTGGAAGTCGGAGTTTCAAGTTTCATCTTTGACCTATTTCAGGCTCTCCCCGATGATCTTTTTTTCATCTTCAGTAATTCCGTAAAGAGTATGAACTTGCACCAACTCTTTCTCTAAGCGAGCTTTTTCTTATGCTTTGAACTATCCGCCATTCTATGCTCATCTTTTTTTACTTTTCGCTCTAATTTTTTAATATCCTCTTCAGGGGGAAGTTCCTCCGGCTTTATGCCCCTCTTCACCAATAATTCCCGGACATCAGCATTGTTTCTCATATGCTCTTTTGTAATGCTGCTTTCCCCCATCAGCTCGTCTTTCTTGACATCGAAGTTGGTAATCTCCGCTGCAAGGTTTTTTGCTGTTATCGTAATAGTTGGAAGAAAATCAGCAAGAGGCTTCTTTTGAGGAACTCCCAGCTTATTTTTCATTTGTGCGGTAGAGTGCCCACCAAACAGAACTTGGTCGCCTTTGCTTCTGATTCTTGCAAATCCTTCGTCATCAACTCCCCGCTCATATATGAGTTTGGAAAGCTCTGTTTCAGAAGCCACAAGCTTTTGTCTTGCCTGCATTCTTTCTTGCAAAGATATTCTCTGCTCTATCAACTCCTGCTTCCTCGTTTGAACAGCAAAATAGCTTTGAGCAAATGCAATCTCTTCCTTTCTTGGATCGCCATTCTGGGCAATGAGATAGCAGGCATATCTGGTGAGCATGATGTCCTCAATTTCTCTTTTTGCCCCTGAACCGATCTCAACCATTTTCCTGATGCCGGGAAAATGGTCATTGACGTTGTGGCCTGAATTCTCGCAGGCGATTTTTGCCTTCTCGATTGCATTGAGGAAATTTTCCCATTTATCATACCCTAAAAGCTTTTGAAGGTCTCTTGCAAACCAGAATTCAACTCCATCAACTTCTTGCGCATGATCTTCAAATGTTTTCTTGAGTCTGGCGATTATTTGCTTGTCCATCATGATGTCACTTCAAAGAATCCTCAATAATCTTCTTTTCTTCTTCAGTAATCCCATACAATTTATAGATTTCTTCGTCTATTTCGTTGTCTAATTTTTGGATTTCTTTTTCTAAACGGGCTTTTTCGTCGGTTTGTTCTTTTGACACTTGCATAGCTATTATCGGCTCCTTGTCACTTGCACGAACGGATACTTGTCTTTTAATAATTTGTGGGCATGTTGGGCTTTTTCTTCGGTCTCAAAGATTCCGAACACCGTCGGGCCGGAGCCGGTCATGCCCGCGTTGAGGGCACCGGCTTTCAGGAGTTCCTGCTTTATCTTTCCGATTTCCGGATATTTTTCCATGGCCCACGGCTCAAAGTCATTGCCGATGCATTGCGCCACTTCCTCCATGCTCCCTTTTCTGAACGCATCGATCATCTTTTGGGCGTGATGATTCTTTCCAAGCTCATTTTGATCCAATGCCTCATAGGCTTCTTTGGTTGAGATTTCAAAGCCCGGATTAATCAAAAGGAACGGTATTTTCAGATTGGTTCTCATCTTTTCCACCTCTTCGCCTCTTCCGCTACCTATGGCCGTGTTGCCCGTCAACGAGAACGGCACGTCCATGCCGAGCTCTTTGGCCAATCCCATCAATTCGTGATTTCCCAATTTCAGATTCCACACTTTATTCAGGCCGGCCAGCACAGCTGCGGCATCCGTAGAGCCCCCTGATAAGCCGGCTGCCAGAGGGATGTTCTTCTCAATGGCAATCTCTGCACCTTTCTGCACGTTGTATCTCTTCTTCAGCAGCATGGCCGCCTTGTAGGCAAGGTTGGATTTCACGGGGATTTTTTTGTTCATTTTGACGAGGATAATTTTTTCGTTAACTGCCCTTACGGTAATGGCGTCGTGCAATTGAATTTGGTGGTAAACTGTTTTGATCTCATGATAGCCAGAGGCCAGGCGCTTCAGGATGTCGAGCGTCAGGTTGAGCTTCGCGTACGCGTTCAACGTGACAGCGGTCATTTTGGCACTAACGTCACAACTGCAAAGGCCTGGATGCCCTTCCCCTTCCCGAATTCGCTCAGCCCTTCCCCTGAGGTTGCGGTGATGCCGATTTGGCGGGGATGCACGCCCATAATCTGTGAAATGCTTTCTTTCATCTTATCAGCATAATCATCTATTTTCGGTCTTTTGGCTTCGATCATGAATCCGATGTTGTTGATCCTATGATCCTTTATCTTCTCCAATGCAATTTTCAGATATTCCTTGCTGTCGGTTACTCCGTTCCTGAACATCGGGGTCGCGTAATGGCCTAACGATTTCTCTCCGATGGCCTGCGAGAGGGCGTTGAAGAGAGCATGCAGCAGTACGTCCCCATCGGAATCTGCTTCCAATCCTTTTTCATTTGGGATCACAAGGCCGCCCAGGATTAGCGGCTTTTTCTTATCGGTAAAACGATGCGAATCCTGCCCGATTCCTACTTTCGTAGAGGTCTTGAACAACTGAGCCAGCGCCATATCCTCTTTGGTGGTCAGTTTGATGTTCTCTTTGTTGGAGGGCACGATGCGGACCTCTTTGCCGAGCCGCTCCACCAGCGCAACATCGTCGGTGGAGTAATACCTTTCCTTATACGCCTTCTCAAACGCCTCCTTCGCAATGCCGAAACGGATCGCCTGGGGGGTCTGCATGCGCCATAGCTTCTCGCGCTGCAAGGTCTTTACCACGGTGTTGTTCTCCACCTCTTTGATCGTGTCCTCGGCCGGCAAGGCAGCCACGGCTGCGCCGTATTTTTTTGCAGTTGTTATTGTTTCGGAAATGGTCTGCTGGCTGACCAACGGATTAGCAGCGTTATGGATCACTACAATGTCCTCTTTCTTTCCGTTGATGGCTTTCAGGCCGTTGTGCACCGAATCCTGCCTTTCTCTTCCACCCTGCACGATTTTTTCCACTTTTGTGAATTTCTCTTTCTTTATCAGCGCTTTGACCTCTTTTTCATTGGCCTTGTTGGCCACTACAACTATCCGGTCGATATCTGGATTCTTCTCAAACGCTTCCAGGGTATAGGTGATAACCGGCCGTTCCATCAGGCTCAGGAGGATTTTATCTCCTTTGTTGTCCATGCGCGTCCCTTTTCCGGCAGCTAAGATAATGGCGATGTTCATTTTGCCACCAGTTCTTTTTCTTCAATCATCTTCTGCGTGGACTCCCTTGCCTTCCGGTCTACTTCCATGATTTCCTCTAACTCAGGATTTCGTATATTCTGGTGCGTATCCATCTGCGCTTTAATCAATTGCGGAATCTCCAAAAAGCCGATTTCGTCCTGCAGAAAAGCCCTTACAGCCACTTCATTGGCGGCGTTCATCACCGCAGCCAATGTGCCGCCTTTTTTTCCGGCCAAATACGCGTAGCTCAAACACGGGAACAGCCCGCGATCGATAGCCCTGAAATCGAGATGCTTTGCTTCGATCAGGTTCAGCGGCTTTGCATTCAACGGGAACCGCTTGGGAAAGCTTAATGCGTACTGGATGGGAATCTTCATATCGGGCCATCCCAATTGCGCGATGACCGAGGTGTCGTGGAATTCCACCAGAGAATGGATGATGGATTGCGGGTGCATCACCACGTCGATCTTCTCGTACGGCACATCGTAGAGCCATCGCGTCTCGATGACCTCAAAGCCTTTGTTCATCAAAGTTGCTGAGTCAATGGTTATTTTGGCGCCCATGCTCCAGGTCGGGTGCTTCAGGGCATCTGCTTTGGTGACGCGCTGCAGCTGCTCCAGGGCATGGTTCTTGAACGGCCCGCCCGAGCAGGTCAATGTGATTCTGGAGACTTCTTTCCGGTTCTCTCCGTTCAGGCACTGGAAAATGGCCGAGTGCTCGGAGTCAATGGGCATTAAATCTACTTTATGTTTTCTTACCAAGCCCATAATCACAGAACCTGCGGTGACCAATGTCTCTTTGTTGGCCAACGCAATATTCTTTTTATGTTTGATGGCGGTTGCGGTCGGCACGACACCGATGCTTCCCACCAAACTATTGACCACGGTGTCTGCTCCTTCCAACGAGGCAATCTTATTCAGGCCCTCCAGCCCTTCGTAGATGGTAATGTCAGTTTTTTCTCTCAACTCGTCTGCTTTTTCTTTATCCATCACGGCCACGGCTTCTGGGTTAAACGCACGGATCTGTTTTTCCAATAATTCAATGTTCTGATTCGTGCTCAATCCGATGATTTTGAATTCGCTCGGATTGCTTTTTACAATCTCCAGGGTTTGCGTGCCAATGGACCCTGTGGAGCCAAGGATAGAAAGGGCTTTCATTGTTCCTTCTGGATCTCTTCCAAAAGCGCGCTGAAGATCTCGTCGTCCTTCACGGGCTTCACGAACTTGCCGCTTCGGTACAGCAGATGCTTTCCCGGCGCGCCGACGATGCCGATATCGGCTTTTCCAGATTCTCCGGGGCCGTTGACCGAGCAGCCCATGATGGCCACGTGCAGCGGTTTTGTCATTCTTTCCGTGGCTTTCTCGATCTCTTCGGTCATTTTGATGACGTCCATGTGGGTCCTGGCGCAGGTCGGGCAGCTGGTGACATCTACCCCGCGTTTGCGCAGCCCCATTGATTTCAGAATCTGCCATCCGGCGCGAACCTCTTCTCTTGGGTCGTCGGACAACGAGACGCGGATGGTGTCGCCGATGCCTTTCTGCAATAAGATGCCCATGCCCATGGCGCTCTTGATACTGCCGTTCATTTTGCCCCCGGCTTCGGTCACGCCCAAATGCAACGGATAATCTGTTTTTTCTGCAAACAGCTCATAGGCTTTCACCATTCTGGGCACATCGGAGGCTTTTAGCGAGACAATGGTGTCGTAGAAATCCAGTTCTTCCAGGATTTTCACATGCCGGATGGCAGATTCAACCATGGCTTCGGCGGCATAGCCGTATTTGAGGAACAGCGGCCGTTCCAATGATCCGAGATTGACTCCGATGCGGATGGGAAGGCTGCGTTGCTTGGCCTCTTCCACCACCATCTTGACTTTATCCGGCGTTCCGATATTTCCTGGGTTGATGCGCAGCTTGTCCACGTATTTCGCCGCTTCGAGGGCGATCCGGTAGTCATAATGAATGTCCGCCACCAGCGGTATGGAGATGTTTTCCTTGATTTCCTTGAGTGCCATGGCCGATGCCATGTCAGGCGCGCTGACCCGGATGATTTCGCAGCCGATCTCCTCTAAGCCATGGATCTGGGCGATAGTGGCTTTTGCGTCTTTGGTGTCCGTGGTAGTCATGCTCTGAATGCTGATTGGATTATTTCCTCCTACCTTTACCTTGCCTATCTGCACCACGCGCGTCTTTCGTCTCATTTTGTGATCTCTTTGACTGCTTTCAGAATATCCTTCTTTGTCAGGCCGCACAGCTCTTTCTGGATCTTCGGGCTGGCGTGCTCGATGAATTGGTCCGGAACGCCGATGCATTTGACGGCTGCATGAACGCTGTGCAGGGCCTTCTTCCACGATGACGAGCCTCTTGGTTCTTTTTGCCAGCTCCAAAATAGCTGCTTCGTCCAGCGGCTTCACGAAACGGGCGTTGAATACAGCTACGTTCTTTCCGGATTCTTTCACGGCTTCCAGGGCATCGTACACCAGCGGTCCGATGACGATGATGGCGGCGTCTTTCCCTGCTCTCAACAGCTCGCCTTTGCCGATGGGCAGATTCTTGGGCACCTGATCCAACGGAACCCCTAATCCATTGCCCCGCGGGAAGCGGAATGCGATGGGCCCTTTCTCGAAGTTAGCGGCCGTATAGACCATATGCTGCAATTCATTCTCATCTTTCGGGACCATAATGGTGATGTTGGGGATGCTCCGCAGATAGGCCAGATCAAACGGCCCGTTGTGCGTCGGTCCGTCATCGCCGACCAGGCCGGCGCGGTCAATCGCGAAAATGACGGGCAGATTCTGCAGGCAGACGTCGTGGATGATCTGGTCGTAGGCGCGCTGCAGGAAGGTGGAATAGATGGCGCAAACAGGCTTTATGCCATGGATAGCCAATCCGGCCGCGAACGTCACCGCATGCTGCTCCGCTATCCCCACGTCAAAAAACCGGTCTGGGAAATGCTTCTCGAACGCGTCCAGTCCGGTGCCTGATTTCATGGCGGCGGTGATGGCCACTATCTTTGGATCGTTCTTTGCCGCCTTTATCAGGGCGTCTGCGAAGGCATCGGTGTACTTGACCGGGCCGTCCTTCTTGAACTTCTTTCCGTTCGAGACGTCAAACGGGGTCATGCCGTGGAATTTGTCGCCATCGGTCTCGGCAAACGGGTAGCCTTTTCCCTTTTCGGTCAATATGTGCAGCAGGACAGGGCCTTTGAAATGCCCTACATTTTTCAGCGCGTTGATGAGGGCTTCAAGGTCATGGCCGTCGATAGGCCCAAAATAGCGGAAACCCAATTCCTCAAATAATTGGCCCGGGGTTCCCAGGGTGCGCAGCTTCTCTTCCAGCTGCAGTGCTTTTTTGGCGCCTTTTTCGCCGATGCCGGGGATGCTCTTCAGGAATTCTTCGGCTTTCTTCCGGACGTTGGCATACTTGCTGTAAGTGACCATCCGCGAC
>JAGVYO010000027.1:0-28372 GCA_018303225.1 Candidatus Woesearchaeota archaeon
GTTCACCATGACCGGCTCAACGCGGTGAAGGTCATCGCCGCGGTAGAGGAGGTACACTTTCTTCGCGTGCTTGGCCAGCAAAATAGCGGCTTCAGCCGCAGAATTGCCGCCGCCAACAACGCCTGCAATCTTGTCTTTGAAGAACGCCGCATCGCAGGTGGCGCAATAGCTCACGCCTTTTCCCCTGAATTCCTGAATCCCCGGCACATTCAAATCCCGTTTTACAGAGCCCATGGCCAGGAGGATGGCCTTGGATTCGAATTTCCCGTCCGACGTCTCCACTACAAATTTCCTGCCTTCTTTCTTTATCTTCTTCACTTCGGTCTCTTTCAATTCAGCACCCAAATACTTGGCCTGTTCGATGAACTTGTCCATCAGCTCAATGCCGGAAATAGATTTAAAGCCCGGATAGTTCTCCACCAGGTATGATTCAGTGATCACGCCGCCCATGTTCTTCGCCACCACAAGCGTTTCCAGATTAAAGCGGACTGTATAGATGGCTGCACTCAATCCCGCAAATCCACCGCCGATGATGATTACGTCGTGCATGCTTTTCCTGAAGAAATACCCTTATTTAAAAGTATTGTTTAAGGGCTGAAACGTACAAGAAGATTTAAATAACCTCCTTATTCCCCTTTCCCAAATAGTGAGGAGGGGAGAGTAAATGTATCGTCCTTTAAGAGATATTGAGCATTTTGTGTCGACCCATTTTCGATATCCCGAAATAAGGGATTATCTGGCTTCGTTGGTTAATTTAATGAAGCAGGACAGACCAGATTCAATTGATGGGACGCCTATTTTTGCGGAGACCAATGGTCCGCTGCCTTCTTGGATTGCAGATCAGTTAGAGGCGTATAGACGGGCCACTCCTAGAGATGGGAAAAACATCTTTTCCGGAAAAAGAAGGGATGATTTGATGATAGGGGTACCTAATTATGGACGCCCCTTCAATGCTTCTTCTCACTCATCTGGAAGAAGGTAATGCTTTAACGATAAGCTGCGGCAACGGCCCCAAGCAAGCTTTAAATATCGTGAATGTTTTCTTCCTCATATGAAGCAGGGAATGACGCAGAAAAATGCAACTTCCTTTATTGGTAATTCTATCATCATTAGCTAATCCAAAGACTTTTTCTTAAAAGTCTTTCAATGGGCAATGATAGAAATATATATAAACAAACCAAAGCAAAACTAACCCACGATGGCGCAGCAGTACGATCCGAAAACACAGGAGCCCGAAGTCCTGGAGTTCTGGAAAAAGGAGAAGATCTACCAGAAAGCCAACGTAAAGAACAAGGGCCAGAAGAAATTCTATTTCCTGGACGGGCCGCCGTATACCTCGGGGAAAGTGCACCTGGGGACGGCCTGGAACAAAACCCTGAAGGATGTCATCCTGCGCTATAAGCGCATGGCCGGTTTTGACGTATGGGACAGAGCGGGATATGACATGCACGGCCTGCCGACGGAAAATGCCACTGAAAAGAAGCTGGGCCTGAAAGGCAAAGCGGATATCCAGAAATTCGGCGTGGACAAGTTCGTCCGGGCCTGCGAACAGCTTTCGGTGGAGAACATGAAGGTGATGAACGAGGATTTCCAGCGGCTGGGCGTGTGGATGGATTTTGACAACGCCTACCAGTCCATCAAGAAAGAGTTCGTGGAGGGCGTCTGGTGGCTGATCAAAAGGGCCCATGAGAACGGACGCTTGTATCAGGGCCTGCGAACCATGCACTGGTCAGCTGCAAACGCAACTTCTTTGGCCAAACATGAGCTGGAATACGAGACCGTAGAGGATGATTCTATCTTCCTGAAATTCAGGCTAAAAGATGAAAAAGATACCTTTTTGCTGGTCTGGACCACGACGCCGTGGACCATCCCTTATAATATGGCCGTCATGGCCAATCCGGAAATTGAATATGTCAAGGCACAAGTCGGCAAAGAGAAGTGGATCTTGGCAAAACCATTGGCAGCCGTGGTCATCCAGGGCGTAGCGGACAAAACCTACAAGGTTCTTGATACCTTCAAAGGCGACAAACTGGAAGGCGTTGCGTACGAGCATCCGTTGAAGGAAGATATCCCGTTCTTCAAGGAAAGCAAGAACAATCCGAAGCTGCATACGGTTGTACTGAGCGAAGAATATGTGGACACATCGGCCGGTACGGGATTGGTCCACTGCGCGCCCGGCTGCGGCCCGGAAGATTATGAGGTAGGCCACCGCAACGGATTGCCGCCCTTCAATACGCTGGACGAGAGGGGCGTGGTAGAGAATTTGGGGAGATTCACGGGCCTGCGGGCGCGGACCGATGACAAGGAATTCATCAAAGCGCTGGAGGAGAAAGGGGTTTTGATAGCCACCACCAAGGTGGAGCACGAATATCCCTTTGACCAGCGGAGCCACGAGCCGGTTGTTTTTAGAACCACGAAACAATGGTTCTTCAAGGTAGAGGATCTGAAAGAGCAGATGCTCAAGGAGAACAGCAAGATCCATTGGGTTCCCAAAACAGCTTTCAATGCCTTCAATGCCTGGCTCTCCAATCTGAGGGATAATTCCGTCTCCAAGCAGCGCTACTGGGGCACCCCGCTGCCCATCTGGCTCCACGAGGAAAGCGGCGAGATTATCGTGGTTGAGTCGGTGTCTGAACTGGGGAAATTGTCCAAGCAGAAAGTGAAGGATGTCCATCTGCCGTGGATTGATGAGATCACTATCGAGAAAGACGGAAAGGTGTTCAAGCGGGTCCCGGATGTATTGGACGTGTGGGTGGACGCAGGCACGGTCTCCTGGAACTGCCTGGATTATCCAAAGGAAAAGGCCGCGTTCAAGAAGCTGTTCCCGGCAGATTTCATTCTCGAAGGCAAAGACCAGATCCGCGGATGGTTCAATCTGCTCATGGTGGCTTCCATGGTAGCCATGCAGCGGCCCTCTTTCAAGGCGGTGTATATGCACGGCTTTGTGCAGGATGCGCAAGGCAGGAAGATGTCCAAGAGTCTTGGCAATTACATTCTGCCGCAGGAAGTGGTAGGGAAGCATGGTGCTGATACGTTCCGCTTCTACTGCATCGGCGGCACAAACGCCGGCCTTGACCTGAACTACAACCCGGAAGATGTGCAGCTGAAGAGCAAGAATCTCCTGGTGCTGTGGAACCTGCATAGGTATGTGCTGGAAATGGCAAAACAGCTGAAAGCCAACCCTGCTGCCCTGAAGATTTCAGCGCCGGAGCTGGAAGAGAGGTATATCCTTTCCCGTCTCCATACAGCCATCAAGAAGGTCACGTACCAGTTTGACCATTACCTCCTGGACCAGGTACCTTCCCAGCTGGAGAGCCTGTTCCTTGAGCTGAGCCGGACATATGTCCAGCTGGTGCGGGAGAAGGCATCGATAGGGGAGGATAAGGAAAAGAAATTGGTATTGGCCACCCTGCATACGGTCCTTTTGGAGACATTGACCTTGTTCGCGCCCATTGCACCTTTCATCACGGAAATCATCTACCAGAACCTGAAAGAGGCGTTCTCGTTAAAAGAGGAAAGCATCCACCTGCGGGACTGGCCCAAGGTAACCGAGAAAAAGATCGATGAAAAACTGGAGCAACAGATGGAGGCGGCGCAGCGGGTCATGCAGAGCATTCTTTCCGGCCGGGAAAAGATGCAGCTGGGCGTGCGATGGCCGCTGAAAGAGGCTGTCCTGGCAATAGAGGAGGATGCGACGGTGAAAGCTGTTGAAGCGCTTTCCCACCTGATCAAATTGCAGACCAACGTGAAAGAGCTCCGTTTCGAGAAATCCGAGCCGACGGGTGATTTTGAGAAGGTGGAGCTGCAGAAGGGTTTTGCCTATCTCAACAAAGAGCGGACTCCGGAGCTGGAAGCAGAAGGCTTTGCCCGCGAGATTATGAGACGCATCCAGGCATTGCGCAAGAAGAACGGCTTCCAGAAGAGCGATAAGATAAACTTAGCTATCCAGACGGACGTCGATTTGGAGGCCTGGAAGAGCGCGATTGCAGAAAAAGTAAATGCAGGCAGCATCACGATTTCGGATAAAAAGGCAGAATCCGAAAGACCGTTCAGCTCCAAGGAAAAGATAAAAGGGAAGGAGTTTGACGTGCAGTTTGACAAGGCGTGAGCGCAACCTTTAAATATGTATAATGCGTGGGGTTTTCTAAAGGGGTGGGACAATGGCGGATGCCAATCTGCTGGTTTCGTACGATCCGGGTCACGATATAACAGCAAAAACTTCTATAGAAAACGCGTTGAAGGAAATCAAGGAAACCTTCAAATTTCTTAAGGCGCCGGTAGAGGGCCTTTTTTACGTGAGCGTGAATAATCCTAAAAAAACTGTAAAAGCCCTTGGAAAACTGTTCGGAAAAAAACCAGAACTATTTTCCTACACGTATCATTGGACGCCGGTTGATGTCTGGTGCGCTTCCAGCATCCCGGCCATGCAGACAGCCATCAAGAAACTGCAGGCCGGCATCAAGAGCACCGAGTCATGGAAGATGGAGTTGAGCAAGCGGAATTACGACAAAGGCAAAACAACCGAGCTGATATTGCGGCTGACCGATGTGGTGGACAAGCCGAAGGTGGACCTGCAGAATCCGGAGAAGATCATCAAGGTGGAGATTGTCGGCAGCAAAGCCGGCATCTCCCTGCTGGAACCTGAGGAACTGCTGAGCACGGTTTCCGACGAATAAAACTACCGAACAAAAACTATATAAACCAGTGAATTCTTAAATTATTTAATTCAAAGGGGTGGATAATGAAAGGACGCATTTCAAGAGATACGCCATTGGCTGAGATTACGCTAAGAAGATACGAGAAGCCTTCCCAATTGGAAGAGCGTGATCTGGTGCGGAAACTATGCCTTTCTGTCGGCTTATTGCAGCCCGGTGATTCAAGGGATGTGGTGGTAGACATCCTGCTGGTCCTTCTCGGCCACCGCAACAAGAAGTTATTGGACTGCCCGGAGATTGAAAAACTGGTCATTGAGTCACGGAAAAAATACAAATTGCCGGTGCTGGGCGTTGCGCCCTCCAACATCCGGAGGCAGCTGAAACGCCTAAGGGATTTGTTCCTGGTCGAGAAAACAGCCAACAGCTACCGCATCAACGAGAACGCACAGCTGTCTGAGATTTTCGAAGAAAAGATTCTCCGCTACTACCTGGACAGCATCGTCTCGAGAGTGAAGGAATATTTTGAAAAGGTGAAATGACCCAAATCTTTATAAACCGGCATTTCTCCCCGCTTTCAGTACCTGTGCGGTCGGCATAGGGGTTACCTTTTTTCTCCGGCAATGATTCAAATCGCAAAACTTATAAACCTCCTTCGGTTTGTTATTTTTTTAAGATGCCGTTCAAAAATCGCGATATCATCTCCATCTACGATTTCTCCAAGAGCGATTTATTGCACGTGCTGAAAGTGGCGGCCGCCATGGAAAAAACGCCACGATCCTCGCTGCTGAAGGGAAAGATCCTCGGCACCCTGTTCTTCGAGCCGTCCACGCGGACCCGGCTAAGCTTCACCTCGGCCATGGAGCAGCTCGACGGCCAGGTTATGGGATTTGCGACCTCTGCCGTCACCTCTGCACGAAAAGGCGAGACCTTATGGGACAGCATCAAGATGATCGAGCAGTATGTGGACATCATTGTGATCCGGCACCCCCAAGAAGGCTCGGCGCGGCTGGCTTCGGAAGCCGCCAAAATTCCGGTCATCAATGCCGGCGACGGTTCAAATCAGCACCCTACGCAGACATTGCTGGACCTGTATACCATCCAGAAAACAAAAGGACGGCTGGATAACCTGAAAATCGGAATGCTCGGAGACCTGAAATACGGCCGCACCGTGCACTCCCTGGCGATTGCATTAAGCCACTTTACCAACATAAAATTCTACTTCATCGCACCGGATGCGCTGCGGATGCCAAAAGAATACCGCGACGCCCTCTCCGAGAAAGGCGTACCCTTTGAAGAGACGGAAAACCTCTTTGAAGTGAGCAAAGATCTGGACGTGCTGTACGCCACAAGAATCCAGAAGGAGCGCTTTCCCGACCCGCTGGAGTATGAAAAATACAAAGGCATCTACCGGCTGGATAAAACATTGCTCACGCACATCAAACCCGACCTGAGGATCATGCATCCCCTACCAAGGGTGGACGAGATCAGCCCTGAATTGGATGATACAAAGCACGCCGTCTACTTCGAGCAGGCCGGCAACGGCATCCCGGTGCGAAAGGCCCTGCTGGCGCTGGTGCTGGGGGCTGTAAAATGAAGAAGGAGCTGAAGGTCAGCGCCATCGAGAACGGCACGGTCATCGACCACATCCCCGCGCATGCCGCGCTGAAAGTGGCCCAGCTGCTGGACCTGCAGAACCATGTAGACCTGTTCTCCATCGCCTCCAACCTGCAAAGCAAGAGCCAGGGCAAAAAGGCCATCATCAAGATCAGCGGAAAATACCTTACCGGCGACGAGGCCAACAAGATCGCCATCATAGCCCCGGATGTGACCGTGAATATCATCAAGAATTTCGAGGTGACCGAGAAGAAAAAAGTGGAGCTTAGGTGACCGAGAAGAAAAAAGTGGAGCTTCCGAAACTCCTCCTGAAGACAGTCAAATGCTCCAATCCGAACTGCATCACCAATCACGAAGCCGTTACGACAAAATTTCATCTGGCGGAAAAAGAGCCCTTGAGGCTGAAATGCCATTACTGCGAGCATGTCTTCGGAACAAAAGACATTGAGCTGGTATGAATGTTATCTGCTTCCCTCTGCGGCATTAAACTGCGCAACCCTACCGTGCTCGCTTCCGGAATCCTGGGCATCTCCAGAGACCTGGCGAAGCGTGTCGGCTCTGTGGGCGCCGGCGCTGTAACCCTGAAATCATTGTGCCATGAGCCCCGGAAAGGAAATCCCAACCCGACCATGGCGGTGTTTGAAGGAGGTATGATCAACGCCGTCGGGCTGCCGGGACAGGGCATCGACAATGCGATCAACGATTTCAAATCATTGGATGATCTGGGCATTCCGGTCATCGGGAGCATTTTCGGCTACACCATCGAAGATTTCGGCAGGGTAGCCAAAAAGATGTCGGCGTTAAAGCCGGCGATGATTGAAGTGGATATATCGTGCCCGCACATGGATTACGGCAGGCCAATTGCATCCGACCCGAATCTTGCTGCCAACGTCACAAAAGAAGTGAAGAAAAACACAAGACTCCCGGTCAGCGTCAAGTTAAGCCCCAACGTAGCGGATATCAAAGAGATGGCGAGGGCTGTAGAAAAAGCCGGCGCAGACGCAATCACGGCTGTCAATACAGCCCACGGCATGGTGATCAACATCGACGCAAGAAAGCCTATCTTAGCCAACAGGAGCGGCGGCATTTCCGGTCCGGCTCTGAGGCCGATTGCCGTGAAATGCGTGTATGACATCTACGAGACTGTAAAGATCCCTATCATCGGGACAGGGGGCGTCGCAACAGGGAAAGACGCCTTAGAGATGATTATGGCCGGCGCTACAGCGGTCGGCATCGGAACCGCGTGCTATTACGGAGGGATGGGCGTGTTCAAAAAGATCTGCACCGAGATGGAATCCTGGATGAAAAAGAATAAGGTACGCACGCTCAACGAAATCCGTGGGGTGGCGCATAAATAAATAGTGCATATTAGTGAAAGATACGGGCAGATCACCATCAACTAAAAGTTTTATAGCGGTAGGGCGATCCCAAAAATTTCGTGCCGAAATTTTTGTCATAGTCCTAACCTAAAAAATAAAAAGAATAGGCGATATTGGAAATTTAGTGTTTAAAAAGAGTTACTGGCAAAAATGCAAAAACCACCGTTTAACTGCAAGGAATGGAAGACCGAACTGCCGGAGATGGCGGAGATTACGAAAGTCATACAAGAAGCAAAAGATATCAAATCCTTCTTCTTCAGATTCGATAAAGAAGTCAGACCCGGGCAGTTCGTCATGATATGGATCCCCTGCGTGGATGAAAAACCTTACGCCGTATCTTACCAGAAAGGAAAAGAGATGGCGATTACCTCCCACATGATCGGCCCTTTCACCAAAGCGTTGGACAGACTCAGGAAAGGCGATAAAATCGGTGTCCGCGGGCCCTACGGGAAGGGATTTACGCCAAAAAAGAATGCCTGCGTCATCGGCGGCGGTGTGGGGATGGCTTCGGTAAGCACGCTGATCGACGCGCTAGGAAATCCAACCATCCTTATGGGTGCAAAAGACAAAGCGCATGTCCTCTACAAAAAACGCTATCCGAAAGCGATGATCGCTACAGACGACGGCAGCGAAGGTTTTCATGGGTTTGTCACGGACCAGTTCAAAGAGCAGCTGAAGAAGAAGAAATTCAGCATGGTTTATACCTGCGGCCCGGAAATCATGATGAAGAAAATCGTCGAAATCTGCAACGAAAAGGGCATAGACTGCGAGGCCTCGGTAGAAAGGTACATGAAATGCGGCTACGGTATCTGCGGAAACTGCGTGATTGACGATCAGCTGGTGTGTGTAGACGGCCCGGTGTTCAACAGGGAAAAACTGAATAAGCTCAATGACTTCGGCCGATTTGCGCATCTCAAGAACGGGAAAAAGGTCGCGCTGGCCGAATACTATGGAGGCCGGGCATGAGCTTGCTCATCGAAGGGGGCCACGTACTCGTTGAAGGCCGGTTGCTCAGGGAAAACGTCTTCATCGACAAAGGCAAAATCCAGCAAATCACGCCGCAACGCCCCAATGCGGACCAGGAAATCAATGCAAAGGGAAAGATTGTATTGCCGGGCCTGATAGACTGCCACGTGCACTGCCGCGAGCCCGGACTGACGCACAAAGAGGACTTCTATACCGCGAGCATGGCAGCTGCAGCCGGTGGAGTAACCACATTTTTTGATATGCCCAACACCCATCCACCTACCTTTGACATCGAAGATCTGGAAGCCAAACGCGAGATGGCGAAGAAATCGCTGGTCAATTATGGCTTCTATTTCGGCGCCTCCTCAAATAACATTGAACAGATTAAGAAAGCAAGGAACATCGCTGCTGTAAAAATATACATGAATGAGACAACGGGAAATCTTTTACTGGAAAACGACACCATTATTGAAGAAATCTTCAAACATGCGCCCCGAATAGCGGTCCATGCCGAAGGCGAGCAGATACGGAAAGCCATTCACCTGGCCAAAAAGTACAAGAAATTTCTCTATCTCTGCCATATCAGCTCCAAAGATGAGATAGCATTGATAAAAAAGGAAAAAACAGAGAATATTTTCTGCGAAGTGGCTCCCCACCATCTTTTCCTGACAGACAGCGACCATAAAAAGATGAAAGGGCTCGCGTATATGAAGCCCGTCCTGAAAAGCAAGAAAGACCAGAATGCACTGTGGAAAGGCATCGAGGACAACACGGTAGATACTATCGGTACGGATCATGCGCCGCATACGCTGATGGAGAAGAAGTCCAATAGTCCGCCAGCGGGAGTTCCTGGCCTGGAGACCATGCTTCCATTATTATTAAATGCAGTCAATGAAAAAAAGCTGACCCTTCAGAAGCTTTCCGAATTGACTGCTGCGAATCCTGCGCGCATCTTCGGCATCAAAAACAAAGGGATCATCAAAGAGGGGTATGACGCGGATGTAGTTGTTGTGGATCTAAACAAAGAATATAAAATATCCAATGACGCTTTGTTCACCAAATGCAAATGGAGCCCGTTCCATGGGAAAAAGGTGAAGGGTGCCGTGGATTTCACGATTGTAAACGGAAATTTAATATATCATCACCGCGAATTTGAGCGCATACGCGCCCGAGAGGTGGTTTTCAGTGGATAAGGAGATTGCAGAAATCTTATTGAAGGCAAAAGCCGTTACGCTGCAGCCCAATGATCCGTTCACCTTTGCGTCCGGCATCAGGAGCCCCATTTACTGCGACAACCGGCTGCTGCTCGGCCATGTCGCGGAGCGGGAGGCTGTCGTGAGATGGATGGCGGATATTATCCAGAAGAAAAAGATTGACGCGGATATCATTGGAGGAACCGCCATGGCCGGCATTCCATGGGCTTCATGGGTGGCTGAAAAACTGGAAAAACCGATGGTCTTCGTCAGGGCTGAAAAGAAGATGCATGGCAAAGGGAACATCATCGAAGGCGGCATGGTCAAGAGAAAAAAGGTATTGCTGGTGGAAGACCTGATCAGCACCGGCACCAGCGCATTGGCCTCAGTTGATACATTGCGCGAAGAAGGCGCCGAAGTCAATGATTGCGTGGCTATTTTCACCTACGGTTTTTCGGAAGCTGCCAGAAGTTTCAAGGAGCATAAGGTACAACTTTACCCCTTGAGCAATTTTGCTGCCTTGATTGATGCAGCCATTAAACAGAATTATATCCGTGCCCAACAAAAGGACCATCTGCTGGAATGGTCCAAGGATCCGAGAAAATGGGGAACAAAATAATCAAGCTGGAGAGGAGCATCATCCCGGCATGCGATGTTGCTACGCTGGAAGCGCTGAAGCAGCTGGTGTCGGAAACTTCGGATGTAGAAGGCATCGGCGCCTATAAAATCGGCTTTTCGCTGGTGATTCCGTTCGGACTGAATGCGGTTTTAGGTGCCATCCGCGAATTCAGCGACCTGCCGGTCATCTACGACCATCAGAAAGGCGGCACGGACATCCCCGGCACCGGAACGCTGTTCGCGCAGAGCTGCAAGCGCTGCGAGGCGGTCATTCTGTTTCCCCAATCAGGCCCGGAAGTGGAGAAGGCCTGGATCGAAGCGTGCCGGGAAGAAGAGCTGGGCGTGATTATCGGCGGCGAGATGACGCACAAGGCTTTTTTGCAGAGCGACGGCGGCTTCATAGCGGATGACGCGCCGGAGAAAATCTACAAAACAGCCGCTTCTTTAGGCGTAAAGGATTTTGTGGTGCCGGGCAACAAGCCCGACAGGATCAAAACGTACCGCAAATTGTTGGGCGACAAAGCAGTATTCTATTCACCCGGCTTCATTGCACAGGGCGGCTCCTTATCTGATTCGGCCAGAGCCGCCGGCTCAAACTGGCACGCCATCCTAGGCAGGGCGCTTTATACGGCCAAAGACATCCACAAGCAGGCGAAAGAGCTGGCTAAGTTCGTTCTTAAGTAGTGGTTACAGATAGAAAGGTTTATATACCATTTCTTGTTTGCCACGGTTATGCCATGGTTCCCCATCTTAAGGAAAACTGTAGAGAAGGTATCGCGGCTGGATGGCTTTCGGCTGTCCGACTTGGCATCCGGTTCTCAGATTGTGCTTAATACCGAGACGGGCCCATACACACTTCACGTTGTCGACCCCAAAGAAAGGTGGGTTACGCTTGAACACAATGGATTTTCCAGTGCCGGGCACTATCGCCTGGGCGGCGCTACATTTGGTGGATCCATTGCAAGTGGTTGGGTAAAACAAGGGATGTACCTTGAGCTTTATTGGAAGACCCCATCAGGGCGATGGTGGGACATGGTTCCCGAAAGCGCACTGGAAGAACTTCTAAAGCAACCTTCTTTTCCAACCGAAGTCAGGTTGGGTCCTGTCCAAAGCTTTGAAGTCTACGACCCGGATGGAAGAGTGTTGCGTGTTGGTTATGATAAGAATTAGTTTCTGCAGAATTCATTTCACGAACGGCTTCAATAGCGGCGGCACAATCAGCGTCGACAGCATGATCACGATGACCAGCGCGGAATAAAGCGCCTCGGTCGCAAGACCTGTGGTCAGCCCGTACGACGCAAAAATCAATCCAACTTCTCCCCGGGGGATCATCCCCAGGCCGACAGCATACCTTCGGGCCTTTGTCCTCACGCAGCCCAGGCCGGAAGCCATTTTGCCGACAACGGCAATGCCCAGGATCACCAGAACAAGGTGGAAAATGCCGGGCTCAAACATCGACCACACGTTCAGGTAGACGCCGGCCATGACAAAAAACAGCGGCACGAAGAGATTCGAAACCGGCTTAATGCGCTCGATGATGTGTTCCTTGTGCTGCGTCTGCTCCAGTATCAATCCGGCGGCAAACGCGCCCACGATGGTGGCAAGGCCAATCTTGTTGGCCACGAACGCCAATGCCAATGCAAACAAAAAGGCTGAAATCACGAAAGTTCTCCGGATGTTCAGGGCATGGACAATCCTGAAAATAAAGGGGGTGAATCTGATGCCGATGGCGATGCTGGCCACTAAGAATACAACGGAATACAGCAGAATCTTGCCGATACCGGGCATGGATACCGTGCCTGTCTCTACGATGCCTACCAGCACCGAGAGGATGATGAGGCCTATCACATCGTCGATGACCGCTGCTCCCAGAATAACTTTGGCTTCCTCGCTCTGGACTTTGTTGAGGTCCGAGAAGACCCGCATGGTGACGCCTACGCTGGTAGCTGTCAACGTCGCGCCGATGAATATCGCAACCAGATTGCTGAAGCCGGCAGCTATTGAATAATAGTATCCCAATCCGAACGGCACGGCTACGCCGATGGTGGCCACCAGCAGAGAAGCCAGTCCTGATTTCAGCAACTGGTGGATGTTGGATTCAAGACCTACTTCAAACAACAGCAAAATGACGCCGATCTCCGCCAAAAAGGTCAATACGGCTTCCCCGCCGGGCTGGATAAAGCCGAAGATGCTCGGTCCCAAAATAACTCCTGCCAGGATTTCCCCAAGCACCGCCGGCTGTTTAAGCTTCTCGGCAAGGACGCCGGCAAATTTAGCGGATGCGAGAATCACAAATAATTTCAGAATCAATACTCCAATCTCCTCGGCACCGCTCATAGCCCCTGCGGAGAAAATCACCTTTATTTAAAAGTTACTATTTCTGGATGGTAATGCAGCTATTAATAGAGAGTTAGTACTTTAGAGTAAGTAAATTTTATAAAAGGACGCTAATTCGCAGACGATATGGGGGATATAGATTCGACGGTCCGCAGATTGTATGAAGAAGGGAGAGAACTCCTAGAGTCGCTGGCACGAAAAGGGCTCTTGCTCACAAGCGTGACAGTAGCTTCTTTTGCAGTGGCATATGCCCTCACCCCACGATCAGTAGTTGCGCAAACGCAGACTGTCATTTACGTGGACGACAGCAACACATCCGGCGTTGAAGATGGAACGCAGTCGCATCCGTTCAACACCATCAGCGAGGTGTTTACACTTCCCCAATATTTAGCGAAACGCTATACGGTTGTTGTAGCCGAAGGGAATTACCCAAACCAGGATATGGTCCCATCGACGGGCAGCACAGTGCAAGGGGCAGGATACCAGAAAACAAAGGTCACAAATTCCCAGATTGTCCTGATGGGTGGAACGATACGGGGATTTTACCTCGAGGATAGCAAGATTGCTATCGGCGCCGGTACGGCTGTGATTGAGCAGAATTATTTAAAAAGTACCCCCATTACTGCCATTCTCGGTTCAGGCGGACGGATTGCCAACAACATCCTCACATATGCAGAAACAGCAGTGATTGTGGACAATTCCGGAATAGATATTTTCAACAACACCTTCTACGGGAATAGCCGCATAGGAATTCGTTTCTCAAAATCAATACGCCGATTCTATAATAACATCTTAGCCAACAATGGTACCGGGATCGAACGGATGGATAGCGGAACCCCGTCTATTGATTACAACCTGTTTTTCGGGAATAGCATTGATGTAAATGGCGCTTCACTGGGGACAGGAAATGTGTTTGCAGATCCAAAGTTAGTGAATGCCGCTGGCGGCGATTTTCGTCTCCAGCAGGGCTCGCCGGCCATCAATGCAGGAGATCCGAACGTAAAGGACAAAGACGGCTCACGATCCGATATGGGAGCGTATGGCGGATCTGCGGCGATAGGGGATGGTGGCACTTCTTCCCCACCGCCATCTGAACCGCCTCCGTCACAGCCTCCTCCTACAACTACTGACACTACACCTCCTTATCTTAAATGGTTTCGCCCATCCAATGGGGAACAAAATGTGCCCATCAAAACGGACATAGAATTTCTGCTGGCCGATGATGGTGCTGGAATTGATACTTCTTCTCTTGTCATGACGCTGAACCAAATCGGAGTAAAACCTTCTATAAGCTTGCGTCAGAATGGGGATGTTCATGTGATTTACCGCCCATCCAACGGGATAGAAGCTGTTCCTGACAATCCTTACTGGAGGTATTTCTCCCCAGGTTTAATGTATAATCAGGTGGTGCAGGTAGGAATAAAGATCCAGGATCGTGCTCCGAGTCCAAATGTTTTAGGAAAAGATCAGAAATTCTATATTGAACATTTTAATTTTTCTGGTTACCATCTCGTTATAGACTTAGAGAATATAAGCAACTCTGGCGGATGGAACTCTGATTTTGGTCGATCCGTAGAGCCTCTTGAATTCTCTGCAAGATTGTACGGACAGGATAATCTCACCGTCCCTATCCAAGAGTTTAGAGCTACCGCGGATGGCCATATTGGTTTTAGATTTGATAATGTTGAACAGATTTCCCGTTTTGACGTAGCTTCCGGCCGACGCGTTTCAACTCTGACCCCCGGGGTAATCGAGATTGTTAAAGACAACGGCTATATCCGTCGGGATGATCCCAATACATCAACTTCAACACCACGTTCGGGAAAGAGAGGGAACGTAGTAACTCGATTGACAGCGCATTACTCCCTTGAAGATTTTAGTAAGGGCACGAGAATTATCTTTAAAGGGGGTATTTTTGAGGAAAAATTCCGTATTGACAATGAGGGCAATTACGATCATCGTTCTTTTCTCCTTAAATACCCAAATAGAAATAACGACCATCAATTTATCGACAGCGATGATTTGCACTCCGGGAAAAGATCCATGCTATTGATTCCGGGCTTGAACAATAGGGATGGATACTGGGGGTACCTTCCTGACGTATTAAGGGGGAAGGGGTATAATGTTTTTGAGTTCTATTATTATCCTAATGATGGAAAAATAGGGGTGTCTTCGATTATGGTGAATCGGGCCCTCTATACACTCTTTAGGAATGTAGATCACCAGAAATTCCCGCACCTGTCTGAATTTGATGTCGTTGGCCACAGCATGGGCGGACTGATAGCCAGGGCACTCCAAGAGGGCCTCAATGATCGTGCTGAGATGAGCAATCTCAATTTCCTCAGTTATCAGGATGCAGTCAAAAGCATCCTGATGCTAGGCACACCCAATCATGGCTCCCAGGCAGCTGCACGGATTGCCCATGGGGATAATGAAATTTTGAAGGGTTTAGCCTCTCTCATCGGAGGTCTTAACCCGGAAGGTGAAGCGTATAAGGATCTTTCTCCGGGGAGTCCAAAAATTACCCTTTTAAATGCATTGATAAGTAATTCTGACATTAATCGCCTGAATATAGCAGGAACAAGGGATATCCCGGGATTGACAGCCGTTCATCGCGAAGAAACAGGCTACCAGGACGGGGTGGTTTCAGTCAGCAGCGCCAGTTTGTTGGACTACGATATACCATTGGGATTGGTGCCGTTTAACCATCTTGAATTATCGGGTAAAGGCCTGGAAAGAGATTCGGAGAAATTAAAGACATTGGTCGCAATTATTGAAGGATTTTATAACGGCATGCAACCAGCTACTATGAAAAGCCGCGGCCTTCTGGATGAAGTGATTCTGCCAACAAGAGATTTCACCGTGCCTTTTCCAGACGAGCGGATGAATTTTGGGTCGTTTCGGCTGACGGTCTACGACAAGAATAATCCGCCAAAAATCATCCCGTCCTCTACACTGTACCTACACCATCCTCAAAGCAATTTAAGCGCAGCCCCTGCTCTTGAAATGGATCCAGGGAGCTTTGTTTATTACCCTTACAGTATGGGTGCTGCTTATGGGATATTCGGATCGGGGCTTTCGCTCCCGGCCGGTCAGCGATTTTCTATCCTTACCTCTTCCAACCCATTAGAAGCCCGTACCATCGGTTCTGTCATTATTTCTCCTCTTCAGACCGTTAATGTGGAATTAAAAGAGGTCAAGCCTTCTTGGCCAGCGGCTGAGTCTCGTGATGGCCTGGTTTATCTATGGGCAGACCCCTCTGCATACCAGCCTTGGATCTCTTTTTTGAAGGTCCAAGATCGCTCTCCAGCGGAAGGGCGTTATTCAAATGCCTATCTCATTGGTCCTGACAATGCCACTCTTGAAAAGAAAATGCAGTTGATGATGGATTACAGCCTTTCTGCTGTGGGAAAAGGGGCATTTTCTGAGAATGACATATCTATCTATCAATTCTCCGAGGCCTCTGGGAAATGGGAGAAAGTACCCGGCCTTCAACAAAGGTACCCGGAAGTCGGACGTATTTTGGCAGAAATTTCCCAACTTGGATTGTTTGTCATTAGCAGCGGTCCAGGTCCCGTCACCTCCATCGAAGAGCTCTCAAATCAAATGCCCGCCAAATACGAATTGTTATCCAATTATCCTAACCCCTTCAATTTCATCACGACTATTAGGTATACTGTCGGACAGCAAGGGGGCCGTGTAGAAATTGAAGTATTCAATCTTCTTGGGCAGGAAGTAAGGAATTTAGTGGACGAGGAAAAGCAGCCCGGAGCATATGAGGCCCGATGGGATGGGCACAATGATGCCGGCCAGCGCGTATCCAGCGGCGTTTACCTATACCGCATGCACACAGGCAATCGCTTTATGCAGACGAGAAAGATGCTCCTTCTGAAATAAAGATACTTTTTTAAATTCCTTTCTTTTTAAGTTGCGGTATGGCGGTGCACCGAAGCCCATTATGGATTGTGATTTTGCTTATTATCCTAATTCCCCTTATTTTATATCTCTTCAACCTCAATATCTACACCTTTGATGAGGGTTTTCATCAGAAGGAATTCTCCAAATACAGTGTCCAGGAAAAATTATCCGGCGAGAACATCAGGGAACTGAACCAGAATGTGCTGGACTTCTTCAAAGGCAAGAAAGAGCTTCCGGATTTCTTCAATGCGAGGGAGAAAGAGCACCTGCTGGACGTTAAAAACCTGGTGAATCTGGCTGCCAAATTATTGATCGGGCTGGTCGTACTGTTCATCATCCTCCTGTTTTTCCTGTCTTTCTTCCTCAGGGCCTCGTTCAAGACCATGAAGTACCTTTCCATCATTTTTATTGTGGGAAGCGGCCTGACCATTTTCCTGACCTTGTTCTTCTGGCAGAATCTGAAATCAAATTTTCTGGGATTCTTCACCAGTTTCCATGATGCCCTATTTGATCCGGGCACCTGGGCATTCAATCCGGACTTTGAGAAGATGGTCGTGCTGTATCCGCAGGAATTCTTCCAGGACATCGGCGTGAAGATTGCAACCAATACGCTGTGGATGGCCGGTGCGTTGTTGGTTGCCGGGATTGTTCTTTGGGTTTTGTTCAGAAAAAGAAAGTAAGCTCAAGAAGAGCGCATTAGAAAATCTTTTCTTTGTGGTTAGGCTCAAGACAAAAATTCCGGCACGGAATTTTTGCGATGATCCCGGCTGTCGCAAAAAGTTAATTTTTATAATGACCGTTTCCTACCAATAGATATATAAACCAAATTCATTCTTTTTTCCCTTATGCGCAAGCCGCTCTTCGCAGCTAACTGGAAGATGAACAAGACGGTCAGCGAATCCGTCCTGCTGGCCAAGGCGCTAAAGAATGAGTTTCTCGGGCTTACAAACCGTGAAGTGGTCCTCTGTCCGCCGTTCACGTCGTTGTCAGCCGTAGCTGCTGAGATAAGAATTGCTCCCATCGCCTTGGGCGCCCAGAATATGCATTACGAGAAAGAGGGCGCTTTCACCGGCGAAATCTCGCCCTTTATGCTGCAGGAATTGGGCGTCAAATATGTGATAGTGGGCCATTCTGAACGGAGGCAGCATTTCAATGAAGGCAACGAGCTGATCAACAAGAAAATAAAAAGTGCCGCTGCATTCGGTCTGCATCCGATTTTCTGCGTCGGAGAGACCGAAGAGGAGCGGAAAAAGAAGAAAACAAAAGCAATCATCGGGAAACAGGTCAAGGAAGGACTGAAAGGGGTCAGTGAATTCGAGATGCGCAAGGTGAATATCGCTTACGAGCCCGTATGGGCCATTGGCACGGGAAAGAACGCTACACCGGAGCAGGCCGAAGAAGTGCATGAATTCATCCGCAATCTGGTCAAGAGGTCGTATAACGATGAAATCGCCGATAATCTGCGGATCCTCTACGGCGGCAGTGTCAATCCGGAGAACGTGGAAGGCTTCATGATTAAAAGCGCTGTTGACGGCGTCCTAGTGGGCGGCGCTTCCTTGGATCCGAAGAAGTTTGTCAAGATCGTCAAATATGATTACTAAATAAGCATACTACGACATCAGTCATAAACCCTTGAGCGGTTATCCACTTTGGCGATGATAAGCTTGTGTGGGTTGTACCTGACCACATAGAGAATTCTTTGATCGCCCACCCTCACCCGGAAAACTTTCTCGCCTCCAAATGATTCCACTCGTTCCACTTCTTGCGGAAACGGATTCTCTTCCAGCTTATTGATTCTCTCTTCAATCCTTTTCTTTGTTACGCCATCAAGCTTTTTAATGTATTTTGCGGCCTTGCTGGAGAATTCCGCTGGAAAAGTGATCATCTTATCCAAAAACGTGCTTCTTGCTTAGAAGTTTTCCTTCATTTTCTTCTTTTAAGGCCACTGCAAGCGCCTTTTTGTCGTCCGCGCTTAATTTGGAGTCTTCTATATGCTCCACGATATAATTGACCTTCTTTTCCATGCTTGCCAGTCTGTCCAATATCTGCCTTTCAAGGGTTGTTTCGCTCATTGCAGGCTCCTTAAACCGGCTTAAGTATAAAAATATAACGCCATCAGATGACCGTGACCCAGATTTTCTGGACCGAATCATAGTCATCGTCTACATCAGAACCATCTTCGTTGTAGAGTACGTTGACATCATAAATATATGTCCCCCGTTGGGCTCCTTTTGGGACATGGATGGCAATCGCATAGCTGCCCTGCTCGTGATTCTTTAAGGGATGCTCTTGTGTATTATACGTCAACCAATCGGGGGGCACTGTACTATCTTTTGTATCTTCGCATCCGTCACCATTTGAATCGCACATCCTATCATTGTCCGGCTCGAATGCCTTTGAAAATAAAACATCCAGCTTAAACGTCTTCTCTGCACCGGCTTCATTCAGTATCCCCACCCCGAACGCCTTGGTCTCGCCGCCCCGCACCGTACTGAAGATTTTGTTCACGAAAACAATGCCCATGGAGAAGACCGCAATGGCCAGAATCGTCATTACCAGGAAGTTTACTGATAATTCAATGCCTCTTTTGGATTTCATAAAAAAGAAAAAATCAGCGAATGATCTCGTATTCCTTCACGATGATGATCAGGAACAGGATCAGCACAATGGCCCCTACCACAACCCAGGTAATGCCGGCCGTGAAAGTATCCGTGAACAGCTTGAACAGCCCGAAACCCATAATGCCAAACCCCAGCCAGAGGAACTTATCCAGCACCAATTTCATAATCTCAAATTCTTCGCTTTGCGTGAGTCTTTTTTTCATCATCACCACCTCAGGTGACCATAATCAGCAGGTCTTTTTTATATTCGTCATCGCAAAATATCTGGTTGTTTTCGTCCTTATTCGGGCTGCAGCACAGCTGGGTTTGCAGCACTTTCGTGCCTTTTTGGGCGGCCTTTGGCTGCACGACAGCTTTCCACGTCGTAATCCTGTCCGGCTCAATCAGCGGGCTTATTTTGTTGTTGTATAATATCCAACTATCCGGTTCAATAGGCTGCTGGTTGTCCCAGAACACCAGCAGGCAATACTGGGGCTCCTGCGTCGGATTCAGATGCGCCACCAGCAGGTTCTCTTTCTCCCTTTCTAACATGGCCAATTCGTTGGAAGGCGTCAGCGTCAGCGGATTGTCGCGCGTCGGCGCATTCAACAGCTCGGTTGCGTCTACAGCCTGCGTCGTCTTCGTCTCCAGCGTCTTGAAGGTGTTGGAGATGAACCGTGCTCCGAATATGATAATCGCGATGGTCAAAATCAAAAAAACGGAGCCTTTGACCTCTGGCATTTTTAGGAGGTGACAGTCACGATGAAGTCTTTGGTGAAATCACGGGCTGTTCCACCAGTTGGGGTACACGTTATTTTCGCAGTGAAAAGCGTAACTTCGGCTGGTGTATCTGAGGTGGTGGTAATGGCAATTGCCCACGTATTTATCTGATCTTTGTCCATTGTTAAAGCGGAGTTTGAAAAAACTGGGGAGGGTTTGTCAGTACCAGTAACACTTGAGGTCACCGAAGCAAGATTGCAACTACTTGATTGAGCAGCAGTAATCACATTCATAAAAGCCAGCGTTACTTTCCCATTCTCTCCCTGTCGTAAACTTATTTCACCGGGTGCAACAGTTATTGGGTTGTCAAACGTAGGCGGATTGACCAATTCATTGGCATCTACAGCTTCGCTTACTTTGGTGCCTATCTGCTTAAACAATCCGCGCATGAACGTCAGTCCCAATCCGAGCATGGTAATGGCAAGAATCAATATGACAATGGCATTAATGGATAAGCTTAAGTCACCTTTTTTAGAAATTCGTTTCGAATTAAAAAGTTTCATGGCCTGCACCTCTTTTTTATGGCACCGAATAGGAATGGATGCTTTTACCGCAATCCTTCTTTATAAACCTTTCGATTAAAAAAATAAAGAATTTAGGGCTTCCACTAAGAACCATTTAATTTAGCGCGCGCGGACCACGCCCATTGCAAAAATTTTGTGCCGAAATTTTTGGGACCGCCCTGCCAAAGGAAAAAAGTAAATATTTAATGGTAAAAGTTGTGCACCTTATTTTTTCCCTTTTTTTGACCATAAACTTTATAAAGCGCCTATAAATTCAACGTGTTTAGTATGCCACGCTTACGAAAATTCACTGCCTACCGGAACGTGAAACGGCCGTACACGAGAATCTCTAAGTTCAAGTCCAAATCCTTCATCAAGACATCCCCCAATATCCATGTGGTGACCTTTGAGATGGGGAACCAGAAGAAGCAGTTTAGCCATGCCCTTTTCCTGAATGCAACCACCGAGCTTCAGATCCGGGACAATGCCTTTGAAAGCGCGCGGGAGACCGCAAACAGGGTATTGGAAAAGACCCTGGGCGTCAACGGCTTCCGGATGCAGATAGCGGTGTACCCGCACCATATCCTGAGGGAGCATTCCCTGGCAGCCGGCGCAGGCGCCGACCGGTTCAGCTCGGGAATGGCACATCCGTTCGGAAAACCGATAGGAAGCGCTGCCCAGATCCGGAAAGGCCAGACGCTGTTCCGGGCGTGGGTGGACAAGGAGAACATCGCGGTCGCGCAGAAGGCATTGCACCGCGCTGGCACCAAATTGCCGTGCACCTGCAGCATCGTGATTACGGAAAACATTCCGGGATAGGAACGTTTATAAAGCATTTTCTCGTTTTTACGTCCATGCCATTGAAAACGTCTCTGGCTTCAGCCCTCCGGTGTTTGGTGTTCCTGAAGAAGATGTTCATAGGGTATTTTTTCAAGATCATCTACCTTCTCGGCCTGGGTTCCCTTTTATTGTACCTCCTTTCCGTGGATATCCCGCGGGGCATACAGCGCCCGGACAGCAGCTTATGGATCCTGTCGCTATCTTTGTTGCTCATCGGGGTCAGCATAGCAGGGGTTTTCTGGAGCGAAAAGAAATCGTGGAAGAAAACGCTCTTCTATCTGGGGTGGATGTCCTTTTTCCCGGGTGTCCTGTCGCTGCTCATCATTCCGCTGGGAGATGGGTTCCTATCAGGAATCATCGCAAAAGCAGCGCTTCCGCTGAACATCAAGACTATCCTTATCCTCTCGTTGGAGCGGACCATCCCCCGGGTAGTAGGTGTGTCCATCGCTTATCTGTTGTTAAGCGGTCTCCTGTTCTTTGGCAGCCGGTCCCTGAAAAAACGGGAAAAACCGGCAAAAAAGAAGCGCACGTCAAAAAGCCGTAGTCGCTTCCCGTTATAGGCGGGTGGTATACCCGCTCCCTTCGGTCGTCCGAGCTGCCGCTTTTTTTCCGCCTCACACACCCTATAGTTCAGTCATTCCGGGAGGAATGGTGTGTGAGACATCAAAAAGATTATAAATTTTAGCGGCTTCTTCACTGCAGAATGATTCTAAAAGCGGTGCGGCTCCAGAACATACGTTCCTATACCCAAGCCGCCATTGAATTTCCCGAGGGCTCCACCTTATTGGCAGGGGACATCGGGACCGGAAAGAGCACGATCCTGCTGGCCATCGAATTCGCGTTGTTCGGGATCAAGCGGGGCCAGCTGAACGGCGCGTCCTTGCTGAGGCACGGCAGGAAAGAAGGCAGCGTGGAGCTGCATTTTGAAGTGAACGGAAAAGAGATTGTGGTGAAGCGGGGCCTGAAACGCGGAAAAGAAGACGTGCAGCAGGACACCGGCTATGTCGTGATGGACGGCGTGAAAACCGAAGGCACCGCGGTTGAACTGAAATCAAAAATCCTGGAATTATTAGGTTATCCGAAAGAGCTATTGACGAAGAGCAAGGACCTTGTGTACCGGTATACGGTCTACACGCCGCAGGAGGAAATGAAGCAGATCCTGCTGGAGCACAAGGACACACGCCTGGACATCCTGCGCCGGGTCTTCAACGTGGACAAGTACAAGCGCATCCGTGAGAACGCTTCGATCCTGGTGAAGGACCTGCGGGAGCGGATGAAAAAAGCCGAAGGGCAGCTCAGCAGCCTGGATGAGAAAAAGAGGCAGAAGACCGCCTATGAGCAGGAGATCACCGGCCTGAAAGAAAGGCTGGTGGCATTATTGCCGGAACTGGAAAAGCAGCAGAAAGCATACGAGGAAAAGAAGAAGGAAGCCGAGCAGAACGAAAAGGCGCTGAAAGAATCGAACGAGCTGAAAAGCCGCTTAAATGTATTGGAAGCCGAGCTGAAGAACAAGGTAGCGCTCCACGAGAGGAGCAGAAAGGAACGGGAAGACGCGGAAAGGCAGCGGAACACGCTGGAAAGCGAATTGGGCAAGAAAGGAAGGGAAGACATGAAAAAGATCCGGCAGCAGCTGGCCGACAAGGAAGAAGCCTATGAAAAGCTAGAGAGGGAAGCCAAGGCCCTGCTCCCCCAACTCAATGCACATGAATTCCAGCAGACCCAGTCAAAAAAGCTCATCGACAAGATTTCCGCGCTGAACAAATGCCCGTTCTGCCTGCAGGACGTAGACATCCATCACAAAGACCATATCCTTTCCACGGAGCATGAGAATATGGCCAATGCCAGGGCACACGCCCTGAAACACAGGAAAGAGCTGGATGAAGCAGAAGCCCAATTGAAGAAACTGAAAGAAGAGATACGGATGCTAAAAGAGCAGGAAGGCCGGCAGCAATTGCTTGCGGTCAAAGAGGAGCAACTGGCAGAGAAGAAGAAAGCGGTAAAGCAGCTGGAAGAGCAGCAGCAGGTGCTGAAGAGGGAGATCGGCGTCATCAACCAGCAGAAACTGGAACTGAGCCAGCGATTGATTCCGTTCAAAGAGGCCGAGAAGACCTACGAACAGAGCAGGAGGGATGCCGAGACCCTCCGCGCGAGGACCCACGAGCTGGCGCTGCAGAAGAACTCGCTGGATAAAGAAGGAGAAGGGCTGGTGCGGCTGATCTCAAATCTGGAGAAAGAGCTTTCTGCCATGGAGGAAGTGCGCCTGAAGCTCAATGGTTGGCTGCAGATGCAGAACTGGCTCGAGGAATCGTTCCTGAATTTGATGGCCGTCATGGAGAAGCATGTCCTATTGCAGATCTACCGAGAATTCAATGAGATCTTCCAGAAATGGTTCGCGGTGCTGATCGAGGACCAGAATCTGAACGTCCGCCTGGACGATGAGTTCTCGCCGGTGATCGAGCAGAACGGATTTGAGACATCGCTGGAGAACCTTTCGGGCGGCGAACGGACCGCCGTGTCATTGGCCTACCGGCTGGCCCTGAACAAGGTCATCAACGACGTCATTTCCGACATCAAGACAAAAGACCTGCTCATTTTGGACGAGCCCACCGACGGCTTCAGTTCCGAGCAGCTGGACAAGGTGCGGGATGTCCTGGAGCAGCTGAACATCCGGCAGATCATCCTGGTGTCGCACGAGAGCAAGATCGAGAGCTTCGTGGACCACGTCGTCCGTGTCAGCAAGGACGAGCACGTCAGCTCCGTCATTTAGGGAAATTTTATATAGTTGGTTTCTGAAGGAGAGAATGTATGTCACCGGTGGATTATAGGGGCGCAACAAGGGGATTTCTCGAAGACCTTTTTACTTCTCCGAGATGGAGGGACAAGTATAAGGCCCTGCAAACGGCCACGGGGGAGGAAAAGGAGAAACTGGTAAGGGAATTCATAGGCCATCTTCAGAAAATGCTTCATGATGACAACTGGGCATCGCAGATTGATACGGAAATGTTAAGACATCTTAAGGAAGCGTATGGGAAGAATAAAGAGAAAGAAACAAGATTGAAACAGATTACCGAAAAAATAAATGAGTATGAGAGTGTCCATCCGGATTGGGTGTTGGAGAGAGGAGCCCTCAAAGCACTTCTTGATGAGATAAAAAAAATTCGTGACGAACATGAGTATGAAGAGAAAGAGGGCGTTCACAAGAAGATAAAACAGGCGGCTGATTATGAAAGGAGTAAAGTCACAACGATGCTCCGGACCCTGAAAAATGCAAGGCACATTTTCGCGGCGCTGTACCAACATGCCGGAACAGCGATGAGAAGACGGATATTGGCGGCCTATTCTCCTGCAGAGAGGCAAGAAATACGGAAGCTTCTTTCCCTGGAAGAGATAAAGGCGGAAGAAGAGGAGATGGATATCCAGAAAAATGCAGATGTGCTGAATCAACTTACCCGTGAGGAAGGGGCATTAATGGGCACATTTGAAGCTGCCATAGAAAAAGCAGAGAATATCCTGTCAAACAAAGGAAAAGGCCCCCGAAAAGTTCCCCAACAAGAAACGTATAATCAGTACCGGGAGCATATTAAAAAAGAAGGCGCCGAAATCAGGACCATTGCAAATAAAGTACAGAGAAAGCAACGGCTTCTGATGGATCTTAAACAGCTTGCCATGGATATATTAAGCAACCGGAGTATCCTGCAACAGCATGGTGTGGCCATCTACTATCCGATGACTGAGGAAAAGATTTTCGAAGAGCACAAACCCACCTTCATGGACCAATTTAGAAAGTATGTAAGCGAGTATATTTATTTGACAGGCGCAGACAGCTATTTTTTTGATGAAAAGGAGACAGAAGACGTGAGGGACCAACGGTTCAGTAACATTTTCTTGATGTTCCTTGCCCGTTCCCAGCAGAAACTAAAAGAACCGCTGGATAGCTTTTTTCTTTCGGAATTCGAAGACCATATTGAAGAGTATGAGGAAGTCATCCTAAAGAATCCTGCCTTTGGAAAGGATGTCCGTATCATCCGCTTATTCATACAATTCGCTTACAAGGAACGGTTTAAAGCGCCCCTTGACGATTTGTCAAAATGGCCCAGGGAGTTTTTATGGATCTACAACGAATTCCTGATTCTGAACAGGGACTTTCTGGCTTACAACTATGATCCTTCAATGGTGAAAGACTTTGGACCGGTGGACATCGCATATAATGCGGTGCTCATGAGCTTCTTTTACCTCACAGAAACCGAACGCAAAAGAATCAAGAATATCACCATGCAGCGTGCCCAGCTGGATAAGCCCCAGAAACTAGAAATTTTTCCTATCGTCCCCTATAGCAATTTGGTTACAAATGGTTTATTGCAGGAAGTTCCGCCCAACTAGGACAAGCCTTACCCTTGTTCGGCTATAACAATATTCTCTAATGGTCGGATAGTTTTAATGCCCTTTGCGTGAAGCCGCATGGATTGGACAGGGGGAAGTTGGGGCGGCTCAATCATTATTACCTTTGAATCTTTTGGAATATCCCATATCTCGCCCAGGTTTCCCGGTAGGTCAAGGCCCTGTTTGCCGATTCCCATTATCTCATAAATCATTAGATCGCCTACAACTCGTTCATACTCCCTTGCGAAATCCAAACCATCAAACGCAACATCTATCCGCAATCTGTAGGGTCTTACAGCCAAGAGTTGCTCTTCAGAGAGGATTGGAGTATTGTTTTCTCTATCGGTGGGGGTACCGCTTCTGCCTTCAATTATCAACCCAGAATGCTCTGGAGGACGGACGATGAACTCTCTGCCATCACCGGATAGATGGAGGGAAGGGAAATAATAACCAATCCGCACCGGTTTTCCATACGCCTCGCCGCCCGGCAAATAGCTTACAAGAATCTTCGGATCAATCCTATCGTTCAAAATGAATCCCCCCAACTCAAACAGAAGGAATCAGAACCCGTTTATAAGAATTGTGTTTAATTACTACCAACTCATACTCAAAAATGGGGCTGCGGAGATTCGAACTCCGGTCGGACGCACCCCAAGCGCCAGTGATACCAAGCTACACTACAGCCCCGTAAGGGGAAAGAAAACAGGAGTCTGTTTTTAAGGCTTTTTATTCAGCCGGACATCTTCCGAATAGGCCTATTCAAAACATTTAAATAGTTAGCTTTACAGAAAAACCGTCGGTGGGATAGCGTGAAGACTGCAGAGTGGGGAAAACTGGTATTAATGGCTGCTTTGCTACTTCTCCCTGCTGCCATGGGCCAGAAAGCCTCCTTCAGCGTGAAGGTAGCGCCGATATTGGAGGTCATCCCGCTGGAAGGCCGAGCGGTCTATGACCTTTCCATCACCAACCACGACAGCAGCACTCAGGAGTACCGCATCTACTCGCTTAATTTCCCGGATTGGGACATCGCGACAGAGCCGCTGCTGAACCCCATTACGCTGACGGTCGATCCCGCAAAAACGGGAACCGTCCGTATCTATGTAGACCCCATCAAAGTCTTCTCCGAAGGCACGTACGATGTGCCCATCAATGTCAAATCCCAGAAGGGCGAAAGCCATAAGATCCCGTTGGAGGCCACCATCTCCTCCACGGCTTCTGTAGTGAAAGGATATATCCCCACAGTCATCCTTAACGTGAAATATCCGGACCCCATTGACCCAAGAGTGCCTGTAAAAATCCAGGTAAGGGCCGACAACCAGAACCGGCTGAATATCACCGAGCTGCGCATCGTGCTGGACAATCCGGTGGTTGGCGCGGAGATAACCGATCACCTTGAACCGCTGGAAGAAAAGACGTTTGAAGTGACCAAGGAGATAAGCCCGCTGACGCCGCCGGGCGAGCTGGCCGTCATGACAAGGGCCTATTTCAGGGACAAGAGCGTCATAACACCGCTCGTCCAGAAAGTGCGCATCATGGAGTATGCAGACCTGGGCGAGCCCGAAGTCGAATCCAAATTCCTCAAGACCGAACGGAGCTACACATTCAGGACCAATAACCCTGCGTATGAAGGGTCCATTGACATCCCCACGTCGCTGTTGGAGACGCTGTTCACCTCGACCCATCCGCGGGCAAAGACTGTGAAGAAAGAAGGCGGCCGCTATTTTGAGTTCACGCCGGCGCTGAACGGGAAAGGGGAGATGTCCATCCAGATCAACCGGAATTTCAGGCCGCTGGTGGTCATCCTGGTATTGATTGCCATCTCGCTGGCCCTTTATTATACCAACCGAAGCCCGCTCACGCTGAAGAAGAGCGCCGATCACGTCAAGAGGCATGAAGGCGGCATTGCAGAGCTCAAAGTGCTTATCAATGTGCGGAACCGCAGCACGCAGCGGCTGGAGAATATTGAGGTGACCGACACCATCTCCAACATTGCGAATCTGGAGAAAGAGCTGTACATCGGAACGCTGCAGCCCGTCAAGATCACGCATCATGAGCGGGAAGGCGTCATTGTCCGATGGAACGTCGACAAGCTGGACGTGGGCGAGGAGCGGGTCATCACCTACAAGATCAAATCGCGCCTGGCCATCCTGGGCGATTTCACGCTGAAAGCAGCTGTGGCGAGGTTCAAGGCCAACAACCGGGACGTTTTAAGCCGCTCGAACAGCGTCAGCATCCACGCATGAACAAGATTTATAAATCTTCTACATCCCCTTCTGTATAATCCCCACCTAGCTCAACGGCAGAGCGTTCGGCTGTAGTTGCGAAACACGCACGGACATGGCGCTTGCCAAGGATGAAGCTGCGTCAGCTGATCCCGAAAGGTTCCTGGTTCAAATCCGGGGGTGGGGATATTTTTTATTCTCCACTATATAGTGGTGATGATAGAAAGATTTATAAATCTTCAAACATTTCTCTTTTTGATATGAAAGAATATCGTCCCAATCGGATGTATACTTCTGCAAGAGCCGGCATTGAGAATGCTCTGAAAGTAGGCCTTTCGGCATTAACATTGGCTTATGCGACAAGCTG
>JAGVYO010000027.1:28403-42274 GCA_018303225.1 Candidatus Woesearchaeota archaeon
GACAAGCTGCCAAGAGATTCCGCCGGAAGAAAAAGGCGTTCTGTACATTGGTGATATCCCTATCCGTGAAATTATGGCAAACATGGATTTAGGACGGGTTGTGGATACCACAAAAGTAGCAGCCGCAGATACGGTTGCACGATTGTACGTTAATTCTCCCCCTAGATTCAATGATCCTGCAATGTGGGTAACTATTTGGCTGGAATTCCCTAAGTCAGGTATTGTTTTACGAGCCTATGATAGTCCCCCATCTCGTGGGCCGCTTGATGTAGAAAGCGTATTTGCCGATACCACTGCCGATTTTGCGGTATTGGACCAACGAGTTCAGGGAACCGATCGGGTAAAGCTTGGCCCATTCAGTAACCCCAACTTACCGGAGGGTTGGGAGACCCAACGGGAATACCAAGGACGCAAAACAAACGTCCCTTACCGAGAACAGAGAACAGAAGATCAGGATTTATTGGACGCTGCCAATCAATTGTTGAGATATGGGGTGCGAAAAGCCGAGAACGAAACCAGCTGGAAATTCCCGGCAGCTCCAAAGAAAGTCCAGCGTTTCAGGACAAGCGGACACCGGAACGGAATTAAATTTGTGTGAAGTACGGGGTCCACTGCGATCGCTTAACCATTACTTAACCATTAGAAAGTAATGAACTCTTTTCTTTTTCTTTCCAGCTTTTTACCGAAACCTTTATAAACCGCCTCTTTTTCCAAGCTCTCATGCATACCAATTTCTCAATAGTCTGTGGGCTATAATTGCGGCAATTACCACCACCGCTTGAGAGATTGCTATGCAGTTAGATGGCTTCGGTTACTGCCCTGGTAGTGTAGTGGCCTATCATGGAGCCCTGTCGAGGCCTTCCATCGCAAGATGGAGAATGACCAGGGTAAGGCTCCGACCCGGGTTCAAATCCCGGCCAGGGCGTTTCATGCTCAGGAAACGGGTAGATGAGATATAGGGGCCGGTAGCTCAGCCTGGTAGAGCACTTGACTTTTAATGCCGTACAGATTCGCCGAAAGCGGATTTGGAGGGTGCCAAAAAGGCGGTAACCTGCACGTGAAGTGCAGAACGAAAGGCCTTTTTGTGCATAAAAGCCATCAAGGGGTCGCGAGTTCGAATCTCGTCCGGCCCGTTTCGCGCACCAACATGAAGAAACGAAAAGCGATCGTAAAGGATCATGTGCTGATTCCCAAACACGCCAAGATCAGCGAGAAGGAGAAAGAGCAGCTGTTGGAAAGATACAACATCACCTTAAAAGAGCTTCCAAAAATTCTGAAAGACGACCCGGCGATAGCCCATTTGGATGTGAAGAACGGGGATGTCATCAAGATCATCCGCAGGAGCCCGACCGCGGGCGAGGCGGTATTCTACCGAGGTGTGGTCGGTGTATAAGTACTCCAAGACCCTTATCCAGAAATATTTCGAGGAGCAGCGTTTTGTAGAGGCCGACATCGAATCCTTCAATCATTTTGTCGAGCACGAGCTGAAACGGATCATCGAGGAGAACAAGGAAATCGTCCCCACCATCATCCCGCACAATGTGGAGGATTTCAAGATCCGCTTCGACAAGATCTGGGTGATGCAGCCCGAAATCACCGAGGCTGACGGATCGAAACGGAAAATCTATCCGCAGGAGGCGCGCCTGAGGAAAATAACCTACTCCGCGCCCATGTTCATCGAGATATCGGCGCACATCAACGAGGTGCAGCGCGAATCATTCACCACGCAGGTCGGAAACCTGCCGATCATGCTCAAGAGCAAGAACTGCCACCTCCACAAGCTGAGCCGGGAAGAGCTTATCGAGAAGGGCGAGGATCCCGACGATCCGGGCGGCTATTTCATCATCAACGGCACGGAGAAAGTGCTGATCAACATTGAGGATCTCGCGGCCAACAAATTGCTGGTGGAGAAGAGCAACGTGGGCCCCAGCGAATATGTGGCCAAGATGTTCTCCGAGCGCGGCTCGTTCAAGATCCCGCATACCCTCGAGAAGCCCAAAGACGACATTTTCTACCTTACTTTCACCAAAGTCCGCAAGATTCCCCTCATCGTCGTGGTCAAGGCGCTGGGGCTGCTGAAGGAGCAGGAAATCACCCGCTGCATCCACCCGGACAGGCAGTATGACGAGGTGATGATCAACTTGCTGGAGTTCGTCAACATCAAGACTGAAGAGGAAGCGATGGATTACATGGCCAAGAAGATCGGCATCACCCAGGCCAAAGAGGTGCGGCTCGAGCGCACCAAGGAAATCATCGACAAATACCTACTGCCTCATCTCGGCACCAATCCGGAAGACCGATTATTCAAGGCATACAACCTGTGCAAGATGCTGAAAACCTACCTGGCGGTCCTCAACGAGGAGCTGGATGTGGACGACAAGGACCACTACAAGAACAAGCGCCTCAAGCTGAGCGGCGACCTGCTGGCCGACCTGGTGCGCGTCAACCTCAAAGTGCTCATCGGCGACCTCCTGTACAACTTCCAGCGCATCGTCAAGCGCGGCAAATTCCCCTCTATCAAGGCCATCACCCGTGAGAAGCTGCTGACCTCCCGCATCTATTCGTCCATGGCGACGGGGTCATGGGTTGGCGGACGGAAGGGCATCTCGCAGCGGATCCAGCGCCTGAACTTCATGGAAACATTATCCCACCTGCAGCGGGTCGTCTCGCCGCTATCCTCCTCCCAGGAGAATTTTGAGGCCCGTGAGCTGCATCCCTCTCATTTAGGCAGGCTGTGCCCGATCGAGACGCCGGAGGGGACCAACATCGGCCTCCGAAAGAATCTGGCGCTGCTGGCCAGTGTATCTTCCGACGAACCGGAGGAAGAAGTCCTAAAGACGCTCCGGAACATGGGGGTAAAAACGATAAAATGAGCGATGTTTACCTGAACCAGAAATTTGTAGGCACATTCGATGACGGGCAGAAGTTGGCCCAGCTGATGCGGGAAGACCGCAGAAGAAATGCCCTTTCCAGCAACCTGAACGTCTTTTACGATGAGAAAAGCGACGATGTGTACGTCGAGAACGGCCGCGGCCGCGTCCGAAGGCCCCTGATTGTGGTGAGGGAGGGCCAGCCGCTGCTGACGGAAAAGCATATCCTCCAGCTCGAGAAGAATGAGATATCCTGGAGCGACCTCATCAAGCAGGGTGTCGTCGAGTACCTGGACGCGGCGGAAGAGGAGAATGCCTATGTGGCTTTCTTTGAGAAGGATCTGACGCCCGAGCACACGCATCTTGAAGTCACCCCATTGGCCATGCTGGGTATGGCCACGGCGCTGGTACCGTACGCCAATTACAACCAGAGCACCCGGCTGAACGCAGGCAGCAAAAACCAGAAGCAGGCGCTTGGATTGTACGCAGCCAATTTTGCAGTGCGCATGGATATGGATGTCAATGTCCTGAATTATCCCCAGAGCCCGATTGTGCAGACGGTGATGCATGACATCTCCGAGTATGATAAGCATCCGGCCGGCCAGAACGTGGTGGTGGCCATCATGAGCTACAAGGGATATAACATGGAAGACGCCATCATTCTCAATAAAGCTTCTGTCGATAGGGGATTGGCAAGGTCCACCTATTTCAGGCCAGCGGTAGCCGAAGAGCTGCGGTATGCGGGCGGACTCATTGACGAGGTATCCATCCCGGACAAGGATGTCAAAGGCTATAAGTCCGAGCGGGATTACAGGTTCCTGGAAGAAGATGGCATCATCTCTCCTGAAGCGTTCGTCAAAGAAGGGGATGTGGTCATCGGAAAGACCTCTCCGCCGAGATTCCTATCTTCCCTGGAGGAATACAGCCTGGCGTCCTCTACCCGAAGGGAAAGCTCGCTCGCCATGAAGCACGGCGAGCAGGGAATCGTTGATTTCGTGCTAATCACCGAGAACGAGGAGGGCAACAGGCTCATCGAAGTCAGAATCCGCGACCAGCGCATCCCGGAGACCGGAGACAAGTTCACGAGCCGGCATGGGCAGAAAGGAGTGGTCGGACTGATTGTACCGCAGGCCGATATGCCTTATACAGGAGCCGGCATCGTCCCGGACATCATATTTTCTCCGCACGGCATCCCCTCGCGAATGACCATCAGCCACCTCATTGAGCTGCTGGGCGGAAAAGTAGGGTCGCTGGCCGGACGGAAGATCAACGGCACGGCATTCGACGTGGAGCCCGAGGAGCGGCTGCGCCATGAATTGCTGAGCATGGGCTTCCGGGAGAACGGCGTCGAGACGATGTACAACGGCCTCACGGGCGAGATGTTCCAGGCCAAGATTTTCGTGGGCAACATGTATTACCTCAAGTTGAAGCACATGGTGGCCAACAAGCTCCACTCACGGGCACGCGGGCCGATCCAGCTGCTGACGCGCCAGCCCACCGAAGGCCGGGCCAAGGAAGGCGGCCTGCGGCTGGGAGAGATGGAGAAGGATACATTTGTGGCGCACGGCGCCTCGCTGCTGCTGAAGGAGCGCTTTGATTCGGACAAGACCCTGGTGCCCGTGTGCGAGAACTGCGGCATCATCGCGGTGTTTGACGGCTTCAAGAACAAATCCTATTGCCCCTTGTGCAAAGAGAACACAAAAATCAGCCAGATCGAGATTTCCTACGCGTTCAAGCTGATTCTGGACGAGTTCAAGTCATTGGGGCTTTACCCGAAACTGGAGCTGGAGAGCAAGTACTGAAAATGGCAGAAGAAGAAAAGCAAGTGATGAAAGAGGAAACTACGGAGAAGCCCGTTGAGACTCCGGAAAACAAAGAGGCCAAGGAAGAGCGCATCGAGGCTACTGAGCAGTATGTCCAGAAACGCGTAAAGAGCATCGTCTTCTCGGTGCTGTCCCCGAAGATGATCAAGGAGATGGCCTCGGCCAAGATTGTGACGCCGGAATTGTACGACAAGGAAGGCTATCCCGTTGACGGCGGCCTGATGGACATCCGGCTGGGTGTCATCGATCCCGGCCTGAGGTGCAAGACCTGCGGCTCCAAACTGAAAGAATGCGTGGGGCATTTCGGCTACATTGAACTGGCCCGGCCCATCATCCATATCAAGTTCGTGAGCATCATCCTGAACATCCTGCGCAGCGTCTGCCGCGACTGCGGCCGTGTCCTGATACCGGAGAGCAAGATCGAGGCGGCCAAGCAGAAACTGGATAAGGTTGAAGAAGAGACCAACGCAGAGACGCGGCGCAAGGAGGTCAAGAGCATCATCGCCTCCCTCAAGACCATCAACAAATGCCCGCATTGCAAGGCAACGCAGCAGAAGATTGTCCTTGACAAGCCTACCACTTTCATGGAGAACGAGAAGCGCATCAGCCCGATCGAGATACGCGCCCGGCTGGAAAAGATACCGGACAGCGACCTCGAAGTGTTCGGGCTGAACCCGAAAGCCGTCCGTCCGGAATGGACGGTGCTGACCGTCATGCCCATCCCGCCCGTCACGATGCGGCCATCCATCACCCTGGAATCCGGCGAACGAAGCGAGGACGACCTGACCCACAAGCTGGGGGACATCGTCCGTATCAACCAGCGCCTGTTCGAGAACATCAACGCCGGTGCACCGGAAATCATCGTCGAGGATCTCTGGGATCTCCTGCAATATCACATTACCACCTTCTTTGACAACGATGTGGCGCAACTGCCCCCTGCACGGCACCGTTCTGGACAGCCGCTGAAGACCATCACCGAGCGTATCAAGAGCAAAGAGGGCCGCATCCGCCATAATCTGGCGGGCAAGCGCACCAATTTTTCGGCGCGTACCGTCATCAGCCCCGACCCCATGCTGGCACTGAATGAGGTAGGCGTCCCGGATATCATCGCCATGAAGCTCACAGTCCCCGAGAGGGTGAATGAATGGAACAAGGCGCATCTGAAGAAATTTGTGGAGAACGGATCGAACAAGTACCCAGGTGCCAACTACATCATCCGCCCCGACGGCAAGAAAAAGAAAATCACGGACGAGACCAAAGAAGCCTCGCTGGAAGAGCTCCAGCCCGGCTATGTGGTGGAACGGCATCTCATGGACGGGGACGTTGCCATTTTCAACCGGCAGCCTTCGCTGCACCGGATGTCCATGATGTGCCACCGCGTCAGGGTGCTGCCCGGACGCACGCTGCGGCTAAATCCCGCGGTCTGCCACCCGTATAACGCGGATTTCGATGGGGACGAGATGAACCTCCATATCCCCCAGACCGAGGAAGCGAGGGCCGAAGCGGAAATCCTCATGGAAGTACAGACACAGTTAATTTCACCGCGGTACGGCCTGAGCGTCATTGGCTGTGTGCAGGACGCGATTTCCGGAAACTACATCCTGACCCGAAACATGGAGATAACCCGGGATCAGGCCATCGAACTGCTGGCTTCCATCGGCATTGTTGACTTTTCCAAACTGCCCCGGAAAGAGAAGATTTCCGGCCAGGAAGTTTTCTCGGCGCTGATTCCAGAGGATTTCAATTTCACAGGGAAAACAAGAGACGGCACCGAAGTGGTCATCAAGAACGGAAAGCTCACTGAAGGGCATATGGACCGGAATAACCTCGGGGAAGGATCGGGATTGCTGCTGCGGAACATCCATAAGCGCTACGGAAAGGACTTTGCCATTGATTTCCTGGGCAAGGTGTTCCGGCTGGGCATCGAAGTGCTGTTGCGCGTCGGCTTTACTGTGGCCTCTTCAGACACAGACCTGCCGGAAGACGCACGGAAAAATATCAGCGAGACGCTGCGGATAGCCGAAGAGCAGGTAAATGAACTCATCGATCTCTATCACAACAACAAGCTGGAGACCTTTCCCGGCAAGACGCTGCAGGAAACACTGGAGCTGAAGATCCTGGAAGTGCTGAACAAGGCGAGAAACGAGACCGGCGCGCTGGTGGCCAAGCATGCCTCTCCGGATTCGCATACCATGCTGATGGCCAACTCGGGCGCACGCGGAAACCTATTGAACCTGGCCCAGATGGCCGCCTGCGTCGGGCAGCAGGCCATGCGCGGCAAGCGCATCGAAAAGGGATATGCAGACCGCACGCTGTCCTGCTTCAAGAAAGGCGACTTGAGCCCTGCTTCGAGAGGATTCATCAAGAACGGGTTTAAGACCGGGCTGGAGCCTCACGAATTTTTCTTCGGCGCCATTACCGGCCGGGATTCGTTGATGGACACAGCATTACGGACGCCTAAATCCGGATACCTCTACCGAAGGCTCGCCAACGCGATGCAGGACCTGAAGGCAGAGTACGACGGCACCATCCGCGACTCGGCAAAACGCATCGTCCAGTTTGAGTATGGCGAAGACCGGCTGGATGTCTCCAAGTCCGAGAACGGCACCTTAAACATCAAACGTATCATCAAAACCCACCTCTAGGTGAAACCATGAGCAATGTATTCAAAGACTACGAAGACAAGTTCCCGAAGAATATTATGGAGGGGCTGAAAGCCTACATCCCGAAGGACACTTCCGAAACAAAAACCAGGAAGATCCTCGAGGAGGCATGGAAGGAGTATCAAGAGGCCTGCGTCGAAGCAGGTGAATGCGTAGGATTGGTAGCCGCTGAATCCATCGGCGAACCGGGTACGCAGATGACCCTCAACACCTTCCACTTCTCAGGTGTAGCGGAAATGAACGTCACCATGGGCCTGCCGCGCATCATCGAGATCCTGGACGGCCGGAAAAAGGCCTCCACACCTATGATGGAGATCTACCTCAAAAAGCCCTATTCAGCAGGAAAAGACATCCGGAAAGTGGCGCTGTCCATTAAAGAAACGCTGTTCAGCGAGGTGGCCACGGGCTTTTCCATCAACATTGCAGAAGGCGTGATCGAGGCGCAGCTGGACAGGGAAAAGATGAAGGATATCGGCATCACGGACGCCATCCTCGGCAAGCAGGTAGGCAATCACCTTAAGAAAGGGTACACTCTCAGGATCTCCGGCGATTCGATGATTCTGAAGTGCCGCAGCAAAGAGGAAGCGCTGAATGAGCTCTACAAAGCGAAAGAGAAGATAAAAACCATCCATCTCAAAGGGGTCAAGGATATCTCGCAGGTGCTGCCGGTGCGGCGCGGTGAAGAGTATATCATCATCACGGCCGGGTCCAATCTAAGGGATATGCTGCAGCTCGAAGAGGTGGATTCTTCGCGCACCACCACCAACAACATCTTCGAGATTGCGGAGGTGCTCGGCATCGAGGCGGCACGGCAGGCCATCATCAATGAAGTATTCAAGGTCATCGAAAGCCAGGGATTGAATGTGGATGTAAGGCACATCATGCTCGTGGCGGATACGATGTGCACCTCGGGCATGGTCAAGGGGATCACCCGTTATGGGGTCGTGAGCGAAAAATCCTCGGTCCTTGCCCGCGCCTCCTTCGAGACGCCCATACGCCACCTCATCAATGCTTCCCTGGTTGGCGAGACGGACAACCTAAACAGTGTGGTAGAGAATGTTATGCTGAACCAGCCGATTCCTGTCGGGACAGGACTGCCGGGCCTGGTGACGACGTTAAAGAGCGAGAAGAAGAAAGATGCCAAAGAATCAAATTGATAGTGTGAGCGGGGAGATAAAGAAACTCCTGAAATCGAAGCGCCTGATTATAGGGACCCAACGGACCCTCAAGGGCCTGAAAGAGGGGAAGCTCCAGAGAGTTTATGTTTCCTCCAACTGTCCGGCATCGGTGCGGCAGGACATCGCGCATTACGTCCGCATCCATCCGGTAGAGATCGTGGAGATGGAACAGCCCAATGAGGACGTTGGCGTTTTGTGCAAGAAACCGTTCCTGATTTCTGTGCTTGGGCTGCTGAAAGAGGGGACGGCGTGAAGATAAAGTATGACGAGGCGGTCATGCAGACCATCGCCTTGTTCGAATCCCTGACGCAGGTACCGGCCAAAGATACGATCATAGACGGCCAGACGGCGCTATTCATCGTCAATGAAGGGGATGTCGGAAAAGCCGTTGGAAAGAACGGCGCTCACGTCCGGCACCTGGAAAGGCTGCTGAAAAAAAGGGTAAAGATCGTCGGATTCAGCGAGGATGCAGTGCATTTTGTGCGCAACATGATCGAGCCGCTGAAGGCATCGGACATCCAGCAGGACGGCAACATCGTCGTGATCAAAGGGCCGGACACCCATACCAAGGGGCTGCTGATCGGCCGTGACCGGCAGAACCTCAAAAATCTAATGAATGTAGTCAAAAGGCATTTCGATATAGCTGAAATAAAGGTGGTTTAAAAGCAAAAGACTTTTAAACAGACTTTTTATTCCTTGTGGAGAAAATGGGAAAAAAACCGCGCGGCCTGAACGCCGCCAAGAAACGGAGATTACGACGCGTATCGGGCAGATGGCATGATAAATGGTTCGTTCGCTCGGCCATGCGCCTGAAAGAGCGGTCCGATCCTCTGGAAGGCAGTTCCCAGGCCAAGGGGATTGTGCTGGAGAAGGTCCAGATGGAAGCCAAGCAGCCCAACAGCGGCCTGCGCAAGTGCGTACGTGTGCAACTCATCAAGAACGGCAAGCAGATTACTGCGTTTGCCCCGGGCGACGGCGCCACCAAGCTGATCGATGAGCACGATGAAGTCATCGTGGAGTGCATCGGCGGGGCCATGGGAAAATCCAAAGGCGACATTCCCGGCGTACGCTGGCAAGTGATCAAGGTCAATGACCAAAGCCTGGACGCATTGCGAAAAGGCATTATAGAAAAGGCACGTAAATAAAGATGGAAGCCATAAAAGCATTCAACCGGTGGGAAACAAGCGGAATCGAAGTAGTGGATTCCGGCCTGAAAGGGTATATCACGCTTACGCCCCGTTTAGTGCCCCGGACGGGGGCCCGTTACGTGGGCAACCGGTTCCATAAGAGCCGGACCTTCATCGTGGAGCGGCTGATGAACAAGGTCATGGCCGTAGGCCACAGCGGAAAGAAGCATTTCAAGACCAGCGGTCCCATCACGGGCAAGGCCAATACCGCCTACAAGATCGTGGAAGATACCTTTAAGCTCATCGAAGCCAAGACCAAAGAAAATCCGGTCAAAGTGTTTGTGAAAGCGCTGGAGAATGCGGCCCAGCGGGAAGAGATCGTCACCATCGAATACGGCGGCGCCCGGTATCCCAAAGCTGTGGAATGCAGCCCGCAGCGCCGGCTTGACTTGGCATTGCGCCATATGACCCAGGGCTCCTACAACAAATCGTTCAACTCCAAAAAATCAATTGAAGAATGCTTAAGCGAAGAGATCATCAACGCCTACAGGTTGAGCGCCGCTTCCCACGCCATTTCCAAGAAGAACGAGATCGAGCGGCAGGCCGATTCGGCGCGTTAAAGATAAAGTTTTAAAAGACTTCTGGATAGGTTTAGTGGTATGGAATTTAAAGTAAGAGAGTGTCCTGAAGAATCCATACTGGAAGAGATACAGGAAGCGATAGAGCGGTTTCTGGCCCCACGAAAAAAAGAGAATCTGGAGCAGTTACTGGAAAAGTCCAAAGAGAGGATAGAGCAATTTAAGGATAAGATTCCCGAAGATCCGGAGGCCGTGTTCTTTCACGAGAATACCGAAACGCGCGAAGAGATAAGAGTAGCTTATTCTAAAGTAGTTGAGAGCGATCATGATGGGCGTTCTTACGATATTGAGGTTACCTATCAGCGCACAGTCACGGAAGAAAAGACCGTCATTAAGGTTAAGGATAACAAACAGGATGCGGTTTATACGGTTGCGATTGCTGAAGACAAAAACGAACCCGAGAAGAATTACCAGGTGCAAATCAGGTATGAAGACCCTCAGCGAACCGTTGACCTTGCCTACAACGTTCCGTTATGGTCCTACCTGGAAGAACGGGAAGATAAATTGCAGGATTTCACCCACCGGGTCGACAAATCACTGACACTTCTGCCGAAATCCCTGATGGGCGGCGTTTTAGGCTTTACCTATTTGGGCGAGAACTTCATGGCACGCCGCGATGATTTAATTGGCGACACGGCCCGCATGGTGGATATTCACGAGGCCATCCACACTCCGGATGAGTATGAGACGAGAATCCTTACGGAATGGATGCTGAAGCGGGAGATGCCAAAATACAAAAGATAATTAGTCCACTCCCTTCCGTTCAATCTTATCGATTTGTAATTCAAACCTTCTTCCATACACAATAAAATAAGAATTTTATGATGTAAAGGAAGGAGCAAAAATTTCGGCACGAAATTTTTGTTATGCTCACTACCGTAGAAAAAAATAAAAAAGTTGATGGAGAGAAACTATTGTGCTCCGTACAGTTATATCCGTGACAGAGCCGTTTTTTCAGATACCTTTAAATATCATTTTTCCCGTTAGAGCGGTATGAAATGGCCTTTTGGCAAGAAAGAGGGCTGGCAGCCGCACCATCACCACATCAATTACCTGCTGTTCATTGCGATATTGCTGATTACTGTAATCATTGTTCTTATCCGGCCTGCGCTCACGGGCTATAGCATCGCAAAGGAGTTTAAAGATTCTGAATTGACGCCGACCGAGATGCTGCGCAGCATGGAAGCGGTAAAGGGCGACCTGAAAGTTAAGGAGCTGGAACTGCAATCCTGCGAGGAAGATACATCGGATGAGCAGGACAAAATGGCTGCCTGCCTCGCCGATATAGAGACCCAGAAAACAGACTACGAGAAGCGCATTGAACGCCTGGAAAACGACATCAAGAACCTGAAGCCGGAATACGAGGCCAAAAAAGTCGTGCTGGAAGCCGAGCTGCAGCAGGCCACATTTGATCTGGCGGAGCTGGAGAGGAATTATGAAGAGGTCGTTAAGGAGATGAATGCGGATTATCAGGCGCTGAAGAAAAATGCCGCCAACAACATCTGCTGCAAGGCACGGGTGGATGACAAGAGCATCGATTCGTTCAAGGTGGTGAACGGCGCTATTGTGTGTGGCTCCGGAGAGGCAGAACGAATCAGCTGCTGATGGTCGTTATATCCAATTTTGGTCAGCAGATTTGAAAGTTAATGGTCTATATTCATTGGTCGATAAGGACTTTTTCGGACAAATTATTTCAGAATATCAAAACCCGGGTAAATCGGGAACCCTTTGCACAATTCCAGGATGTCATTCCGTACCTTCTCTTTTGCCCCTTTGTCTTCATAATTCTTAATGACCGTGGCAATGCCTTTGCCAATCACTTTCATCTCGCTTTCCTTCATGCCCCGGGTGGTGACAGCAGGAGTTCCCAATCGCAGTCCGGATGGATTGAAAGGGGATACGGGCTCATACGGAACCGTATTCTTGTTCACCGTGATGCCAGCTTCGTCCAATGCACTCTGCAGCTCTTTTCCCTTGCCCTGCAGTCCGATAGGCCGGAGATCAATCAGCATAAGATGATTATCCGTGCCGTTCGTCACCAACTTGATACCATTCGCCATAAGTTCAGCTGCCAGTGCTTTTGCATTCTTAACAATCTGCTTGGCGTACTGCTTGAATTCAGGCTTCAGCGCTTCGCCGAATGCGACGGCCTTCGCAGCCGTGGTATGGTCGTGCGGGCCGCCCTGGATGCCAGGAAAGACATTGAAATCAATCATGCCGGCCAGGTCTTTTTTCCAGTCCGGATGGTACTTCTCTTTCAGACGATCCTCCTTCTTGCACATGATGAGCGCGCCTCTCGGCCCGCGCAGAGTCTTGTGTGTTGTCGTCGTAACGACGTCTGCAAAGGGCACCGGAGATTCGTGCGCGCCGCCGGCTACAAGACCTGCAATGTGCGAGATGTCGGAAAAATGATACGCGCCTACCTCTTCGGCAATCTCCTGAAATGCTTTGAAATCTAATTTCCTCGGATACGCCGTAAAGCCGGAAAGAATCATTTTTGGCTTCTCTTTGAGGGCCAGCTTCCTTACGTTATCCATGTCCAGCAGCTCGGTATCTTTCTCCACGTTATACGGCACCGGCTTGAATAAGCGACCTGAGAAATTTACAGGGCTCCCGTGCGTCAGATGACCGCCGGAATTGAGGTCAAAACCGAGAAATTTGTCGCCGATGTCCAGCAGGGTCAGATAGACTGCCATGTTCGCAGGACTTCCGGAGTAGGGCTGCACATTGACATGCTCGCAGCCAAACAATTTCTTGCAGCGTTCGATGGCTAATTCTTCCACTACGTCCACGAATTCCTGGCCGCCGTAATACCTTTTTCTGGGATAGCCTTCGGAATATTTGTTGGTGAACACCGAGCCCAACGCCTGCAATACAGCCTTGCTGACAAAGTTTTCAGAAGGAATTAGCTCAACACCGTGCTCGATACGGTCGTGTTCTTGCTTTATGACGTTAGAAACAGCAGGATCTTTTTTTTCGATGTCTTCCATGAACCCCAACATCATCACCTTCAGATTCGATAAAGCGGTACTTTAAATAGTTTTCTACTTTGTTGGAAATAATGAACATGCAATAAATCTAGATACGAACGCATTAATCAAATAATTTTGAGCGACAAGAAATGTCAAGAATCGAAGATTCTTGAGTGTTGGAAATCAAAGCTTTCCAACAAACCAGAAATCTGCTTTGCAGATTTCTCAGTTCATGCTCAGAAATAGAAGATTTCTGACAGGTGCAAAAATTCCGTGCCGAAATTTTTGTAATGAACCTTGCCATGGAGAAAAAGAGAAAGTTCAATGGGAAACATGCCCTATTTAAATTCTAAAACCCGTTTTTCCGTGATTATCTTCTTCATCCTAACATCGTGGTCGTAAACGGGTAATTTTTCCACAATCTGGAGCTCAAAGGCCAGCCCAATTGGTGGAATCTTCATGTTTTCCAGAAAACGGTCGTAATAGCCGTAGCCGTAGCCTAGACGATGGCCGTTTTTATCGAAACCGACACCGGGAACAATGATCAAATCAACGTCTTCTTTTTTGATTTCTTTTGATTTGGAGGGCTGTAAAATACCG
>JAGVYO010000028.1 GCA_018303225.1 Candidatus Woesearchaeota archaeon
TCGTTTCCTTTCTTTGAGTACGATTCGGCCTGCTCCTGCACGACACGGTCTATGCCGCTGAAATAATCGAAGGTGGGTGTCAAAATGGCGATTTTCATGGTTACAATGCTCCTCTCATATGCTGCATCTTCAGCTTCATCACCATCCAATAGCCGGCTGCCAGCTGCCTGAATCCAAGTTTGGATTTCCCTTCGCTGCGGTCTTTGAAGACAATCGGGACTTCTTTGATTCTCAATCCTTTGAGATGGGCCTTAAACAATACTTCCTGCACGATGGAGGGGCCTTTCGATGTTAATTTGTAGGGGTCGATGGCTTCCATGGCTTTTTTTGAAAAACATCTGAAGCCGGAGTTGGCGTCTTTTACTTTTATCCCAAGCACGATACGGATGTAAAGATTTGCCAATGAAGTAATCAGCTTCCTTATCGGACTTCTTCCGATCTCTTTTCCGCCGGAAGCCCTTCTGGAACCGAGAACAACATTCGCGTTCTTCAACTCAGTTAACAGTGCTGGGATATATTTTGGGTCGTGAGAGAAACCTTCCCCGGTCTTCGGTGCGCAGCAGCAGATGGACATTTCCATTCTTCTTTTCCATCTCTTTCACGGCCTCTCCTGTCTTATCCGGGCTGTTGTCATCTACTACTACGATATGCAGGTCCTTTATCTTCAGCTTCAGAATCTCATTTATCAGCCTGGATATATTCTCCCTTTCGTTGTAGGTGGGGATCATTATGCAGGTTTTCATTCAAATAGAGAATCGCAGAATTCTTTATAAATGTGTTTTTTATGGTGGCAATATTTAAAAAGGGCCGTATATTTCTAAGCAACGAGGCAGGTGTTTAGTTAGTATGTTATTTTTATAAAGTGACGCAATGAAAAAACCCTTCCTTGTTGTTATATCTATCCTATTCTTTGTACTTTTTTCTTTATCGGTTATGGCTTCTTTTGGGAGGGTCATTGATTTTGGATCCGATTTCTCTCATTATATCTGTTTCCAACGGAATGGTCTTACCCATAATTTCTTTATCAATCATACTAACCCAGATGCTTGGCCTTGCGGTACTGCAGAAATAACCGACTCCTATATTAAACTGGAATGTATTAGCCAACATGATGGGGGCAATGCTGGTTATAATCCTTGCCGTGGAGGAACTTCTTGTTCCCGGTTAACCTTTGATTCTTCTGAAGCGATTGGCGTCTATACAAATTCTGTAGAACCCAGTTGGGATTCTCTAGGAAGCGTGTTCAGGACTACTACTTATGATGGATACACTTTTACTGAGTATAAAGACGCATCTTTTGTTGCAAATCCCATCACTTTCACCTATTACACTTCGAATAATGCATGTTCCAGTGCTCGGATAACCTCAGTTTCCCCTATAAATGCCTCTACAATAACCTCAAAAATAATTAATGTTTCCCTAAAGACTGACATTTCTTCGATCTGTACATACGCTGATGTTCCTGGTTTAGACTTTGACAATATGACTTCCTTCACGAATACGGATTCGACCTCGCACAGTTTCATGTTTGCCGCTCCACACGACAATACAAATTATCTATTTTATTTTAAGTGCGATAGTCCTGAATGGGGTATCAACGAGAATGATTATCTTTTAACTTTCTTAGTGGATTATAACAACCTTCCGAATATCACTTCCCTTCCTCCCACACAGGGGAGGGAGATGGAACTCTACACATATCCTGTGACGGCTAGCGATTCGGATGGAGACACTTTGACATTCTCTGATAACACCAGCTTGTTTAATATTCATCCTGAAACAGGCTTAATCAATTTTACGCCAAAAATTGGAGAAAACTACACTGTAAAGATAACCGTTTATGATGACGTTTCTGCGTCCGATCAGGTATTCAACTTAAGCATACAGATAATAAACAATGCGCCTATCCTTGATCCAGTCGGAAACCTGACAGCCATAGTCGGTGATCCTTTTACTAAAACCATCACTGCTTCTGATCCTGATGGCGATACCCTCACCTTTTCTGATAACGCTACCTTTTTTGATATAGATCCAGACTCAGGCTTGATTAATTTTGTTCCAACTCAAAATGGAACCTTCAGGTATGCTATTAACGTAACCGACAATAATAGCTTAAATCCTAAATCCATTTCCGAATCTGGTTGGTTTTACATTGTTGCTCCCGGGAGCGGGGGTTCGGGTGGAGGCGGTGGGGCGGCTAATCAATCTGGCTCTTTACCTATTCTTCTTCATAGACCTGACAACAATTCCATTATAACCTCTTTCCCATTATTTTTGGAGATCTCAACTGCCCACAAATATGCATCCTGCCGTTATAGCTTGGATTCCGGATCCCTTGAAAATATGCTAACTGAAATAGAAATCCCAGAGAGTGAAGCTTGGCAGGTGGATACTTCCTCTAAAAACTTGGAAATGAGTGAAAATCTGCTTACGGGGACGAACCGAGAGGCTATTGCGAACATTACCTCCTTATCCTACATCGATGATGGTGAATTGGATGCTTTGGCAGCCGGTGAGGTAAGGAATAGCAAGGGAATTGCACCCTATGAACAACGCTTGTATTTTGAGGACCCTTCAACTGGTTATGTGATCTACAAGGAAGCTGACGATGACATTACTGCAGACTTTCTTTACTTCCAGACTGGTAAGGAGATCGCCAGATACGAATTGGAGTTCACCACTCATTTCGAGAGCGATGTAGATGACAGTACAGGAACCCAAACCTCTAGCGGCGATTACCTTACTGATTTTGAAGGTGTTGATATCACCCTGTTCGGTGTTCCCTTTACGATTGTCCGGGCGAGCAGAAATGGCGGAAATGCGGGCCAGATTAAGCTAATTTTGATGGGCAATGGCCAACTGGACGCGCTTCATGAAGGTGATTCAGAAACCTATACTATCAATGGCAAAGAATACCGTCTTAGTCTTGATTTTGTGAGCTCCACCGAAACAAAATTCACAATCAACAATGAATCTACTGGGCTGTTAGCTAGCGGTGCAACATATAAACTAAGCGATGGTATCATCATTGGATTATCTAAGATTGATTATCAGGACTTTGCAGGTGGTGTTCATAGTGCGAAGTTTTTTCTGGGGACCCAAAAGATTGAATTAAAGGATACGAATATCAACAATAGTGCTTCGGATAATGGGGATCTAAAAGTGGACTATGGAACTATCAATGATGCAAAGGCCATTATCGAAGGTGTTGATGATGGAGTTACTTTCAAACTTGACAGAATCAACATTAACATGTCCGCAGATGATGACTTCTATATAGGAGCCGGCCAGCGATTAAGCGAGAATCCTGAATTGCGGGAGCCTGAAGTGTTGTTTACCCAAGCTTGGGATATTGAATACCTTGGCTTGAGCAGCTCACCAACTGAAAAAATCCGAATTAAAACCAGCGGCTTTAACCAGTATGAACTTGAATTCGTTGATGGAAACGGCAACAAGGCTACGGCGCCCTTTGCTTATACACTTGACGGTACAACTCTCCATTTCGGAGATAATGATGATGATCTTATTGTAGATGAACACATCAACATTACCAAGGATGATTACTTTATTATTACCGATACGCTGCAGGAAGATGGTGAGCGAAACACGTATGTGTTGCGATACCGTGGCGCAGACAAAGTCACGGATGATAGTCCCGTCCTAAAGTTTGACGACATAGGCAGCGGGGAGCGTATCGAAAAAGCGTATGGGCAGGTTTCTGGCAACACCTTTCCATTGGCCACTGTTAAACTGGGCGGTGGAAATTTCCGGGTATATGCTGGAGACGTTACCACAGGTGCGGACGATTTCGTTATCCGTGTAGACTTGAACGGCGATGGTACGCTGGCGTCGAGTTCAACCCTTGTTCCCATCAACACCAATTATGGGGCGAGAATTGATATTTTCAATAGGACAGACAACGTCCTTCTCAACATAACTGCCCCCCATCCAGATCATTACGACAGTCTAAAGCCAAGCCCATTAATTTTCAATGCCATTGCTGCCAATGCAGAAGTGCGATTGCTCAAAAACCAAGATATGCTCCATAACTTTTTATCTCCTGAATCAGAAGATAATACAGATCCTAAGGACCAGCGATTGCCTCAGGTCTTTATCACCCAAACCATTAATAAAACATACACCCATTTTTCTACCTTGTCCAATCTTACAAACGGAAAGCATCTTGTAGAATTTAATTGCAGCGATCAGTACAGGAATTCTCATATTTCCCATCTTGTCTTCAACGTGCAAAAAGCGCCTGAGGTCACTTCCTACTTTCCTGAACAAGGGAAATTGAATGCAAGCATCAATGTTAAAATCCTGGTAAATCTGAGCAAATCCATAGACACCTCAAACTTGAAGGAAAGCCTGGTTGTTTCAGACACCGAAGGAAATAAGGCAAAAGGCTCGATAGAATACGACACTATTCTAAAGAGGCTGACTTTCAGGCCTTTTGTCCCTTTGAAATACAACACTACTTACACGGTTAATGTCAGTGGGAAGATAACGGACACATTTGGAAACCCGATGGGCGGAAATGTCGCATGGGCATTCACTACTGCATTGAAAGATACAGATAATGATGGCATACCAGACCATGAGGATAATGACTTAGATAATGATGGTGTCGATGACAGCTTGGACTTCCTGCTGGGCAATATCAGCAATGTAAACAGTGACATCCATAACTTAAGCGTGCGGATAGGTGAGGATGACAACCTATCTAATGCTTTCAATGGGACGAAAAAAATTGAGTTCTATGCGGGTGACAAAAAAATATTGGAATTCGACTTCAATTTCAGCAGCGATACGCCTTTGGACCTGACCAATGTTTCTGTTTTAAACGCCTCGAATTCAACTGCGGGCGGCATTGTGGTAAGAGGCATTAAACTGGATGATTCCAGCTTCAAGAAAACGGTGTCCTTTGATAGGATGAATCATGGTATCAATGGAATCTGTATCAGGGACATGGAAATTGAATGGATAGACGAAATAAGCCCTTCATGCGATGCCTCCAATGAGTTCAAAGTAGAGTGTGACGGGACTAACCAAAACGGATATGCGTGTAATTACAACTCAACTAACAGCCTCTACACAGTAAGCGGCTTATCACATTCGGGTGTCACGCAATTTGCCTATACCAAACCTTCTCCGCCTTCTGACAGCTCCTCTGGAGATGGTGGAGGCGGTTCCGGTGGTGGAGGAGGCGGTGGAGGTGCTCTTCCTCGGCCTTCGTCTGACACCAACACACCCGAACAAAAGGAAGAAACACCCCCTGTTCCTCCTGAAAAACCATCCGGAGAAAATGACGCTGATTCTGGGCTTTCAGGGATAACCGGCGCTGTAGTTTCTGATGCGGCAGAGCCAAATCTCGGTACAGGGCTCACTATTTCTGTTCTAATCATAATTTCTGGCATATTCCTCTATAGAAAATTCTACCACAAGCCCCGATTCAGAACAACGCGTAGATGAACGGCGAGATGGCGCTGCTCTGGCTGAAGATGATGAGGGCGCCTACCAAAACGAGCATGATGATGATGGGCGTGAGCCACCAGGCTTTCCGGACTTTCAGGAAATCCCACAATTCCCCTATCAACGAGCGGTTGTTTGACATGGTTTATCCGATTATGTCATACGGGATGACGGTCTGTATGTCGGCTGGGTTCTCCTTGTTCTGCATCAGCAATATGTCCCTCTCCCTGTCCCACTGAAAATAAAAATCTTTCTGTTTTTCAATAACGCCATCTTCTTCCAGCTTGTTCTTGATGCCCTGGGCAAAAGCCGCGTAGCCTTCGGGCCGGAAGTGGTCAAAGGTGTTGAATTCGTCATTGCCTGTCAGTTCGTATCCTTCTTTCTCGAAAATGAGGTCTGAATCCACGTAAGGAATCCCTTTCTCATCCAGCATGGTTTTAAGCTCTTCCAGCACCTGCAGCTCTTTCTCTGAGCTTTCCACGTCATTTCCCCGCCGGATGATGGGGACCATGAGGTAGGTGTTGTCCTGCTCTGATCGGGCTTTTATCTCGTCCAGGATCAGCGATAACACCTTGAGGCCTTCGTCGTACATTTTACTATTGACACCCCCAAAGTATCTTGTGTTGTACACCAGATGCTTGATGAGGAAACTCTCGAACCTTGGCGGCCTATAGGTCCGGTAGATCTCTTCCGGTGCCGGAGGGGGAAGGTTGGTGATCTCCAGCTTGTTGTCCACAATCCTGAATCGGGGCTTGTTGATGCACGGCCGTATCCGGTAGATGTCCTGGATGTAGATGGTATACAGCACCACGTCCGGCTTGTAGTCCAGAACATCGTATTTCCACCGGAGGTACATATTATCAATCCCGGTTCCCTCTATTCCAAAGTTCAGGGACTCTGAATTGGGTATCAGGCTCTCGAGCATGGACACATGGGAGAATTTCAGCGGCACGTCCGCACCCCACGTAAACGAATCCCCCAAGGAAGCTATTCTCACTATATTGGGGTCGTCTTCCCGATCAAAATCCTCCAAGTTCCTCATGTGCTGGGAATTGGTACGGTAATCATACAACACCAGCTTTCTTCCGTCCTCCAGTTCGTAGACCCGATCGCCGGGCCAATTTGCGATGGGCCGCACGCCTGAATAGTTCCAATATTCGTAATTCCGCAGATGAATGGGGTGGAATCTGTTCGGGTTATCTTCCTGGCGCAGCAATTTGTACTGGTCCCGTGTACATACCTCCTCTTCGTCCATGCCGACTATCCTATCTCCTATTTTATAATAAACCCTTATCGCTATTTCCCCTATGAGGAGCATTGCTACGATGGAAACCAGCAATATCGTCAAATTGGCCTTCTGTTCCTTTTTTTTGTTGTATTCTTTGTTATAGGAATACAGGCTGCCTTCTTCTGTATGCCTCTGCTTAACTCTTCGCCGGGCTACAAGCCTATCCATCCGCTTTTTTAATAGCTTCACGGTTTTTTCAGCGCCCGGGCCTGTTATCTTCTCCAGCGAAAACTCCTCTCCGGGATTCTCTCTTAGAAAATTCAGAATCTCCTCATCTATCTTCTTAGTCTTTGGCATATTTCTCCGAATCCCACATGTCCTGCGGGTTGCCGCTTCTTCTTATTAAAAACTTGCCCATGACGAGGCAATCGATGCCGGTGCCCATCATGCATGTATAGGCATCGGACGGGCTGCAGACAATCGGTTCTCCTCTGATGTTGAAGGAGGTGTTGATCAGGAGGGGAATTCCGGATAACTTTCCGAATTCTTTGATGAGGTCGTAGTACAATCGGTTTTGATGCTTTCTTACGGTCTGTAGCCTTCCGGAACCGTCCACATGCGTAACAGCCGGTATCTTTTTCTGCCATTCCTTTTTGATGGGATACACCATCAGCATATAGTCCGTGGGTTCCGGGAGGGGGGTATCGCAATCAAAATATCTTAGGGCGTCATCCTCGCAGACCACGGGGGCGAACGGCCTGAATTTCTCACGGTGCTTTACCTTCTGGTTCAGGATTTCCTGCATCTGCGGGTTGCATGGGTTGGAGAGGATGCTTCGTGCGCCCAAGGCCCTTGGGCCCCACTCCATACCTGACTGGAACCATCCCACCACATTATTCTCATAAATGAGTTTTGCAGCGGATTTTATGAGGTCTGCCTCATCTTTGAATGTCGTATATTTTATCTTGTTCTTTTCCAGGAAGACCTTTATCTCTTCATCTGAATACCGGGGGCCCAGATAGGCGTTTCTGAACACGTAATTTCTTGGATTTCCGAGCAGAGTATGATAGATATACGATGCAACACCTATGCTTGTCCCTCCGTCTCCTGCGTCCGGGTGGATCCAGATATTTTTGAAGGGCGTATTCCGGAGGATCTTCCCGTTGTAGACGCTGTTCAGGGCTACACCCCCGGCCATCACGATGTTCTCGGATTTTGTTTCTTTGTAGACGTGATTAAGGATATTGGTCAGCAGGTCTTCGGTGAGCATCTGGACGGCTGCTGCAATATCTTTGTGACGCTGCTCCATTTCGGATTCCGGTTTTCGGATGGGGCCTTCCAACAGGTTGCATAATCTCTTTGATGGCATCCGGTCTGCATAATGGAAGATGAAATAGCTCATATCAAACCGGAAGCTTCCGTCTTCTTTGATGTCCACGACCTGCCTTAATTTTTTGTAATAGGGATTGGCGTCTCTATTCATATTTCCATACGGGCTTAAACCCATGACCTTGTATTCGGAATTATTCACACTGAATCCGAGATAAGCGGTGATGGTGCTGTACAGCAGACCGATGGAGGTAGGGAACTTTATCTCTTTGAGCAGCTCGATATCCTTTTCTTTTCCAATTCCGTAAGTGGTGGTGGTCCATTCTCCTACGCCGTCCACGGTCAGGATGGCGGATTCTTTGAACGGGCTTACCAGAAAAGCGCTGGCTGCGTGCGCCAGATGGTGCTCAATGAAAAGGATGTCGCCTTTATACTTCAGCTTTTTCTTGATGGCCCTTACTACGCGCAATTTCTCATTGATCCAGGAAGGCATGGAGCTCAGGAAGGTCTTGAAGCTCCTGGGGAACATCTCCAGATGCTGTGAGAGGACGCGCTCGAACTTCAGGAACGGCTTCTCGTAGAAACCGATGTAGCCGATGTCGTTGATGCTGATTTTCTGGGATTCCAGGCAGAATTTTATGGCGTTGATAGGAAATGAGGTATCGTGCTTCTTTCTGGTAAATCTTTCTTCCTGGGCTGCCGCTACAATAACACCGTCTTTCAATAATGCAGCCGATGCGTCGTGGTAATAGCAGCTGATGCCTAAGATGTACATTTTTTCCTCAAAATTGCCGGTAATAGTCTTTCATCGGCTTCTTTTTCAGATTCAGATCGGACCAGTAGGAATGGGGCGAATGTTTCAGATCAAGAAAATGCTTCCTGAACAATTTTGCTATGATGGAAGTGATTCCGACGCCGATGATATAGACAATGGCCAGTAGTGCGGTATTTACAATGACGCCAATGTTCTGGCCGAACATTTTCACGCCCTTTTTGAATCCTTTGAAGAATGTCATTTCAGCAGCCTCTTTACCAATAATCCGATTACGGCGATGATAGCGGTTATCTCCATAATGTGGAAATAGCTCCATGTCTCCGGCATCTTTTTCAAAAAGAAGAGAATGTAAAACAGAATGGTGGTGAAAAGGAAATAACTCACGGTATATCCGGCAATTTCGCCTGTCTTCTCTGCGGATTTATTCGGCTCGAAATTCATTTCCGGTTGCTGATTAACCTCTGTCTTATAAATATTTCCGGGCTGCTTTCGCCATCTCATCCACGCTGTAATCCGGCGGGATGTCGCATTTATCCCTGTAGCAGCACAGGCATCCGGTTCTCGGTATGATCTTCGTTCCTCTGCCGTACATCTCAATCTCGGCACTGCTGGTGGGGCCAAAAAATGCTACCGCTCTTTTCTTCAGTGCGATGCCGATGTGCATGGCCAGGCTGTCGCTGGTGACCAGGACACTGCACAGGTTGACCAATGCGGCAAACTGCATCAAGGTGTTATGGCAGCCCGCGTCAATTAGTTGAGATGAGACCCTTCCTATTATCTTTCTGTTCCGTTCCTCTTCTTCGGGTCCCCCAAATAAGATCAATTTGCATTTTCCATCCTCATTTAATCTATCAATTACTTCAGCCGTTTTATCGATGCTTAATTTCTTATCCTGCCATCTTCCGCCGGCGCCGGTGTTGATGCCGATGACTTTGTCCCCTTTTTTTATGCCGTTCTTTTTTGCAAATGCATCGGCAAATGCGATATCCTCCTTTTTCAGCGCCAGCACCGGTTCGGACATCTCGATCTTTAGCATCTCCCCCAGAATCTGCTGATGGGTCTTTTTGTTTGCTTTCTTCAACTCGTCTGCCTTCTGTTTTCCAAATCGGGAAATCAGGCCCATATCGAACCATTGGCGGCTGTCTTCGGTGTAAGCTCTTTTTCCCTCTTTCAGCCAAGCTCCTGTTATTTTCTTAGGTTTTAATTCAGAGGCTATCTGGCATGCTTTTTCATCATCATCCAGGTTGATGATCCAATCCCATTGAACGTTGCGAAGCGTTCCGCTATCGCTTGGCATGAATACGGAGTCCAAAAACGGATTGCCTTTCAGCAGATCGGACGAGAAAGGATTTGTCAGCCATGCTATCTTAGAAGGTTTGTGCTTCTCTTTCAGGCCTTCCAGTACAGATGTGGTGCGCAGCACATCGCCGGCGGCTCCCAGCTTAATGATCAGGATATTCATCGGGTTTCTGGAACTCTAAGGCGCATATAAACGTTTTGGCTTAACTGGTTTCCCCCTTTAATTTCCATTAGACTTCACTTTTTTCTTTTTGGTTAGGCTCAAAGGAAAAATGGTGCATTGGCAAGTAAACCTTTTTTATAACAAATGGGTTCAATCCAAAAATTCCGTGCCGGAATTTTTGTAATGGTCGCTATCGCAAATTAAATGATTTCAACTTCCAATGCGCCATTGAAACTTCTGAAAGATTTTGTGTATAATAGCAAAGCTCATCAATTTATGAACTTTTGTGAGCTTTGCTAGAATAGCAAATTGCATCAAAAAAGTTCCATTATTTTTGCAATTTGCTATAAGATAAGCCCTTTTAAGGAATATTTATAAACGATTTTCTGTTCTTGCGTCCCTGATGAAAGTAAACCGGAATATAGTTGAAATCATTGTTCTCCTTGCTGTCTATCTTCTCGGCTTGTATATGTGGACCCTGCCGTTGCATAACAATCCTTACCCTTTTGGGGATGTGGATGCGAGCAGCCATTTCGCCATCGGCGATCTGATGGCAGGCCAGGATAAATCGGTGCTGTACGTTCCTTTTTATCTCCAGTCGCGGTACGGCGGCCAGAATGACTTTAAGGAAGGGGCCTTATGGTATGCGCCGCAGTACTGGACCAATACGGGGATTGTGCAGCTGCTGGGGGGGGATCGGACATTGCCGGTTTTTCTTCTGGTGGCGATCTTCAGTTCTGCTATCCTGCTGACTTCGTATTTCCTGGCACGGCAGCTTTTCGGGTTTTTGCCGGCCATCTTATCCACATTCCTGCTTATTTTCTCGGCCCGCGACTTTATGATTTATCTCTGGGGGCAATGGCCACAGTCTTTATCGTTTGCCTACACGCCATTGGTGCTGTATGCATTTTACCAATATACGGCGCATTATCTTGACAAAAAAGAGAAGCCTATCTATCTGTACCTCATGGCCTTGTTTCTGGCTGCCCAACTCTTTTTCCATCCCCAGGGGCTGATTGCGTCCGCTGCGGCCTTGATTGTGTATACAATTGTTCTGGCTGTCCGCCATAAACGGTTGCCTTTCTCGCTGAAACAGGCAAGTCTGGCCGGATTGCTTTTCCTGGGCGTCTGCATCCTGCTGGCGCCGTTCAATTTCGGCGAATTTGTGGTTGAGCTTTTCTTCTCGGACAAGGGCGGAGGCGCGCCCTCTGAAGGGTCTAAATTCATGCGCCTTTTCTGGTGGTATCAGGGCATCAAGAACGACCCGGGCATCCCTTCTTTTTATTTCACCTACAACCTGACGCATGGTAGCTTAAACGGAGGGTTATTGTCCTGGTGGACCCTGCCCTTGCTGCTGATCGGACTTTTTGTGCTGTTCTCCCGACGTAACGAGAAGGATTGGGTGTATCTGAGCTGGCTGGCCGCCTTTTACTTCCTGACGCGGCTGGTGGTGTTTGGCATCGGCAACCGAGACATCCGGATGTTTGCGTTCGAGGCGCATGTCTTCTATCCGATCATTGCTATCGGTCTGCTTGCAATCCCTTCTTTTTTCCCGGTTGGAGAGAAGCATAAGGCGTATCTGAAGTACGGATTGGTCGTGTTGTTCCTCCTATTGGCTGTTTTCGTAAACGGGAAATCAGCCTGGAACACTTTGGAGAGCCAGCAGCAGTCTGTTGGCCGTGTCAACCCTTCGCAGTATGAGGCTGCTGTATGGATCAAGGACAATATCCCTATGGAGTCCACTATCTATGATTTCGGCACGCTGGGATTCCAGAACTATGCGGCCAAGGTCAAGTGGCTCAACGTGCTGAGCCAACACAATTTTGTTTTGGAAGACAGGTACCTGAACCAGACAGAATATGTCCTGGTGGATTATACAGATGCCCTCAACTTAGGGGACACCTCTTACCGGGATGCCATCCAGCAATGGGAAAGCCAGCGGTTCGATCCGTCGCAGGCCATCTATAATAAAAACAATATACGGGTGTATCGCGTTGTCTCAACTTAAACTGAATAAATTTGAAATCGGAATGGTTGTCGTAAGTGTCCTTTTCTTTACCCTCTTGTTCGGGATGGTCGGATTCCGCTTTTCAGCCGGAGTGCTGATCCTTTATTTTATCCCGTTCTATCTGCTGCTCTCTTCGGCCGCTTTGGGGAACTCCGAGAAAATAGTTTTTGGGCTGTTCCTTTCCTTTGTATTTATCCCGTCTATTGCGTATTGGGCAGGATTCGTCATGCCGTTCCGGCTGGCTATCGGCCTGGCATTTATTCTTGTGCTGGCGCTGGCTCTTTTTCTTCGCTTTCGGAAGCAGGCTGTTTCCAAAGAAATGCAAGCGTAATTCCGATGATCAGGATAGGGAGCAGTGCAGCATGGAATTTGAGATTTAACCCTATCAATCCGAGATAATAGCCGCCGATGCCGCTGACGGCCATGCCCACTGCGGTTCCTGCAACGGCTCTCTCCAGAAAGGATAGGTTCTGCCAATAGAGCATGATGGCATACCCTGGTAGGATCCATAACCAAAAGATGGAAAAAGCTGTCCGGAGAACAGTAAGGAAAGATTCTTTGAAGAAGACGGCTTTGAATAGTATGATGAGCACTATCAAAACCATTCCCAAATAAGGTGCTTCTTTCTTTAGTTTTTCAAAAATTGCGCTCTTCAATGCAATCCGCTCCGGGATTCTCGTTCTTCAAAATGACCATGATCTCGTTCTCAAAGACCGGCTTTATCCAGCCTGTTTTCAGCATCTCGTTGGCCAGCAGGATGTTGTACTGGGCCAGTGCCGGCTGCGAGGCTGCCTTGTCGACTATGTAATAGTCAAATATGCAGATGTCCGCCTCCCCATTCAAGGGACGGCGCTCCGGGTCGTCTGTTGGAAATTCAAAACCAAGCAAAGCGGTGCGTTGTGCCGCTCCTCCTCCTCCGTCGCCCGGCTGCTCGGTCTCGTAGCGCTGCTTTATTTCTCGGTCATTGATGGCCTGGATGTAATCGTCGGGGACTACTAAAAAATGCATCCTTTTCACGTTTCTCAATAATGCATCCTGGCTGTAGATATCCCCGTACAAGAAATAGACCTTCGCGTCTTGGGGAGTATTCTTTGCAATCCAGCCCAGGCCTTCCCAGTGGCCGTTGTCCATGAGGCCCTGCGAAATGATTTTCTGGTAGGTTGGGTATATAGCAGTGGATGTGGTGGTGAGCAGTACGAGGAATACCGCTGCGATGGCCACTGAATACACTGTTTTCCAGCTCTTGATGAGTACCTTTCCCAACTGATAAATACCCATGCCGAACAGGAATGCCAGCGTGATGGGCCAGAAGAACCGCAATTGGAAGGCACGGTCGGTGAATCCGAGGTAGTTGGTGTATCCGAACAGGAGCAGGGCTATGCTGACCAATGGGACAAAGAATTCTTTCTTCTTTATCAGCCATGCCGAGGTGATGATTCCGACTGCCAGGAAAATCCACAACGCCTTGAAATCCGCTGCAAACAAAAGCGGGGCGCCCCACGCTTTTACCACATTGAACTGGAAGGGCTGCCGCACCATCCAGATGCCGCGGAAGATGATCAGGTAATAGGATGAAAGGACGGCTGTAAGAAGTGCCATCTTTACGACATTCAGGAGCTTCTTTTTATCGAGGTCTTTGATCAGCCACGAATGGCCCAGGTACAGCATCAGGAATAACCCGGCAAAGATGGCCTCGGAGGTATGGGTCATGATGATGGCGCTGAAGAAGAAGGATGGCAGGATCCAGTGCTTTTTCAGGTCGAATCTGCCCAGGCTCCAGATGAAGGCGGCCAGGAAAAACTGCGAGGTGAGCGAGGGCCAATGCCCCCAGGTGAAGCCGGTGTAAAGGGCGCCGGCAAACACCAATACCGAAAACGGAAGCGCCAAAATGGCGACTTGTCTGTTGAACGAGCGGATGAGGAAGAAGATCAGCAAGGCTGCTATCATCGCTCCGAAGAACGGGATGAAATAGACGGTATCATACACCGGCAGGCCGGATGCGTAGGAAAACAGCACGCTGAGGTGATAGAGCACGGGCGGGTAATATCCAATGACGTTCTCGATGCCGAACACGATGTACGGCGCTTCATTCCTGTAATTTCCGGCATCCTTGATGCTTTCTGCCCTTACCTGATGCTGGAAGCTGTCGGAAGCCAGATAGCCATAGGGGAAGTCGTGCTTCAGCTGATTGTCCCACAGGAAGCCGATGCCGATAAGTAAGAAAACGGTTACGAATACCGCTAAAAACACTTTTTCAAGCTCGAATTTCATGTGTCAGGACACCACCATCCTCTGAATAGTGGAGTTGTTCTTTTATTATTCTTGTGGTGTCCTGAGCACGCTCAAGAACCACCGAAATAAATTCTTAATGTTCATGCCACCGGTCAGAGACCGGTGGTTCTTGACGGGTTCTCTTTCTCTGATTGCTATATCCTAAAAATCCTATTATGCCGATGAGGGTAATGAAGGTTATCCATTTTCCGTTCCTGAAGGAGCTTGGATGGTAGCTGAAGGTTATTGTCCCTTTCTCGTTGCCTGGGTATACGGCCGTTATGATGCCGTTGGCTTTCTCAATATCCATCTCTTTGTTGTTTATTTCTGCTTTCCAGCCCGGGAAATTCGAGAAGCGCTCGCTGAGCACCAGAAAATCTGTATCGCCATTCCATTCCAACTGGACGTTGTTCGGGCTGTACTCTTTAAACGGCATTTCTGTCAACTCCCCTTCCAGGACATTGAACAACGCATTCACTTTCTCCGGGGTTATGGATGGCTCCCCTCTCAGCACGTCCGGCAGCACGATGCCTCCCTGGTTGGCATAGTCTTCGATGAGTTTTCCGCTTTGCGCATTTAATGAGCCGGAAGCCAATATAACCGCCCTGAATTTTTTTAATTTCTCCGGGGTGTACCCGCTTATATCCTCTTTCCCTTCCACCAAAACGGCCTTCTTTGGATTGACTGAATTGATGAGTAGCGCGTAAATGGTATTTTTCCGGTTCTCTTCATCGCCTACCACCAGTACGGCATTCGGGATGCGATAGGCTCTCGGCATGAACTGGATGTTTTCGTACAAGTAAGGCCCCCATGCTTCCCAAAGGTTGCAGTTGTCGCACCCTTCGAATTTACTCACGAACTTAAAATCAGAATGATTGATGGGATCTTTGCTGATCACATATTTGTTGTTCAGGATGCCCCATAGTTTTGCAGGCTGGGTGTTTTGCGCGATGGAAAGATAGGCGAGGTAGTCATTGAACCAGATGCCGCTGCCACCTTTGATGGTGCCGATGTTTTCCTGGGCCATGTAATTGTAGCCCTCTGCTCCGACCAAGGTGGAAAGAGCTAAGTTGATGGTGCGGAAGGTGGTTTGGTCTTCTGCGATTTTGCTGATAATGGGTACGTCCTGCGGTTTTGTGATGGGTGTAGATGCCGGAAATGGGTACAAGACCAGCAGTTCAATGAGAACGAGCCCGATGGCGATGAACGGAATCGCTTTTTTCAACGGCTCTTTCTTTATCTTCTCCTGCAGCTGCAAGAATCCGATGCCTATCAATATTGGCATTACGACGGCTGCCATGACCAACGCACGTTCGATATGGCGCAATTGGCCGAAGATGGGCAGGCTGTAGAGCCATCTGGCTAAAGGTGTTTCCAGAGCCAGGAGGATGGAAAGCAGGAATGCTGCTGCTGAAAACAGGACGTACTTTTTCTTCCATTCCTTCAATGCGAATAGCACTAAAACAAATCCGGCGATTCCAACGGCTACGCTTAGGCTGCTGCCCCTGGGTAAAAGATTGGTGATTAACGTATATCCGAAATCTTTTAGTTGGACCGGGTGACCAAGGTATTCTTCATAGGAAATGCCCGCTCCGCGGTTGGAGAGATTCACAAACTCGGCGCCGGGCAATAATTTTATCGCTCCTAATCCTAATGCTACAATGGCCAGGACAACTCCTGTGAGGAGGATTTTCTTTAGGTTCTTCCCTATGTTTCCTCCGATAAGGAAAACGCCGGCGTATACTGCAATGAGGATGAGCTCATACGGAAGGAAAATAGCTCCTCCGAGCCAAATCTGCATGGCGACGAACGAGCCGGCCAGAATCGAATATAACATCGGTTTTTCTTCCTGCAGTGCCTTGACGAGAAACAATAGCACGAATGGAATCAATGAATAGCTCTGCAGCACCATGACGTTGCCCGGGATTACGAAGCCATGCGTAAAGCCGTTGAACATGAAGACGATGGCGGCCAGCAGGGAGGCTGCATGGCTTTTCCTGAACTGCCAGAACAGGAAATACATGCCCATTCCGGCCAGGAAGAAATAACTTATAACCGTTAGATTCATGGCCAGGAAGATGTTCCTGAAAAGCAGGATGAACAGGACGTTGAGGTCCATGAAGGGGTATTCCGGCTGCGCGAATAAAGGCTGGCCGCTGTAATAATACGGTGTCCACAGCGGAAGGCTGTGGTGGGTGAGCATGGCCTCCTTGATATTGTAGGAGACGAAGGTGACATCATTGATGTAATGGATGTTGTTCAATATTTGGTTGCTTCCCAGAATGCTGTGCAGGAAGACCAGCGTCAGGACTAGCAGGACAGAAAGGCAAATAAGATGGTTCCTGGTCTCCCCCTTCATTACCAAGGCAGAACAAAGAGTGATTTATTAATGTTGTTGCTAAAGGTTCTGGTGCGGGATAGGTTGAAAAGGGTTAAAATGGTGCGATATGGTTAATTACCAATCGCTAGTGATCATAAGGTGACAAGAAGCAAATAAAAGAACATACGCTATTATTAAGACACTAATTATAGATTTGAAAAGACTCTTATTATGTTTTCTTAATAAGTTCAATAGATAACCTATAAAACCGAATATTGTAACTGTAATTAATGTATTTATGGCAACCACATTCCAAATTCCTTTGACGTTAAAATATTCTAGAATTGGCCTAATGAGCAAGCTTAACCAAAAAATAGGTGCACCCAATGCAAAAAATACATTAGAACTGAAATTAAAAATAAAATGAAAAAATGACAAAGACAAAAAGAGGCCAATAGAAACCCCTGCTAGAATTCCAATATCAATTTTTTTGGTAAATCTTTTTTTCCACCATTTCTTAAAATTCATATTAATCATCTTTACTTAACTCTATTTAATACTTTTCTTCAGCAACACCATCCACCATTCTCTTCCATCTCAATGCCAATGCTCGCTTTCAACGCTGGCGTAATACCACAAAATGCAGTTCCATTATTTTTTATCTTTTCTCTGCGGTAAGGCTCATCCCAAAAATTTCCTTCGGAAATTTTTGTACTTGCCTCTTCGTTAAAAATATTTTTTATCCAATGCGCAATTGTAGATAATGGTACGACTTAATTCAGAACTATTTTACATCCCTGTTATTCCTTTTGCGGCCAGC